>JAVWUR010000015.1:0-30787 GCA_036667055.1 Oscillospiraceae bacterium
CATAACACCCCTCCTGCCATTAATGATAATTTATAAGTTCGTGATTGAATGTGGGCACCATGGTTTTTATTTTTTCCATCAGCTTATCCTGCTCGTTGGAATATGCCACCGATTTAAGCTCCAGTAAATCGGTGAAAAATCTTGATGCATCCATGCGCAATGGCGAACCTATATATATCTTTTTATTGTCCGTTTTTCGCACGCTCTCCTCGTCCTGCAAAAGCTCCTCGAACAATTTTTCCCCCGGACGCAGACCCGTAAACACTATATCTATGTCTCTGTATGGTATAAAGCCTGCCATCTTTATAAGATTTTCCGCAAGTGTCAAAATCTTTACAGGGTCGCCCATATCCAAAACAAAAATCTCTCCGCTTTTTTTGCCCATGGCTCCCGCCTCCAGAACCAAGCTTACCGCCTCTGGGATTGTCATAAAATAACGAACGATATCCTTGTCCGTGACGGTGATAGGCCCGCCCTCTGCCAATTGGTCTTTAAAAAGTGGTAGCACCGACCCATTAGAGCCCAAAACATTGCCAAATCGTACCGCCACAAATGTTGTTGCTCCATCAGAATTTTCCGCAATATTTTGCACTATCATCTCGCATATACGCTTGGTAGCGCCCATTACATTGGTGGGGTTTACCGCCTTGTCCGTTGAGATTAAAACGAATTTTTCAACCCCATATTTTTCTGCGCAAAGTGCACAGTTATACGTTCCAAAAACATTGTTTTTGACCGCTTCCTCGGGGGAATCTTCCATTAGAGGAACGTGCTTATGCGCCGCCGCATGGAATACAACATTGGGCATAAACTCGCTGAACAGCATATCCATCTTTCTTGCGTCCCGCACCGATGCAATTCTAACGTCCAGCGACAAGTTATCTCCATATTTTCTTATAAGCTCCTGCTGTATTGCATAGGCAGAATTTTCGTAAATATCAACAATAACTAATTTCTTGGGATTTAGTGTTGCAATTTGCCGACACAATTCAGAGCCGATTGACCCACCGCCTCCTGTGACCATAATAGTTTTGCCTTTTATTAAATTATTAGCACTATCCGCCAAGATAACCGTTTCTCGCCCTAATAAATCCTCTACCTTAACGTCCGTTATTCGAGTGAGCAAATCCTTGCCGTCAGCAATAATTTTCACAATATCCGGCAATGTTCTGATGTTACAGTTGGTGGAGGAGCATATATCAAGTATTCTTTTTCTTCCCGGCCCATTTAGGGTTGGGATGGCTATTAATATCGTTTCAATCTGGCACTGCTGCACCAGAGCTGGGATGTCCTCGGTGGTTCCCAGCACATTTATGCCCATTATGTTTCTGCCGACCTTGTCCTTGCTATCATCCACCGCACAGATTACGTTCAATTCCTTGACCGGATTTTTATTTATTTCATGTAGCAGTGTGGAAGCTGCATCTCCCGCTCCAACTACCAAAACTCTACGCCGTTTTTTGCCCATTTTACTGATTTTTGTGTTGCGGTACATACGATATGTCAAACGCATATACAAAGTAAAGGTTGTTGCGAACATTGCCGACAGTCCATAAACGGAAAGCTGCATTCTTTTTTCTTGAAACACAATTTGTGTCATAATCGCAAATGCAATTATAGCAATGGCAGAGGAGGTACAGCATTTAAAGACCTCCACAACCTCCGCATACCGCCACAAGCTGTCATACATTCCTGTGGTGGCATACACTATGGTAAAACACGCCACAAACAAAAAACAGCTAGACACCAGCAGGCTAAAATATTCATCCATATCTGCTCTGCCAGATATTAGAACCCAGGTCAATGTATATGCAATTGTAATGAGAACCATATCTGCAAGCAGAAGTATGGTTTTTCTGTATTTAGAAAGCAGCTTGGTAAACATGGTTTTTATATATTCAGACATATCAGTCTCCTAAGTTTAAAGTAATTGCAATGTCGAAACTCTAACTGTCATTTTCGCAATTTATACTATTATTGGTTATATCTTATTAATTTTACAACATTTCCTTCCAATAATCAATTAGAATTATCTATAAAACAGAAATATCCCGCAAAATTACGGGATATTTAGTATTTCACCTAATAACTGTATGTATCTATTAGTTAAGCTGCAAAATTTTTCTCTGCCTATTTCATTCTCAGTTGCCTTTACTGCCGCCCAGGTACAATTCCACATAAGCTGAATTACTATATAATCCTCCAAGTTTTTTCTTAATTGGTCACTATAGCTTCCCAGCATATTTTTTATCAGCTGCTCCACTCTCTCCTCACCAAGCTTCCCTAGCGGCGAATGAGCGATGCAAGCCATATCAAAAAACATATTTCCCATTCCGGAAAATTCATAATCCAACAAATGAAGTTGTCTATTATTGTCATATTTAAAATTGCTTAAATATGTGTCGTTATGACAAAATCTCACAAACTCTTCATCAGTTTTTTTTTGCCTATCTGCAACAATTATATATTCATTATATATATTAACAAATTTATCCTGTCTTAAAATGCAGTTTGTCTTGACTAACTCAATTCTTTTTTCTATGTCTTCCATGGGATAAAAATAATATTCTGCGCTGTGCTTATGAAATTTTTTCAGCACATCGCAGGCATCATCAATAAACTTTTCGGTATCATAAATTTTTGGAGCAATGCTCTCTCCGTCAATATATTTTGAAACCATGTCACCCGTTTTTTCGCTAAAAAAAATAACATCAAAATTGAAATTTTCACCCATCATATTTTTTATGGTGCTCTGTTCGTTTTTTCGGTTAATTGAAATTTTTTCTATAAGAGCTGTGCCAATTCTAAATATGTATTTTTCCCCTAAATACTCACATAGCAAGCTTGTGTTAGTATTGCCTAACCTATCATTTTTAAACATGATTTTCCTGCTATCCCAGTTTAATGCTTGCACAATTTCATCAATTCTTTTTTTCTGCCAAGGCTCTGGCACTGCTAACACCTCCCCTATTTTATAACTTATTTTTTCTAACTATACTCCAGCGTTTAAAATTCTATAAATTTCCTTCATATCTAATGAGGAGCGCACCGCCTGTGCCAGCTTGTCATACTGCTGTTCCTTGTATTCCCTTATATCAAATTTATCTATGCTTTCAAGTGGAATACCCTTTTTTCGGCACAAAGAATTTATAATCTCTTGGGATATTTCCCCCTCGTCAAATATGCCGTGTACATACGTCCCGTATGTGTTATTATTGCTGACAACTTGACCGTCTAATCCGCTCTGTGTCTTGCCCATATGGATTTCATACCCTGTGTAGTCCAGCCCGTTAAGACCTTGAAATATCCCTGTAAGCCCCTCTATTTTCCCACTTGTTTGTATCCGCTTTTTTTCCTTTTCAAACACCGTTGTAATAGGCAAAAGCCCTAGACCATTTGTCTTTCCGCCGCCCTCAACATTGTATGGGTCACAAAGCTTTTCACCCAGCATTTGAAAACCTCCACACACGCCAAACACCACCGTGCCCTTGCTGTGGCATTTCAATATTTCAGCCTCCAGCCCATTTTGACGCAGCCATAAAAGGTCGGCGATGGTGCTTTTTGTACCGGGCAAAATTATCATATCCGGCGTATGCAATTCACTGGGAGACGTGACATATCGCAGGGACACATTTTCAAAACGGCTCAAGGCATTAAAGTCGGTAAAGTTTGCAACCTTCGGCAGTTTCACCACTGCAATGTCTATAGCCTTGGACAAGGTAGTTGACGCTAACCTATCGCTTAGGCTGTCCTCATCCTCTATATCCATATGCACATAGGGCACAACCCCTATCATATCAATCTGTGCAAAATCTTTGATTTTTTCTCTTAGCATATCCAGCCCCGGACGTAAGATTTTTTCATCACCTCGGAACTTGTTGACTATCAAGCCCTTGACCATCTTCCTCTCATCCTCTTCAAGCAGACCCATTGTCCCATAAAGCTGTGCAAATACGCCACCTCTGTCAATATCACCCACCAATAAAACAGGTGCTTTTGCCATCTTCGCCATACCCATATTGACGATATCTTCGCTTTTTAGGTTGATTTCCGCTGGGCTACCTGCCCCCTCAATGACGATTATATCATACTGGCTTGCAAGTGTGTTGTAGGCATCAAGGACGTGAGGTACAAGCTCTTTTTTGTGTGCAAAATATTCACTTGCCGCCATATTGCCATAGATTTCACCCTTTAAAATCACCTGTGAGCCAACATCTGTTGTGGGTTTTAGCAGAATTGGGTTCATCAAAACAGATGGTTTTACCCCTGCCGCCTCCGCCTGCACCACCTGTGCTCTACCCATCTCCAAGCCATCATCTGTTATGTAAGAATTAAGTGCCATATTTTGAGACTTAAAGGGTGCGACGGTATATCCATCCTGCTTAAAAATTCTGCACAGTGCTGTCACTATAATACTTTTGCCTGCATTGGACATTGTCCCCTGTATCATTATCGCTTTAGCCATAACTAACCTCTTTCTTGATAGCCTCTATCAGCTTTATATTGTCCTCATGATTTTTAACTGCACAGCGGTAAAAATGTTCATTTAAGCCTTTGAAATTTGCACATTTACGCAGCATAATTCCCTTTTTCATCAGCTTTTCATAAAGGTTTTCATCCCCCTCGAAAAGCAGAAAATTAGCATTGCCTTTATACACCGTCAAACCCAGCTCCGTAAGCTGTTCATATAAAAATTGCCGCTCTGCCGCTACCTGTTCTCTTAGAGAATTTAAAAAATTCTGGCTGCCCAGTGCTCCGCAGCCTGCTTTTTGTGCAAGTGTTGAAACATTCCACACCTGTGACATTTTCGACATTTTTTCAAGCAGCTCTTCATTGGAACACAGCCCGTAGCCTAAGCGTACCCCTGCCATTCCAAAGCTTTTCGTAAATGCCTTTAATATAAATATATTTTTATTTTTTTCAATTTCACCTGCCAAGGTAAAGTCTTTTGGGTTGTCTGTCAAGTCCATAAAGCACTCATCAAGAAATAGCAGTTGCCCATTTTCACGGCATAGGTTAGCAATAACTAACACGCTTTGTTTGTCATATAATTGCCCTGTTGGATTGTTGGGGTTGCATATAAAAACCGCATCATAACCCTTTTGAATTTGGTCTTGCAGCGACTGGGTTATGTTAAAACCATTGTCTGCTTTTAGCATATGATAGTCCACCGTACAGCCCACGCTTTGCAGGGCGTTTTCATACTCACAAAAGGTAGGGGAAACTATCAATGCTTTTTGTGGCTTTAGGGCATTTGCCACACCAAAAATCAAATCTGCCGCTCCGTTACCGCATATGATATAGTTATAACTAACCTGCTCATATTCACTAATTTTTCTCCTCAGCTCTCTGCAATATGGGTCTGGGTAGCAGGATAAACCTTCCGTCGCTTCAATTATAGCTTTTTTCACCCCTATTGGTGTTCCCAGCATAGACACATTGGCAGAAAAATCCAGCACCACCTTGTTTGAATATATGTCGCCGCCGTGTGCATTTTCGCCATTTATAAGCATATCCGCCCACCCCCTATACTCAGTGCTAAAATCACAGCTATCGTGCTAATTAAAAGTAATGACGAGCCTATCATAAGCTTGTTTGCTCTTTTGATATCGTCACAATCAACCGGCTTTATGTCATCACCTATAAAGTCCTTTTTTTTCACCTTGCCCCCATAAATTGCATCCCCTGCAAGCCTAATTTCCAACGCTCCGGCACACACACTTTCCGTCTGTGCTGAATTGGGGCTTGCGTGTTTTCTCCTGTCTCGCTTCCAAATTTTAACTGAGTTAGTCATATTAAACCCGCACAATGGACACGCCGCTATCATTAGAAACGCTGACAATCGTGCGGGAATATAATTTGCCCAATCGTCCAGCACTGCCGCCGCCATACCGAAATTCAAGTATTTTTCGTTTTTATATCCAACCATAGAATCCATAGTATTTATAGCTTTGTAGATAAATCCACCCACAGGGCCGCCTAAAAGACAGTATATTATTGGTGCGATAACCCCGTCACAGGTGTTTTCAGCAACCGTTTCAATCGCCGCTTTTGCCACGCCCACCTCGTCAAGGCTTTGAGTGTCTCTGCCCACTATCATAGAGACAGCAAAGCGTGCTTTTTCAATATTTTGGTCATTTAAGGCGGCGTAGACCTTCATACTCTCTGTTTTCAAAGACTTGGTGGCTAAAATTTGCCAACACATAATGGACTGAATAATGTAAACTGCCAAGGTATTTATTTTATATCCAATCAAAATTATAACCGTTGGAACAGCCGCCGATATTGAAAGGGTTATCACAACTAAAAGTACCCCTGCTATATTTAAACTGCGGCTATCCGCTTTAAAATATTTACGTAAAAACTTTTCTGTTTTTCCAATAAGACTGCCTATAAAGCATATTGGGTGGGGTATTTTCGGTGGGTCACCTATCAACAAATCAATAAAATATCCGCTTATAAGGGACAGTGCCGAAAGCTTGAAAAAATTCATCATAAGGGCTTATATTCCTCTATTGCCGCATCGTCAAAGGTGGGCATATTTTTAAAAACCGCAACCGTCATATCCAAAAGCGGCATAATGGAAACCGCCCCTGTGCCTTCCCCCAGTGCCATGCCGCACATTAGCGGTGCTTTTAAACCCAGCTCTTTCAAAATCATATCCGCAGCCGGCTCTGCCGACATATGAGACGCCAGCATATAGTCCTTTGTGCAGGGTGAAAGACGGTACGCCAACAGTGCTGCCACCGAGGAGATAAGCCCATCTATGATTATTGGCAGCTTGTAGTATGCTCCGCCGATAAACAACCCACACATTGCCGCAATGTCATATCCCCCAACCTTTTGCAGTACGTCTATGGGGTCATTTTTATTTGGTTTATGCAGACTAACCGCATCTTTTATCACCTGCGACTTGCGGCAAATCCCCTCCTTTGAAAGCCCTGCCCCCCTACCTGTGACCACCTGTGGGTCAACGTCTAAAAGCACCGAGGTTATGGCACTGCTGGTGGTGGTGTTGCCTATTCCCATCTCTCCCGATGCGATAATTCTATAACCCTTGTCCTTTAATTCCTTTACAATTTCAATGCCTGTTTCTATGGCTTTTTCTGCCTGCTGACGTGTCATCGCCGACACTTTCGCAAAGTTCTGTGTACCCATTGCCAGCTTTTTGTCCACTACCCCATTACCCACCGTGGTGTTCATCCCCACGTCGAAAACAAAAACATCCGCACCGGCAACCTTGGACATATTGGAAACGGTGGCTCTGCCCTTCACAATATTTTGTGCTACTATGGCGGTAACCTCACTGCCCGTTTGGGTTACCCCCTCTGCCACCACCCCATTATCAGCACACATTACCGCCACGCATTTTTTAGAAATGTCAATTTTAGGGTCTATTCCGGCTATTTTAACTATGTAATCTTCCATCAAACCCATACCTTTTAATGGTTTAGCGATGGCGTCCCAGCGTTTTTGTGCCCGTGCCATCTCGTTTTTATCCGAGGGCTGTAAGCCATTTAAAACATCATATAACATTTATATTACCTCTTTTTGACAAGTTATTATATAGATTGGATTTTGTCCGTTCATCATATTGTACCCACCGATTTTTTTTGCTTTTGCAACACTCAATTGAACAATATCGGGGTTTTCAAATCCGTACTTTTTTGCAGTTTCCAGCACCTGTGCCAAGGACTCCAAGGCTATTGTATTTACCACTATCCTAACATTGGGGTTTTTGTGCAGCAATGCCTTGAAAATATCGCTAAGATTGCCTGAAGAGCCGCCGATAAAAGCGTGGGTAGGGATAACTAACCCATCCATAACTTCCGGTGCATACCCCTGCACCAGCTCTATATTTTGCAGCTTAAATTTATATTTGTTGGCTACTATTGCCTTTGCTGCTTCCTCATTTTTTTCTATAGCGTACACCCTGCCTTCATACGCCCCTAGGGCACATTCCACAGAAATAGAGCCTGTGCCTGCCCCGATGTCATACACCACTGCATTGGTCGACAGCTGTAGTTTTGACAGTGACACCGCTCTGACCTCCGCTTTTGTCATGGGGATTTTATCCAGCCTTGCAAATTTCTCATCACATATGCCAATCTGCTGGCACCTTGTAAAATCGGGATTTTCCACAATTACCGCCGACAGCGGCGAAAAGCTATTTTGTGCAAGCTGCTGTGCTTTGCCGGTAGTTATCTTTTCATTTTCGTAGGCAAGATTTTCTCCAATGTGCACCGTTAAATCTCCAAAACCGTACTCACACAGCACTTGGCACAGTTCTTTAACGCCATTATCTCCGCCCACCAGCACAAACACATTTCTATTGGTTTTTACGGCGTGTACAAGGTTGTCCTGCCTGCCATGGAGACTAAAAAGCTTCATATCATCCCAAGAAATCTTCAATTTTGAAGCAAAATATATTGGCGTACTTATCCCACATATAGTTTTAATATCATACTCAGTAAGCCCCTCATAAAGCTTTTTTGCACCGCTATAAAAGCCGATATCCCCTGACATAACCACCGCAATTTTTTGGTATTCCGGATGTTCTGTGGCTATTTGTACAACGTCTTTAGCTAAAAATGAATTGTAACAAGGTTTTCGGAACGTCCCACAGGCGTCTGTTATCCTTTTTGCCCCTATGATGGCGTCACACTTTTCTAAAGCTGACACCGCTTCCCTTGTCATATGTTTTTCACTGCCTGTACCTATTCCAATGACGGTTATTTGAGGTTTTGGCAATATATTTAAAAGCCTGTTTAGCTGTGCCACACCTTCACTGTAGGATACGCCCTCACCTTGCGTTGGAGGGTTTATGACAACACATTCAATGCCTGCTTTTTGTGCGGCGGAAAGCTTTTGCTCAAATCCGCCCTTGTCACCGGAATTTTTTGTCACCAATATTTTAATTTTAAAGAAGTTTATCATTGCAAGGTTCATTTCTTCGGTAAAAGGCCCTTGTATTCCGATTATATGAGAGCTTTCTAAACCACATTTTGTGCAGGCGGCAATGGAAGCTTCAAAGGGCAGTACCCTTGCGTAAACCCTGTGGGAAAATCCCTCTATAACGGAAAACTTTTCAAGCTCCTTGCTGCCTGTTGTCAGCAAAATATTTCCGTCAGTCCCTTTTAAATATTCTATTGCTCCTGCTATATCCTCAAAGCCTTTTTCCGCCTTGCTATCTCTGTTTATTCTGATGTATGGTATGTTGGTATTGTTGCAGGCAGCTTTTATATTCTCGCTCACAATTGTGGCAAAAGGATGGGTAGTGTCAACTAACAAGTCATATTCTTCTATAGAAAATAGCTGCTCCATCTGTTCCTGTGTCAGCCTGCCAACTTTAATTACAGCCTCTGTTTTATCCAAGGAAATTTCGCCATATTCCGTTGCCACACAAGCCGTCACTTGGCAAGGCTTGTCTGCAAGATAGTTTACAAGGTCTTTTCCTTCCGTTGTCCCTGCAAAAACACATATTTTTTTCATTTAGAAAATCACCTCCAGCTTGCCTAATGCCACCGCTATAGTCACACCCTCCAGTGCCGTTTTTTTAACTATCAATCTGCCGTTCCCACTTGCCAGCACTGCACTTCTTTCACACACATTGTCAACTCCTGTAACGCTTTTCACAAATTCAGAGCCGCTAAAATCCCCTTGTACATTATTAAGCTGTTCGCTCGTATAAAATTTTGTTGGTATGCCGTACTCTTGGCTTAATGCTGTGATTGCACCCTCGTTTTTCTTTAAATCTATGGAAACTATCTCTTTTACCGCATTGGTGTCCAGTTCATATTTCTTAAATACCTTATGGAAAAGCTTGTGCACTATTGGGGGTGGTATATCTTTTTTACAACCTATGCCAACATATAAAACCTTTGGGGTTAGTCCTAGCTTACCATCATTTATGTCCCTGTAGGTTATATTAAACCCAACTGTTTTATCACCGGTAGTCACCCCCACAGGTAATGGCCCTTTTATTTCAAAATCACTTTGCACCTGCACATCATCTGTTAGAATTGTTGCAGAAACACATTTAGCTTTTTCCATATCCGAAATGTGAAATCCGTTTTTTGCCGCCCATTCGTCCACGGAAAACCGCCCATTTATATCCGTTGCCGTAGTCACCACCGCCATTGCGTCCAGCTTTTTTGCAAGGATGCGAGCATATTCGTTGGCACCGCCTATATGCCCCGACAGAATGGGAATTACAAATTGACCACACTCGTCCACCGCTATGACGGCAGGGTCGGTGGTTTTGCTTTTGACAAAGGGTGCAATCAGCCGCACTGCAATGCCAACCGCCCCTACAAAAACAATCAAATCTGACCCACTAAAAAGCTCCTTTAGCTTCTCTTGGGTACTTTCAATTTCAATAATCCCTGACTTGTCGCTAAATTTTTTTAGAGCATAACAGCTTGCACCGGAGAATTGCTCCCCAATTTTTTTTGCCAATGCACACCCTTTTCGAGAAAAAGCGAAGATATTTGTGGTCATTATTTCTGTTCCTTTATTTTTTGTGCCATATTTTGTGCTCCATTTGTTTGGGCGATTAACCCAAGCTTTTGAGTATAAACTACCGTTTCTACCTGAATTTTTCCATATACTCTAGCATTGGTAAGGTTGTATATTTTGTCAATTATCTTGGATAGCACCGCCTGTTTTAAACCGGATTTTTCCAGCCAAACCAGCATTTCATCAACGGTGGCACTGTTTAAAATCTCTTTTAGCGTTTCATTTTTGCCGCCGCACAGGGCTGTGTTCGCCGCAATAATTTCCCCCCGACAATCCCCATACCGTGAGTGCGTGTTAAATAAGCCCCCTGCAAGCTTCACCAGCTTTCCTGCGTGTCCAATTAACAGCACCCCTTTAAAATCCATCTCAGCCGCATATTCCAAGGTTATTCCAATAAAATTTGAGCATTTTATCGATTGCTGCTCTGTAAAGTCATAGCTTTGTGCTATATAGTCCTTGCCATAGTTGCCCGGTGTGACCAATAGATATTCGTCCCCTTGGGCTTTGTGAACATTTATTTCCGCTTTTATTGTGTTGACTATCGCCTCGTCGCTCATAGGCTCCACAATTCCGCTTGTCCCTAAAATCGAGATGCCCCCTATTATTCCTAGGCGTGAATTAAAGGTTTTTTTTGCTATCTCCTCGCCATTTTCCGCACTGATAGTCACTTTAAAACCGCCGCTGTAATTATAATCGTCCTTTACTCGCAGCAGCTCCTCCGTTAACATTTTTCGTGGCACAGAATTTATAGCAGCATTGCCAACAGGCTGATTTAACCCCGGCTTTGTGACTCTGCCTACCCCAACGCCCCCGTCAATTGCAATTGTATTTGCCGTGATTTTCTCTACATTAGCGTACACTAACATACCATTTGTCACATCGGGGTCATCACCGCCATCCTTTTTAACTCCACAGCTACAAGCGGATAACCCCAGCTTTATATGGTGAAGCTCCAATGTTAAATCAATGCCCTTTGGGGTCATAAGGCACACTGACTCTAGCTTATTTCCTGTCATAAGCATTATTGCCGCCGCCTTCGCCGCCGCCGCCCCGCAGGAGCCGGTAGTGTAGCCTAACCGCAACTTTTTGCCGTCTACCGTTTTATATTCATTTATCATATACACGCCTACCGTTTAATTTGGTATAAAAGGGCATTGCAGATTGCCGCCGCCACATTGCTGCCCCCTTTGCGGCCTCTCGCCACAATATATGGCACCCCTGCCTCCATTATTATCTCCTTTGACTCCACCACATTTACAAAGCCGACAGGCACGCCAATAATTAGTATGGGGTTTATTTTGCCGCTTTTTATAAGCTCTTCCAGCTGTATAAGTGCTGTTGGGGCGTTGCCTATGGCAAATATACAAGGCTTTTGCAGCTCTGCCGCCTTTTGCATTGAAATTGCCGAGCGTGTTGTCTCTATTTGCTTTGCCCTTTGTGCCACATCCTCATCTTGTATAAAGCAGTGTACCTGCCCACCGAGAGCTGTGAGTATGGTTTTATTTATGCCTGCCTTTGCCATCTGGGTGTCCGTCACGATATCACAGCCATTTTTTAGCCCATCAATGCCAATTTTCACTGCATTTTCTGAAAAGCAAAGGTTATCTGCATAATCAAAATCTGCACTGGTGTGTATCACACGCTTTATAACCAGCTCATTTTGTGGGTCAATAGCTCTACCGCCAAGCTCCTGCGTTATAATTTCAAAGCTCCGTTTTTCGATGTCCATAGGTTTTATATTAAGCATTTTGATTTTTCCTTTCAACGCATCTGTCATAAAAGCTTTCTGCCAGCCTTATATCTTGAAAAAAATGTATGTGTGGATATCCTGCATACTGATTTTTATTGGTGAACACGCCTTGCCAGCAGCTGCCATTTTGCTTTGCTATCTCAAAACCGCCGCCGTTGTCAGTGCTGTCATAATAATGAAATTCGTGTGCCTTTATCTGCTGACCTATTTTGCAAAATGGGTTTTCCGCAGCCGCCGTCATTGTAACATACCCAAAATGTGACAGATGGTTTGTGTTGTAACAATCCGCTGAAATTGCCCCCACCATTGGCTTTGTGTCGATAGCTTTGGTCAAGTACATAAAGCCGCCGCACTCGGCAACAAGGGGTATTTTGCCATCTATGGCATTTTTTAAGTCGGTTTTCAACGTCTCATTTTTCGAAAGCTTCTCAAGATAAAGCTCCGGATAGCCGCCGCCTATATACAGCCCATGTATTCCATTGGGCAGTTGTTTGTCCTCTAATGGGCTAAAAAACACCAGCTCTGCACCCATTTTTTGCAATAAATCAAGGTTGTCGCTGTAATAAAAACAGCACGCCTTATCAAGAGCAACCCCTATTTTAACCGTCTGCTTTTTTTTGATGTACAGGGGAGTAAAGTTAAGTGGCACAGCCGTTCTCGCAAGTGCCACCAATGCGTCAATATCTATGGTTTCTCTTGCGATTTCCGCCAGCTTTTGCATATTTTCCTTTAAATTCGCCACTTCATTAGCCGTAACTAACCCTAGGTGTCGGCTTTTTAAAACCAATTCCTCGGGGAGCCTTGGCAGATAGCCTATCACCTTTATCTCGCCCTTAAAATATTCTTCAATATGACTTTTGACGCTTTGGAAGGTGTTTTGAGTGATATTATTTAATATAACCCCTTTGATGTTGCTGTCGCTTTTAAGCTCTTTAAAGCCTTTTATTATGGCGATTGCCGAATTTGCAAGCCCCTTGCAGTTCACCGTGAGAATGACAGGGGTTGCGGTGATTTTTGCCAAATCATAGCTGGACGCCTTGTCCGTGTTTAAATTCAGCCCATCATAAAAGCCCATAACACCCTCGATAATTGAGATATCGCAGTGCTCAGAATTTGTGCCAAGAAGGTATTTTATCGTGTCATCACCGCAAAAAAATGCGTCCAAATTGCGGCTTTTAGCACCTATCACCTTGGAGTGGAACATAGGGTCAATGTAGTCAGGCCCGCATTTAAAGGAGGCGGCTTTTAGGTTTTTATTTAACAAAAGTTGCAATACCGCACAGGTCACTGTGGTTTTTCCGCTGCCGCTTTGGGTGCCTGCAATTAGCACCCGTGGTATGTTAATATTCATTTTGACCGCCCCTCTGTTTACTATTTTTTTATATTACTATATATATATTCTCTAATTTGTTTTTCTGTATATATATTACTTATTATCTAATTCATATCCACGAGGGGTCACCATTTTATCCCCTATTTTTTTGGTGTTGCAGTTTCCGATAAACACGGTGCAAAACATATCCAGCTGTTCATTTTTAAGCTCTGCCAAGGTCAGCAATTTGCTCTCCTGCCCATCTCTGCCTATGTTTCTAACCCAGCCGCACAGCGTTTGGGGTGCTTTGTGCTTTAGCATAATATCGCAGGCTTTTTCAAGATAATCACTGCGTTTTTTGCTGGAGGGGTTGTAAAGGCTTATGCAAAAATCCGCCCCTGCCGCAGCGTCCAGCCGTTTTTCTATAAGCTCCCACGGGGTTAACAGGTCGCTTAAAGATATTACCGCAAAATCGTGAGAAAGTGGTGCCCCCAGCACCGCACCGCCGCTTAGTGCCGCTGTTACACCGCACACTATCTCTATTTCTATGGGGCAAAACTCTTGTGACAGCTCATAGATAAGGCACGCCATACCATAAACTCCACTGTCCCCCGAGCAAACCATAGCAACCGTATTTCCTTCGCTTGCCTTTTGCAATGCCATACGACAACGGTCAACCTCCTTTGTCATGGGGGTGACAAGGGTAGGTTTATCGGGGTATAAAGGGCTGACCAGCTCCACATACACACCGTAGCCACAGATAATGTCTGCAATTTCCAGTGCATTTTTTGCTTGCTGTGTCATAAACTGTTCTTTGCCGGGGCCTAGCCCCACCACAAATAATTTTTTCATCTTCTATTCCTTTTCCGTACCCTGTCTAAATTCCGTTGTAAAGCTTGGGTCATACAGCTTGGAACGCTCGTAGCTTGGAGTTAAAAAATCCCCCACCGTTATCAATGCGGTTTTGGTAATATTGTTATCCTTTGCGGTTTGTTCCAGTGTCCCTATTGTGCAGCGATAAACCTTTTCTTGTGGCCAAGTGGCTTTATAAACTATTGCCGCCGCTGTATCTTTCGTATAAGCACCTTGTGTAAGCTCATTTACTAGCTGTGGTATCAGCCCTGTGCTTAAAAAAATCACCATTGTGCTGCCGTGCTGTGCCAGCATTGACATTTTTTCTCTGTCCGGCATAGCTGTCCTGCCCTCCATACGAGTGATTATCACCGTTTGGCTTACATTAGGCAGAGTGTACTCCGTCTTTAGTGCCGCCGCCGCACCGCAAAAGCTGGAAACACCGGGGGTGTAATCATACTCTATGTCATACTTAATAAGCTCGTCCATCTGCTCTCTTATCGCCCCATATAAACAGGGGTCGCCTGTGTGCAAACGGACAATATCAGCGTTTTGCTTTGCCCCTTCTACCATAACCTCTATAACCTGTTCCAGTGTCATTTCGGCACTGTCATACAGCTTACAGCTTTTTTGTGCATAGGTTAACAGCTCAGTGTTAACAAGGCTACCTGCATAAATTATCACGTCGGCTTTTTTTAATAGCTGTGCACCTCGCACCGTTATTAAATCCGCTCCGCCAGAGCCTGCTCCTACAAAATGTACCATATATCTTTACTCCTTAACGATTATCGTTGTAAAATAGCTTGCGTCATCCTTCGCTTTGGATATGTCTTTGCACACAACTTGGTTTGGCAAGCCGCAGTTTTGTACCAGCTGAGTTTTGCCGCAAAGCCCCTTGTCCTCTATCGCCTTTTTTACTGCGGCTATGGACGTGCCGGATTTCATCAGCACCTTTGTGCCCTCCATTTCCAGTGCCTGTGAAAGGGAAATTCCGCTGCTTGCCGGTATGATGTGCACCGCCTTGTTCATTGTGGTAAGCCCCATTGCAAGCTCCGCCGCCACCGCACAAAAGCTGGTGACCCCCGGTATCATTTTTACGGTGTAACCATCCTGCACAGCGATGTCCATTATGTATGCAAAGGTGGAATACACCGAAATATCTCCAAGATTTAAAAAAGCAACATCCAAATTTTTGTCAAGATATTCCTCTATTATCTGTGCTACCTCCCTGTGGTTTTTTTCCATTTCCGCTGTGTCCCTTGTCATTTTAAAGGGCAGCTGCACTATCTCTTTTCCAGTTATATCCACCGCACCCTTTGTGATGTCCAATGCCAAGGTATTTTCGCCCTTGGTGACAGGTGTTGCTATTATCGGACAGCTTTTTATGGTTTTAACCGCCTTGATGGTCAGCAGCTCCGGGTCACCCGGGCCAATGCTTACCCCATATAAAATTCCGCTCATTTTACTTTTCTCCTATCGTGTCCATAGTGTGGGTGCAGTATATTTTTCGTATTTCAGGGTACTCCCCCAGCCCCTTTACCACGCACCTTGCTTCTATGCCGGCGGCTTCAAATTGGCTTTTCCAACTGGTTTTTTCCTTTGATGCCATATCGTTTGTGGCGTGGTCACCTGCCACTAGCATCAATGGGGTGATTACCACTTTTTTATACCCTGCCCTTTGTATCTGTTTTAGCATCAAATCAAAATCGGGATAGCCCTCTACCGTGCCCACAAATATATGCTCCATCCCCTCTGCCTTCGCCATATAATCCAGTGCCCCATAAACAGAGTTGCAAAAGTGCTGTGTGCCGTGACCCATTAGCACCAAAGCCTCACCCTGTTGGGTTTTCACATTATCATTTAATATGTGCAGTACCTTACGCATATCCTGTGTGTCTGCCAAAAGAGGGGTGGATATCTTTAAATCTTTAAACAGATATTCACTTTCTATCGCCTGCATACACAGTTTATCAAATTCATCGCCGTATAAAAGATGGGTAGGCTGTACAATAACCTGTGTCACCCCATCCTCCTGCATTTTTTTTAGCATATCTTTAGCATCAAAGGTTTCAATGCCCTTTTTGGCAAGTAGCTTTCGCACCATCCCACTTGTAAAGGCAGAGTAGAGCTTATAATCCTTAAAGGTCTGTGCCAGCTCATTTTCCAGTGCCCCTATGTTTTTTTCTCTTGTCTCATCAAAGCTTGTGCCAAAGCTTGCCGCCAATATTCCTTTTTTGCTCATTGTTAAAAGCTCCTTTTATCGTTTAAAGAAATAGCATATCTCGCCATCCTGTGTTTTGCAGGCGGTAGCCGTCACGTTGAAAACCCTTTGGAAGATATCCTTTTCCACTATTGTGTCGGGCTTGTCCGTGGTGACAATCTCCCCTTGCTGCATAACCACTATTCTGTCTGCACATTGCAGTGCCAAATTCAAATCGTGAAGCACCATAATTACGGTTTTGCCCTGTTCCTTTAGCATTTGCACCATATGAAGTACATCTAGCTGCTGATATATGTCCAAATATGTGGTTGGCTCATCCAGCAGCACAACAGGCGTGCTTTGAGCAAGTGCCATAGCGAGGTACACCTTCTGCCGCTCCCCACCTGAAAGATTGCATATATTTACATCGGCATACTGTGCCGTGCCCGTCTGTTCCATTGCATTGCGAGCAATTTCGTAATCTTCTTTTCTATAACGCCTTGGGTAGCTAAGATAGGGAAATCTGCCGTGTAGCACCATTCGCTGTGCGGATATTGAGGGGATGTTTCGGTTTTGTGGGAGATACGCCAGTTTTTTTGCCAGTGCACTGCCCTTAAACTCCTTTGTGGACACGCCGTCCAGCATAACGCTTCCGCTCTCGTATCGTAATACACCGCTTATAGCTTTTAAAAGGGTGCTTTTCCCACAGCCGTTTGGCCCTATTAGCACGGTAATTTCCCCTTTTTTAAACTCGCAAGAAACACCATGCAGTTTTTCCTCATTGTCATAACCGGCACACAGATTTTTTACATCAATCACTGATATGCCCCCCTTTCTTTCGCAAGAGCAGCCATATAAAGAATGGGCCGCCCAAAAAGGAGAGTATTATCCCCACGGGTATTTCAAAGGGTGAAAATATAGTGCGTGCCAGCACATCGCAGGAGGTGAGAAATATCGCCCCTAAAAGTGCCGACATAGGCAGTAAAAACCGTGCCTCACTGCCTACGAAAAACCGTGCGGTATGTGGGACAATCAGCCCTACAAAGCCCAAAAGCCCTGCAAAGCTCACGGATGCACCTGCCAAAAGTGCCGCACACATCAATAGCAAAAAGCGATATAATTTCACGTTCATACCAAGGCTTGCCGCCGCTTCCTCCCCTAAAGACAGGACATCCAGCTCATTTCGCAAAACAAAGGACAACAGCAGTGCAAATATGATAATGCCACAGGCAGGGTACAGCACCTTGGGCTGCAAGGCTGACATTCCCCCAATTCTAAAGCCGTTGCCCCCCACCAGAGCATCGGGGAAAAACGTAAATATCGTGTCGGTGCCGGCGTTTAAAAAGCTATTAACCGCCACACCTGCCAGCACTATGGTTATTTTAGAGGCACCTGTTTTCCTTGCGATGTTGTACACCAAAAGTACGCTTAACAGTGCCCCTATAAATGCACCTATGGGTAATAGCTGGGGGAGCTGGGGGAAAAAAGCACAAAATACAATTGCCGCAAAGCCCGCACCTGCATTTACGCCGATTATGTTTGGCCCTGCCAAGGGGTTATTTAGCACCGATTGAATTATTGCACCTGCTGCGGCAAGCCCTGCCCCTGCACAGATGCAAGCTATTGTGCGTGGCATACGGACATACATAATTATCCGTGCACCGCCGGTGTTTCTATCCCCCATAATTGTGTTTAATATTTCCATTGGGGTGATACGCACCGAGCCTATGCAGATACTTAATATGCAAACTAAAACACAAACCACAGAGCATATTGCTATGCCCTGTGTGTTTGTAAGTTTGTTATTTCTGTGTGAGCATCTGTGCGAGCATTTCATAACTTTCCCCCCATTTTGCGTTTGGTTTATAATGGAATAGCTCTTTGGGAAGAACAATATATTTGTCGCTCTTTACCGCCGAAAGTGATGACCACGCTGGGTTATCTGTAAACTTTTCCTTCATGGTTTCCATAGCTTTTTCAGTGGACGCACCCATAGTTATAAGGAATATATAGTCAGGGTCCTTGTCGATTACCTGTTCCATACTAAGGTTGTCCAAAAGTCCGCTGTCGCTGTCTGCAATGTTTATACAGCCTAAATCGTTTAGCATTTTGCCCGTCATATTTTTTGAGCCTTGTGCATTTGCTCCTGTGGAAAAGGCACGGATTAACAGCACCGTTGGTGGGTTTTCCTTTATTTTGCTGTCTGCTATCGTCTTTTCGATTTTTGCTTGCACGTCTAAGCCATTTGTCTGGTATAAGTCTTTTCTGCCCGTTATATCGGTGCAGATGTCCAGCATATGCAAGTATTCATCAAAGTAGTTAACGTCAAAATAAGCATAGTTTATGCCCATTTTATCAAGTGTCTCCCCCATGGCAACGTGCTCTTTTCTCTTGGCTGAAAGTATTAAAAAATCAACGCCTTCCGCCACCATTGTCTCAACATTTGGGGCACTGAGTGAACCCATATTCACAATTTTATCAACGTCCTTTAATTCTCTTTCGTTAAAAGAATCCTCCGTTGTAGCGTAAAGTGTGCCGCCTGCCTGCTGCCATAATTCTGCAAAGCTACCCATTGCCACTGCCACCTTTTGTGGGTTGTTGACGGTGACCTGTCTTTCCAAATCGTCCGTGAAGGTATACTCCTTGCTTTGAGGTTCCTGTGGGGTTGGTTTTGCAGGAGCAGAGCAGCCAAACAACAGGCTTACTGCCATAACAATTGCTAAAATTCTTTTCATAATTACACCTTTCCAAAAAAAACAGCACCCTTAGTCAAAAGGATGCCTCGTGTGTAATTGGGTAATAATATTCAAACATTACTTAGCCCAATTCATCCTTCGTGAATTGAAACATTCGTAAAACTCGGTGTTCTGACTTAAAAGCATTTCGCTTTATTACAGTGGCGGGACCGTGTGGGATTTTAACCCAACTTCCCCGATAGGCATTTCTGCCATGATTTACGTTTATCTCGCTTTGGATTATAACACAGCATTTATATTTTGTCCACAAAATAATGTCTGCTTTCCATACCTTTTAGATATACCATCTATTACTTTTAGTATTTGCAGAGTGAAAAACAGCTTAAAAAAAGCACCGACTACACAGGTTATTTCTGTGCAGCCGATGCTTATATAGCCTATCTGCCTATCTCACTAAGACGCAGCTTGGGGTTTTTGTCCATCGCCCAGTTCACGTTCCACGGGCTTGTAAACAGCAAAATTTTCCTGTTTTTAAAGTCCTCAACGCATTTTGTGTCCGCTGTCAAATTAAGGGATTTTACATCAATATCCTCATTTTCAATCCAGCGAATGTGCTGATAAAGCAAGCTTTTCATACGGATTTCAACATTGTACTCGTTTTTCAGCCTATACTCCAGCACCTCTAGCTGCAAAACGCCCACAACTCCAACTATAACTTCCTCCATACCGCCGCCCGGCTCCTTGAAAATCTGTATAGCACCCTCTTGTGCAATCTGCTCCATACCTTTGATAAACTGCTTGCGTTTCATTGTGTCAACTTGAGAAACTCTGGCAAAATGTTCCGGTGCAAAGGTTGGAATGTCCGCAAATTTAAAGGACTTTTTAGCGGTAGTTATCGTGTCCCCGATAGAGAATATGCCCGGGTCAAATATGCCTATTATATCCCCTGCAAATGCCTCGTCCACCGTCTCACGCTCGCTTGCCATAAGCTGAGTTGACTGGGACAGCTTGATTTTTTTCCCCGATTGAACGTGCAAAACGTCCATTCCCCTTTCAAATCTGCCGCTGCAAACTCTCATAAAGGCTATTCTATCCCTGTGTGCCTTGTTCATATTAGCCTGAATTTTAAAGACAAAGGCGGAAAAATCTTCACTTTTGGGCTCTATCAGCCCTTCACTGGACTGACGAGCTATAGGTGAGGAGGTCAAATGCAAAAATTCTTTGATAAATGGCTCTACCCCAAAATTGGTGAGTGCCGAGCCAAAAAACACAGGCGTCAGCTTGCCGCTGCGTACCATCTCCGTGTCAAAATCGTATGCCGCACCGTCCAAAAGCTCTATGTCATTCGCCAATATTTCGTGTAGTGGGGCAGTTATAAGCTTGTCAAGATTGTCGTCTCCAAGCTGGGCTGTGATGGATTGTGCTTGGTTTACACCCACCTTACCCACCTGCTGAAAGGCGAAAATTTCCTTTTTATCTCGGTCATAAACCCCTTTAAAATCTCTTCCTGATCCAATGGGCCAGTTCATAGGATAGGTTTGTATGCCCAGTACATTCTCTATTTCTTCCAATAGCTCAAAGGGGTCCCGTGCCTCTCTGTCCATTTTATTTATAAATGTAAATATAGGTATATTACGCAGTGTACACACCTTAAACAGCTTTTTTGTTTGATTTTCAACGCCCTTGGCGGCGTCAATGACCATAACCGCACTGTCTGCCGCCATAAGTGTGCGGTAGGTGTCCTCGGAAAAGTCCTGATGCCCCGGTGTGTCAAGAATGTTCACGCAATAGCCGTCATAATTAAACTGCATAACGGAGGAGGTGACGGAAATTCCACGCTGCTTTTCAATCTCCATCCAGTCCGAGGTTGCCGCTCTTGCACCTTTTTTACCCTTGACTATTCCTGCTTGCTGAATAGCACCGCCGTATAACAGCAGCTTTTCCGTCAATGTGGTTTTGCCGGCATCAGGGTGAGAAATAATGGCAAATGTGCGTCGCTTATCTATTTGATTTACAAAATCCTTCACAAAAGTCCTCCATAAATTTATTGTTAAACAGCTTTAAACTCAATGCTATCGCTGTGTTTATCAGATGAAATACAGTTTATTATATTCTATTTTCCAAGCATTTGCAAGATAAAATACATTTATGAGCAAAATATCAAGAAAAATCGTAAATATGCTTTAAAAATGTCTTACGATAGGTTATAATATTATACATAATTATATTAATAGGAGCAAATTATGCAGTATACAATTAAAAACACATTTCTCTCAATGACAATCGACACTTTAGGGGCACAGATGATAAGTGTCAAAAACAATTTAGGCAAGGAGCTTTTGTGGCAGGGCGACAATCAGCTTTGGGCGGATCATGCCCCAATTTTGTTTCCCTATGCAGGGCGAATAAAAGGCGGAAAATTTTCGGTTGATGGCACCTGCTACCCTGCACCTGTCCATGGGTTTATCCGCAATGTTGAGCACACAATGACTTTGCAGGAAAACAATATGCTCACCTTTGAGTACACGCAAAACAGCGACGGTCGCAAACTGTTTCCCTTTGATTTTTCCTTTAAAACCTCCTACATTTTATCGGGGCACTCTGTTCACCAGAAGGTTTATGTGAAAAATGTGGGCAGACGCAGCTTTGGGTTTGGGCTTGGGTTTCACCCCGGTTTTAATGTCCCTTTCGATGAAAAGCACACCGCAAGTGACTATTTTTTGGAGTTTGACACCCCACAGCGTCCCATTTCTTTGTGTACCGATGGAGATGTTTTAATGAATGGCAAATATTCCATCTATGGTGACAATGTAAAGAAAATCCCTTTAGAGGATGATTTTTTAAAGGGCGAGTCCTTGATTTTGTCTAACTTGACTGCAAAATTCGTTTCCATAGTGGAGCGTGGCACAGGTCGGCGTATTGAATTTAACATACAGCATTTTCCCTATCTTGTGGTGTGGACAGCCCACTGCCCTACTATGAAATTTCTTTGCATAGAGCCGTGGCTGACCCTGCCTGACAGCAGCGATGCCCCTATGGAGTGGAAAGAGAAAAAGCACTTTAAAACCTTGGAGCCATCGGGGGAATTTTACATTCTAAACCGTATGAAAATAACTGTATAAACAAAAACATCGGCGGACCCTTAAGTCTGTCGATGTTTTTTTAGGCTCTATTCCTTGGTTACCCCAGCATTTATTATAGAGCCGTTTTTTATTGTCTTGTATTTTCCCTTTGGTTTTACATACAGCGGCACTTTATCCCAGCTTTTCCGCTGGGATACTCTTGCCCTTCAGTCGAGTGCTTATATAATCTTTTCCTAAGGTATAAAGCACCGAGCACATGGGTATAAAAATCAGCATACCTGCAATGCCCATAAGGTTTCCGCCGATTATAACCGCTATAAATACCAGTATTGAAGGCAAGCCCACCGAGCTTCCCACCACTTTTGGGTAGATGACATTGCCCTCAATCTGTTGCAGTACCAAAAACAGCACCACAAACCATATGGCTTGTGCAGGGTTTACCATAACTATTAAAAATATTCCCAAAAAGCAGCCGATAAACGCCCCAAAAATCGGGATTAGTGCCGTCACTGCAATCGCCACGCCAATGAGCAACGCATAGGGCATTTTAAATATGGACATCGCCACAAAGAACATACACCCTAAAATTACAGCCTCCATACACTGCCCCGATAGAAAGCTTGAAAACACCTTGTTGGACAGCCTTGCAATGTACACTGCCTTGTCCACCGCTTTTTCCTTGAAAAGAGCATATGCGGTCTTTTTGACTGCAGCTGCAATTTTTTCCTTGGAAAAAAGCAGATAAATTGAGAAGATTAGTGACATAATAAACTTGGTGACACCGCTTATTACACCCATTAACAGCCAAGTGCCGGAATTTAGCACGCCGGAAAACGCTGTCTGCATAGTCTTTATGGCGTTTTGCGAAAGGCTCGCCCAGTCTATCTCCAGCTTGTTGATGTACTCCCCAAGCTCCGGCAAATTTTGAGAAAATTCTTGGATAAAGCCGGGGATTTTTTCATAGAACTGCTGAATTTGCAAGCTTAACACCTGCAAGGTTGCCGCAAGCTCCGGTATCACGATAAACAGCACTAGATAAATTAGTAAAACAATGATAGTCAGTGTTATGAGATACGCCGCAACACGCCTGAATTTATCAAATTTTTTATTGCCGGCAAACAAATGACCCTCTATTTTTTTCATAGGAACATTGAAGATAAACGCCATTGCTCCGCCTAAAAAGAATACAAACAGCACCTCCCAAACAAATTTGAGAGCGTTTAACACCTCCCCAAACCTTTGCAAGGTAAAATAAAAAATTAGCGAAATAAATATAATTTGTAGTATTTTTTTTGTGTTTTGCTTGTTAAATTCCATAATAACCTCATATTTTTATCGTCCATCTGCACAATGCCGATTTCCATTTAGAAAACAGTAACATTTCTTTGTGAAAATTGTATAAAAACCGCCCTCCTAAACCCCAATTTATTAAACTTGATTATAAACGGAATTTTGTGTTAAATCTTTTAGTTAGTAAAGTGTTTTAGCATTTTTTCTTGTTTTATTATGTGTAAAATGGCAAAAGTTTATTTTTTTCTTAATTCTATAAAAGCTGTTTACAACCCCTATTTATTTTGCTACAATAATCGCAAATACACAGTTTTAACAAATATTTAATAAATACAACAAAATAGGGAGGAAATTTAGATGGATTATCGTTTAGAAAGTGACTCGGTGGGAGAAAAGCAGGTTCCTGCAAACGCATATTATGGGGTGCAGTCCCTGCGTGCCTTTGAAAATTTCAACATTACAGGCAAGCATCTGCCCGAGGTTCAAATTTTTGCTTTGGCACAGATTAAAAAGGCGTGTGCTATCACCAACAAAAATGCAGGGGTGCTAGAGGGCGGCATAGCCGATGCAATTGTCAGTGCCTGTGACGACATTTTGAATGGCAAATTTCACGACCAATTTATCGTTGACCAAATTCAAGGTGGTGCCGGCACCAGCACAAATATGAACGCCAACGAAACCATCGCCAACATTGCATTAGAGCATCTTGGCAAGGCGAAGGGTGACTATAAATTTTGCCACCCAAATGACCATGTTAATATGGCACAATCCACAAATGATGTGTACCCCACCTCACTTAAACTTTCCATCTATGTAACAGCCTTGACATTTATTGACAAGCTAGACGAATTGTACACTGCCCTCATGGCAAAAAGCGTTGAGTTTCACGATGTGTTAAAGCTTGGCAGAACTCAGCTTATGGATGCTGTCCCTGTAACCTTGGGGCAGGAGTTTCACGCTTATGCCTCCGCTGTAAAAAGAGACAAAACTCGTATTCAAAACGCCATAAAAGAGATGTTGACCGTCAATATGTCTGCCACCGCAATCGGAACAGGCATAAATTCCAGCGAATACTTTTTCCACAATATTGTGCCAACTTTAAGCAAAATCAGTGGACTGCCCCTCACCCAGTGTGAGGATATGGTGGACGGCACTCAAAATATCGACGGCTTTTCCGTTGTTTCCTCCTCATTAAAAACCTGTGCTATCAGCCTTTCCAAAATGGCTAATGACATACGGCTTATGAATGGGGGGCCAAAATCCGGACTTGCGGAAATCACCATACCGGCAAAGCAAAATGGTTCCTCCATTATGCCGGGCAAGATAAACCCTGTTATCCCCGAGGTTTTAAACCAGTGTGCCTTTGCGGTTATGGGCAACGATTTTACCGTGACAATGGCGTGTGAGGCAGGACAACTGGAGCTTAACGCTTTTGAGCCGGTTGTGTTCAATCGCATTTACGAATCACTGACAATGTTATATAATGGTGTTGACACCTTTATCCACAACTGTGTGGAGGGCATTGTGGCAAACGAGGAACGCTGCAAGGATTTATTGTACCATTCCACCGGCTTTGTCACCGCTCTATGCCCTGTCATCGGGTACAAGGCATCCGCTGACATTGCAAAAAAATTCTTAAAGGACGGCACACCCATTGTTGAGGGGGCTTTGGCTCACGGCGTGACACAGGAGCAGCTTGACGAAGCGTTAAATGCAGAAAAATTAACACGCCAATTTGATAAAAACTAATTTTTACCGAAAATTTAATAGGAGGAGATTATTATGGATATCAACCAAACAGCAATAGAAGCCCACAAAAAATGGGGCGGCAAAATCGAAGTGGTAGCAAGAGCACATGTGACAAATAAACAGGAGCTGGCTGTGGCATACACCCCCGGTGTGGCGGCACCCTGTCTTGAAATCCAAAAAGACGAGAGCAAGGCATATGACTACACACGCAAAGGAAATCTTGTGGCGGTTATCACCAACGGCACCGCTGTTTTAGGCTTGGGTGACATTGGCCCTAGTGCTGGTATGCCTGTTATGGAGGGCAAATGTGTCCTTTTTAAGGAGTTTGCCGGAATTGATGCTTTTCCAATCTGCGTTGACACAAAAAATGTTGATGATTTAGTTAACACCATCTATAACATTTCCAAAAGCTTTGGCGGAATAAACCTTGAGGACATCGGGGCACCTGCCTGCTTTGAAGTGGAAAGACGTCTTAAAGAGATGTGCGACATTCCTGTTTTCCATGATGACCAGCACGGCACTGCAATTGTGGTATGTGCTGCAATGCTCAACGCCGCAAAGCTAAAGGGCAAAAAGCCAAATGAATTAAAGGTGGTTTTGAATGGTGCAGGTGCTGCTGGCATCTCCATTGCAAAGCTGCTTATGGACATTGGGTTTACCGATATGACCCTGTGCGACATTTTTGGCACGTTGTACGAGGGTGGCGAAGCTAACACCGACGCTCAAAGAGAGATGGCTAAAGTCACCAACAAATCAAAATTAAAGGGCACGCTTGCAGATGCACTAAAAGGCGCTGACGCATTTGTGGGAGTTTCAAGAGGCAACCTTGTGACAGAGGATATGGTCAGAGGTATGAATGATAAGCCGATTATCCTTGCAATGGCAAACCCGACACCTGAAATTATGCCCGACCTTGCTCTAAAGGCAGGGGCATATATTGTGGGTACAGGCAGGAGTGACTTTCCAAACCAAATCAACAATGTGCTGGTTTTCCCCGGCATCTTCAAGGGTGCTTTGTCTGTGAGAGCACGAGACATCACCGAAAGTATGAAGATTGCCGCTGCAAAAGCCATTGCCAGCGTTGTGTCTGATGAAGAGCTTGCCGCAGACTATATCATCCCCGACCCCTTTAACCCACGAGTCGCCGATATTGTCTCCAAAGCTGTAGCACAGGAAGCCACACGCCTTGGCATAAACAGAGTGTAACCCTTCTATCGCCATTTCAAAAGCCGCAGTTTTATTTCTGCGGCTTTTGTGTTATGCTATTAATAAGTATTTAATAGGCTGTTCGCCTTTCAATCCTCAAACATAGATGGTGCTGTATGAAAAAATTTAAAAAGATATACATTGAAATCACTAACTCCTGCAACTTGAACTGTTCCTTTTGTCCGAAACACAAGAGAAAACCACAGGCAATGTCGGTGGAGGAATTTTCCGCTGTTATTGCCAAGACAAAGGACTATGGGGATAATTTTTATCTCCATGTTATGGGCGAGCCGCTGTCCCACAAGAACTTTGGGGGGATTTTAAAGGTGTGCAGTGACAACAAAATAAAAACCAACATTACCACCAACGGCACACTGCTAAAGGTGCAAGGTGATGTTCTGCTTGAAAATGCTGTGCGTATGGTGAGCGTTTCTCTCCACAGCTTTGAGGCAAATGCTATGAACGGTGCTTTGGAGGAATATCTGCGAGAAGTGCTGAATTTTTGCAAAAAGTCCCTCCGAAGCAGCACCATTGTAGAATTGCGGCTGTGGAATATGGACAGGCAGAGCATCTATGATAGAAACAAATTAAACTGCCAAATAATCGAATTTTTGCAGGAGGGCTTGGATTTAGGTTTTGACCTTGCCGCCGCTTTGGAAGAAAATTTTTATTCAACGGAGCAGCCCAACCGCCGCAAGCGAAATTTAAAGCTAACGGGCAACATCTACCTTGGTATGGCAGAGCATTTTCAGTGGCCTGACATAACAAAATCCACAGGTGCTGTGTGCAGTGGGTTTTGTTACGGTTTGCGAAACCAAGTGGCGATATTGGCAGATGGCACCCTTGTCCCCTGCTGCCTTGACAGCGAGGGGAATATACCTCTTGGGAACATTTTCACCTCCTCACTGGAGGAAATTTTATCAAAGCCACGCAGTGTGGCAATATACAATGGGTTTACCGAAAGACGTGCGGTAGAGCCACTTTGCCAGACCTGTGGGTATATGAAAAAATTCATATAATCATTTTTATAGTTGATAAGATTGTGAAAAAGTGGTAAAATATATAATTACGTTACAATTGTTATTCGTATTTTAAAATAGGAAGGTCGCTCATATTTTGTTTGATAATATTTTTTGCCCCACTACCCTTTTGGGTAAAACTCAGCCGCTGGGAGAGCTGCCCTCCGGCAATGAAATTTTAAGAAAAACCGTTGCCATAGCTTGGCCTGCGGTTATGGAATCCTTTTTAGTAAGCCTTGTGTCCATGGTTGACAATGTGATGGTCTCTGTATTGGGGACATATGCCATCGCCGCTGTTGGGCTTTCAATACAGCCGAAATTTCTGGGCTTTGCCATTATATTTTCTTTAAATGTGGCAATTTCAGCCCTTGTTGCTCGCCGCCACGGTGAAAATGACCGTGAAGGAGCTAATCGGATTTTAAAACAGGCTTTGGTTTTGGCTACCATAATAATCGTTGTAATCTCTGTTGTTTTGACAGTTTTTGCACGCCCACTTTTAATGTTTTGCGGTGCTCAACCCGACACCATCGAGCCTGCTGTGGAATATTTCACCATTATAATGGGCTTTAGCTTTTTTCAGCTAATCTCAATGGTGATAAACGCCGCCCAGCGTGGAGTTGGCAAGACCAAAATTGCAATGCGTACCAACATAATTTCAAATGTTATAAATGTGTTTTTTAACTATCTGCTCATCGGCGGAAAGTTTGGTTTTCCCGCTTTAGGCGTAAGCGGTGCCGCAATTGCCACAGTTATCGGCAGCATCGCCGCCTGTGTCATCTCCTTTATGTCCATTATAAGCCCCGACAACTATCTGTATGTGGGCTACACAAAATGTAAGCTATTTGACAAGGAGACAATCACTTCCATAGTGTCTCTAAGTATGGGTACATTAGCGGAGCAGGTGTTTTTTAGAATTGGGTTTTTAACCTTTTCTATCATTGTGGCAAAGCTTGGCACCACCGATTATGCCACCCATCAAATCGCCAACAACTGTATGCAGGTTTCCTTTGCCTTTGGGGATGGTTTTTCCGTTGCGGCAATCTCCCTTGTAGGGCGAAATTTAGGGGCAAAACGCAGCGATTTAGCGAAAGTTTACGGGCTTGCCTGCAAGCGATTAGGGGCGATGTTCGCAGTGATTTTGTGCGGATTTTTTATGTTTTTCGGCAAATATGTTTTTATGCTGTTCACCCCCGACCCCAATATAATTCAGCTTGGCTCGGTGATAACAAAAATTCTCGCCGTGATGATTTATTTTCAGATAGACCAAGTTATCACCTCGGGGTGCTTAAAGGGTGCGGGCGACACCAAGTTTGTTGCAATTGTGGCGTTTATCAGCGTGACCCTTGTACGGCCGCTTGCCTCCTATGCACTGTGCTACCCCTTGGGCTATGGGCTTGTGGGTGCGTGGCTGGGGACACTTTTGGATCAGCTTGTGCGTAACGCTTTAAACACCTACCGTTTTCGCAGCGGTAAATGGTCAACCATTGAAATTTAACTGTTTTAGGAGTTTCTTATGTCAAATACCGCTTTAAAACTTTTGGCACTTGCCCTAATGTTTATCGACCACATCGCCGAATTTATCCCCGGCACACCCATATGGTTTCACTGGCTTGGCCGTTTGAGTGCACCTATATTTTTGTTTTCTATGGCGTGGGGCTTTAAATACACCCATGACCGCAAAAAATATGTGCTGCGGATGTACCTTTTTGGTGTATTGATGTCGGTGATGAACTTTGTTTTGAACAATCTTTATAGCGGCAGAGCGTATATGTACATAATCAACAATATTTTTGTGACACTTTTTCTTGTGGCTGTCATTGTGTGGATTATTGAAATTCAAAGAGAAAACCCCAAAAAGGGCAGCAAGCTTGCCGCTTGTTTCATCCTTTGGCAGGTTATATCCACCCTGCTTTGCCTTGGTGCCTCCTCCCTTATCTCTTCAATGAATACACCGATTATTGGGGCGGTCACTGCCAATATTTTGACAGCCGAGGGGGGCGTACCATTTGTTATATTGGGTGTGCTTATCTATTTTGCCAAGGAAAATCCTCGCAAGCTCTCTTGGGTCTATGTCATCTACACGGGTCTGATGTTTCTTTTACGTATCGGCCCCAGTGTCACTCTCGATTGGATTTTTAATGTGAATTATCAATGGATGATGGTCTTTTCCCTGCCCTTTATGCTAATGTATAATGGCAAAAAAGGCAGGGGCTTAAAATATCTGTTCTACATTTTTTATCCTGTGCATATAGCCCTTCTGTTTTTGCTTGGAAACTGTATGCTTTAGCCCTTGGTAGCTGTATTTTCCACAACACTAAGGGCATTTGTCCCTTATGAAAAATTTTTCCAATTGTGTAAGCAAGGAATAGCACCGGCAAAAAGCAGACGCAACAGCATAGAAAAAAACTACCCACTACATAAATCAGTAGTAGGTAGTTTTATTCATTTTACAAACACAAGACCAAATATTCCGTTTACAAAAGTAAAGTAATTCTCAGCGCTTGCATTTGAATTTTTTTGGCGGAGAGAGAGGGATTCGAACCCTCGGTACGTTTGACCATACACCCGCGTTCCAGGCGAGCACCTTCGACCACTCAGACATCTCTCCGTATAAGTGCTTTAATAGTATATAATGTATCGACACTTTTGTCAAGAGAAATTTTGATATTATTTAATAATTTACTGCATAAATTTTATAACTGATTTTTTTATACAACAACCAATAAAAAAGCCACCACTTTGTTGTAGCATTATAATTAAGATGTTCCTCGAAATGCTTGAATAATCATTTAGTAATACAACATAAAACAAAGAATTTAATGGTTCAACTAATATAAAAGTGAGACTTCACCAACCACAAAAAAATTGCTGTGAAAATGGGTGGGAAATGTGGTATAATAACCTCACAGGCGGCTATGCCGCTACGGCACTGTATCCAGTGCCTAGAAAAGCTGACGCTTTTTTCCGTGAGAACATTTGAACTGCGTTATAATAACCTCACGGACGGCTGTGCCGTAGCGACTTTGAATACGGACAACATTTACGGAGAAAATTATGTTTACACTTATAACCGGTGCACCGGGAAATGGGAAATCTTTGATGGCGGAAACTA
>JAVWUR010000016.1:0-30028 GCA_036667055.1 Oscillospiraceae bacterium
TCAAATAGACCAAGCTCCATAAAATCATACCGTTTGGAAAACTCGTCATTGCAAAGTATTGCCGCTGTTTTATTCATTTCTTCCAGCGTATGAAAAAGTGCTCCGGCGCTGCCAATGGTGTCCCCATCGGGGTTTTTGTGACACAATATCAATATATTATCCGCCTGTGCCAATAGCTGCGCTGTTTTTTGCACATCAACATTATTTGTCATCATTATTTATTTCCCTTATTATCTCGTTAATTCTCTGTGCATACGCTGCGCCGTCGTCCTTTATAAACACAAATTCAGGGCTGCGCTTGATGTGCAAACGTCTGCTAAGCTCCCCACGGATAAAGCCTTGACCCTTTTGTAACACCTTTATGGCGTTTTTGCAGGCTTCATCCCCCTCTAAAACGCTTATATATACCTTTGCGTTGGTGAGATCCGGTGAGGTTTCCACACGCATTACAGTCAAAAAGCACTGTAAGCGTGGGTCCTTCATCTGGGATATAATGGAAATTATCTCTTTTTTTATATCTTCGTTTAATCTTTCGTTTCTTGTTGAAGCCATAGGTTAACCTCCTATTTAGTCACGATATTCTTCAATTATAAAGGATTCAAAAATATCGCCTTCTTTAATATCGCCGAACTTTTCAAGGCCGATACCGCACTCATAACCGGCGGCAACTTCCTTTTGGTCATCCTTAAAGCGTTTAAGGGATGAAATTTCGTCCTCGGTGATAACTATACCGTCACGCACAACTCTTATCTTTGCGTGTCTTGCAACCTTGCCCTCTTTTACATAACAGCCTGCAATTGTGCCTGCTGTGGAAATCTTATAAACCGTTCTAACCTCTGCCTGACCCAGCTCAACCTCACGGAATTTAGGCTCTAGCATACCCTTCATTGCTGACTTTACGTCCTCAATTGCATCATAGATAACACGGTACATTCTCATTTCAACATGGTCGTGCTCTGCGTCCTGCTTTGCCACTGCATCAGGGCGAACATTAAATCCGATGACGATAGCATTTGATGCGGAGGCAAGCATTATATCGCTCTTGGAGATTGCACCCACGGCGGAGTGTATAACCTTGACTCTCACCTCTTCATTGGACAGCTTTTCAAGGCTTTGCTTTACCGCTTCTGCTGAACCCTGCACGTCTGCCTTGACGATGATTGCAAGCTCCTTCATTTCGCCCTGAGCAATTTGACTGAACAGATTATCCAACGTGACCTTCTGGTAGGAGGAGAAACGCTCCTCTCTCATCTGAGACATACGTCTTTCCGCAAGCTCTCTTGCCAGCTTTTCGTCCTCGACAGCATCGAATATATCCCCTGCTGACGGAACATCTGTAAGACCTGTAATCTCCACAGGAGTTGATGGGCCTGCCTCGTCAATTCTCTCGCCCTTATCATTTGTCATAGCTCTTACACGACCCACGGTTGTGCCTGCGATAAGAATATCGCCCTTGTACAATGTGCCGTTTTGCACCAAAATTGTAGCTACAGGGCCAAGACCCTTGTCAAGCCTTGCCTCGATGACGGTGCCCTTTGCACGGCGTGTTTTGTTGGCTTTAAGCTCCGCCACGTCACTTGTTAGGTTAATCATCTCCAACAATGTGTCAATGCCCTCACCTGTGTGTGCCGAAACTGGAACACAGATGGTTGAACCGCCCCATTCCTCGGTGACAAGCTCATATTCTGTAAGTGCCTGTTTTACTTTATCTATATTGGCTGTAGGCTTATCAATCTTGTTTATCGCAACAATGATAGTTACCCCTGCTGCCTTTGCATGGTTTATAGCTTCTATTGTCTGTGGCATAATTCCGTCATCTGCCGCAACAACCAGCACTGCAATATCGGTGATGAATGCACCACGCTGACGCATTGAGGTAAAAGCCTCATGCCCCGGTGTGTCAAGGAAGGTGATGGTCTTGCCGTTACATTCCACTTGGTATGCGCCGATGTGCTGTGTTATGCCGCCAGCTTCGCCCTTGGTGACGGTGGTTTTTCTGATAGCGTCCAAAAGGCTGGTCTTGCCGTGGTCAACGTGACCCATAACAACCACAACCGGTGGGCGTGTCTCGGTGTTTTCCTGTGTGTCCTCAATCTCCTCGAAAAGTCTCTCCTCGATGGTGACAACAACTTCTTTTTCTACCTTTGCGCCCAGCTCCTCTGCTACGAGAGCCGCTGTATCAAAATCAACAATTTCACCTTGCGCCGCCATTATGCCAACCGCCATCAAGCGTTTGATAACTTCACTTGCTGAAACTTTAAGACGTGTTGCCAATTCGCCCACGGAAATTTCTTCCGGTATCTGGACTTTAAGCTGGGCTTTTCTCGCCTTTTCAAGGTGCATACGCTCGAGACGCTCTGCCTCTGTCTCTACCTTCTTTTTAGCAAATGGATTAGGTCTTGAATTATTTCTGTTTTTATTGAACTTTTGTTTGTTGGAAAGGCTTGTATTTTTGCGCTGACCTGCGTTAAATGTTTTTGTCTTGGCAAGCTCGTCATATTTCTCGTTGAATTTGTCCATATTCACGTTGGTTTGACGTGTGTCAACTGTTACAACAACTCTCTCCTGCTTTTGTGCACCTTGACCAGCTAACTCGCTCTTTGGCTTTTGGTGTACCTGTCTCTCAACGATAGTGCCGTCTGCTCTTTTAAGCGGCTCATTTGAAAAATTGCCCTGCTGTGCCGGTCTTGGCTGGTTGACATTTTGCACAGGTTGCCTATTTTGCTGCTGTACAGGCGCCTTGCCCTGCTGCTGAAATTTGTTTGGCTGTTGTGGCACTCGTGGGCCTGATGGCGCTGAGGGCTGTGCTTTATAGCCGTTTTGCTGATACTGCGGCTGTGGCTTGTAACCATTGTCCTGAGGGCGATAGCCGTTGTCATTGGGATGGTTTGGCTGTGGCTTGTAGCCGTTGTCTCTTGGACGATAGCTATTGTCCCCCGGCTGTGGTCTGTACCCATTATCATTGATAGGCTTTTTAGGTGCCGGAGTCTGTGGTGCTGCGGGTTTTGCAGCCTGTGCCTGTGGTGCCGCCGGCTTTTCAACCGGTGTCTGTGGTGCTGCCGGTTTTTCAGCCGGTGTCTGTGGTGCTGTAGCTTTTGTCGGAGCTTCTACAGGCGCTGCCTTTGGAGCTTCCTGTACTTTTTCCGCTGCCTTTGGAGCAAGATAGCTTGCAAAATCCACGTCCTTGCCCTGTTTTGAATAAAAATCAAATGCCTCGTTGCACTGCTCTTCCGACAGCACCGTTGCCTTTTTAATTTCCGTTTTAAACATATCACTCAAATCTGTAAGCGCTGTTTTGGCGTTAAGATTGAAATCTTCTATAAGATTGCCGGCTTTGTATTTAATAACCATTAATTATTCTCCTTTTCGTTGTCAATTGCATTTTTACATAATATTGCAAGATTTTTGTCCACAACTGCAAAAATGCCTGTTAGCTTGTTTGTTATCTGCGAAGCTTCAAACTGTGTTAGAGAAACTATATTTACATCTATCATATCTTCACAAAAATGCTCCACACGCTTTATGGTCTTTTCACTGGTATCTCCTGTCACAACCACTATACACGCCTTTTTGTCCATCACACTCTGTTTTACCGCATCAAAACCGCAGATTAAATTCCCCGATTTTTTTGCCAGAGACAGCCCGAATAATATTTTATTCATGTGCGGCAATCTCCCGAGCAAGCTTTTCATAAATCTCGCTGTCTATCTGACACTCAAAGGCTCTCTCTAGTTTTTTTGCCTTCTGAGCTAGCTTTAAACAGTTTACATCATGACATACATATGCCCCTCTGCCCGATTTTTTGCCTGTCAAGTCTATTATAATTTCTCCGCTTGGAATTTTTACCACTCGAATCAGCTCTTTCTTGTCCTTGGATGTATTGCAGCCAACGCATTTTCTTTGAGGTATCTTTTTTATTGCCATCTCTAAACCTCCTGTAACTTGATTATTCTCCAAAGTAACCGCTTTGTGGGTGAATATCTATATTAAACCCAGTTAGGCGAGCCGCCAAACGGGCATTTTGACCTTTGTTGCCAATTGCTAATGATAGCTGTTCGTCCGGCACACATACCTTGCAGGACTTAGGCTGCTCGGAAAGTATCTCCACGCTTGTGACTGTAGCCGGTGACAGCGCCGCTGAAATGAATTTTTCCGGCTCGTCGCTGTACTTTACAATGTCGATTTTTTCGCCGCCAAGCTGACTGATTATCGACTCGATACGTGCTCTCTTAGAGCCGATACACGCCCCGATTGCGTCCACGTTTTCGTCCTTTGACCACACGGCAATCTTGGTTCTTGCACCCGCCTCACGGCTGATAGCTTTAATTTCCACTGTGCCGTCAAATATTTCCGGTACTTCCAATTCAAACATTCTTTTCACAAAGCCCGGATGTGTGCGGCTTAACATAATTTTAGGGCCTCGCTCGGTGGACAATACGTCTACCACATACACCTTTATATGCTCGCCCATTGTGTATTCTTCGCCAGGTATCTGCTCATCCTTTGGCAGGATAAACTCGTTGTTGCCAACGGCTAGCACTATCGCCATTGATTTTGTGTTTTGTCTTGACACAATGCCTGTGACTATCTCCTGTGCCTTGCCCTGCATATCCTCAAACAGTTGAGCCTTTTCCGCTTCTTTTATGCCCTGCTTGATAACATTTTTGGCAGCCCCGATTGCTATATACCCAAAATCCTTGGTTTTTAGCGGAACGCCAATCTCTGCGCCCAGTCTAATTCTTGATTTTATCTTCTTTGCATCGTCAAAGGATATCTCCGTGTCCGGATCCTCCACATTGTCCACCACTGTTTTCACAATGGAGACGGCAAAATTTTGTTTTTCTGCGTCCATGAGCACGCTCACATTGCCCTCAATGCCCAAATCCTTTTCAACGGCAACCTCCATCGCCTTGGTTATCTTTTCCAGCAATACCTCTTTTTTGATGCCTTTTTCTCTCTCTATAGTGTCTAACGCTTCAAAAAACTCTTTATTCATTTTTATCGTATCCTCCTAAAATAAGTCCTCATCATCACATAATTTTACAAAAGCTGTGTCCTTGACCGCAACCTCGCTAAACTCTCCATCACTTTCGATGTAGGCGGTGCCGTCCTTGTAGTCCTTTAAAATTCCGCTTATTTCCCGCACGCCGTCGGTGGCTCTTATGAGCTTTGCCAAAACCTTCTCACCCTTTTTGCTCTCAAAATGAAAATCCTTTGTAAGCTTTCTGCCCAGCCCTGCGGAGGAAACTTCAAAAAAGTACCCCTGACTTATAGGGTCTTGTGCATCAATAAGCGGGTCAACTGTCCTTGAAAGATTTTCGCAATCCTCAATGAACACGCCCCCCTCCTTGTCGATAAACACCCTTAAATACCACTCAGGGCCTTCCTTTTCAAAGCGGACATCCCACAGTATAAGACCCATTTCGTCACATACCGGTTTTACAATATCCTCTACAATTTCCGTTGCTTTTTTCCCTTTAGCCAAGTTGACACATCCCCCTAAAAAACTCTTAAAAACAAGAGAGTGGGCTGACCCACTCTCTTTCTTTTTTATATTTTATTTAACATATCTAATATATCACACTTAAACACACAATGCAATAGCATTTACACAATATTTTACACTATTTCAAGGTTTTCTCGGCTTTTTATAGATATTTTTGCTCAAGACGCCTATATATTATTAAATATACATTAAAACATCCATTCACCGTTGCGGAAAATTTCCACCGTTTGCCCTGTTTTTGTCTTGCCTGTGATGTTAGTATCCTGTGCACCCACCATAACATCCTCGTGAATAAGGGAATAGTTTACCCCTTTTGCACTTAGCTCGTCACGGTTTAGCTCCGAGCCGCCCTTTACCGTGTCGGGGTATGCTGCACCAAAAGCGATGTGGCAGGCTGCGTTTTCGTCAAACAAGGTGTTGTAGAACAAAACATTTTCCACATTGATGGGGCTGGAGGCAGGAACCAGTGCAATTTCGCCAATGTGCATAGCACCCTCATCTGTTTTTAATAGCTGCCCTAACAGCTCCTTGCCGCTCTTGGCATCAAAATCCACCACCTTGCCGTCTTTAAAGGTGACCACAAAATCTTTTATAAGATTTCCGTTATACACATAGGGCTTAGTGCCGTATACCACCCCATTCACCCTGTCCTTGTGGGGAGCTGTAAAAATCTCCTCCGTGGGCATATTGGCGATAAATTCCACCCCTTCCTTTGTGTAGGGTCTGCCCCCTGTGGTAAAGTCCTTGCCGCCGCCCCAAACGCAGTCCTCAGCTAGACCCACCACTAGGTCGGTGCCGTTTTTGCTGGTCATATGAATTTCTGTAAGGCCGTACTCATTTAGTTTTTCACGTCTTGCCCACTGTGCATCGGTATATTTTTTCCAATTTGCCTTGGCATTACCTGCCACACGGCTGACTTTAAAGATAGTCTCCCAAAGCTTTTCCACCCCATCGCTCACGGAAAGCTGTGGAAAAACCTTTGCCGCCCACCCTTCAGATGGGATTGCCACCACGCACCACTGCACCCGTGAGTTCATTGTATAATCACGAAATTCTGTGAGTGCCTTGGATTGTGCCGCCGCAGCCGCATCAATTTTTTCCATATCAAGGCCCTTGTAAATCTCGGGGTCCTCGCTTATTATGCTCAAAAATGCCGCCGTACCCTGTGACTGCACATATTCAAGACGTGAATTTTGAAAGGACGGCTTTATGTCACAAAGGGCTTCCTTTGCGGCTCTGTCCATTCTTATACGTCTAAATTTTTCATCGTTATAATCTATAACAACGTCTCGTGCACCGCTGTCGTAAGCACAAACTGCACACTCCCGTGCAAACTCCGCCCCTGTGATGGGTGCTCTGATAATCAAGGTCTGCCCCTTTTGGATGTTAATACCGATATTAACCGCCATATTGGCGTATTGCTTTAACAATGTTTTATCCATTTTATCCCCCTCAATATTAATTGTTTATATTTTGTTTATATTTTCATATAATATCACGATTTACCCCTTTTTACAATAATAATGGAGGGATAATGTGAAAATATAGTTGACGTATTATATTTTTACCATTACAATGATAAATGATATTTAAAGAATATTACAAAGGAGAGTTTAATTATGAAAGCAAGAATACCAAAGCACAGAGAATTTATCATCGCTATTTCTGACGATTACGAAAAAAGAGACGAGTGCTGGGACAAGCTTCAAGAGATAATGGACGATTATAAAAAGCTTGGCAAATCCGTGTACACAAAAACCTTTATTGAGGACAATGAGGAGCGTGTAAAGGCTTTGCAACAGGACTATGAATTTACCTATACCGTCGAGGAAAAATAACATTTAGTTAAAATGACAGTTTTTATACATGCTGTCATTTTATTTTTGTGACAACCGCAAAACTTATTATAAAAGTTAAAATGTGTGTTGATTTTGTAAAATCTTGGTGGTATGATAGGAACAATCAAATGAATTAATTGAATATCCCTTTGAAAGTTTTAGGAAAGTGGCTTTGAGCCTGCCGAAGGAGTAACACTCTCAGGAGCATCGCAGGGCGGTGTAAGACTAATACCCGAGGGAACTCTGGAGAACCTCACATATGGTGAGTGCCGAAGGTGCAAGGCGAAAGCTGAATCTCTCAGGCAAAAGGACAGAGCTTAAAAATACTTCTTTTTGTGATACATTTTTTCGTATCACGGGATATGTTGTTATTTTTCTGTTGTTTCTCTAGAGCTAACCGTTATGGTTGGCTCTTTTTCGTTTGTAATTTTTATAATCATTTATTTGAGAAAGAGGTATGAGAAATGGAAATTGTAAACACTTTTATGGAGTTGATAACTCCTATCGTCGGCTTTGTCAACAAGCTTTTATGGGACTATGCCCTGTTATTTCTGCTGTGCGGAACAGGTGTGTATTTTACCATCCGGCTGCGTTTCATTCAGGTTCGCAAGTTTAAAGAGGGCTGTAAACGGGTTTTTTCCTGTTTTAATATGAACGGCAAGAAAGCCGACAACAACGGTATGAGCTCCTTTCAGGCATTGACAACCGCCATCGCCGCACAGGTGGGAACTGGCAATATCGCAGGTGCTGCCACCGCAATTGTAGCGGGTGGCCCCGGTGCAATATTTTGGATGTGGGTGAGTGCATTTTTCGGTATGGCTACCATCTATGCCGAGGCGGTGCTGGCACAAAAATACAAGCAGGTGGGTGCAGACGGCGTTGTAACCGGCGGCCCTGTATACTACATAAAAGCAGCCTTTAAAGGCAAATTCGGCACATTTTTAGCCACCTTCTTTTCCATCGCCATAATACTCGCCTTGGGCTTTATGGGAAATATGGTGCAATCAAACTCAATAGGCGATTCCTTTTTCAACGCCTTTGGCATAAACCCGCTGATTATGGGTGTGCTGTGTGCTGTAGCCGCCGCCATAATCTTTGCAGGTGGCAACTCCAGCATCGCTTGGATAACGGAAAAAATAGTGCCTTTGATGGCGTGTTTGTACATCGTGGGTAGCCTTATAGTTTTAGGTATGAATTTAAGCGGCGTGGCAGATGCTTTTGTGGAAATTTTCACCATGGCATTTAACCCACAAGCAGTGGCAGGGGGTGCAATAGGTCTTACCGTCCAAAAGGCTATGCGATACGGTGTTGCCCGTGGCTTGTTCTCCAACGAAGCCGGTATGGGCTCTACCCCCCACGCACACGCAGTTGCCAAGGTTGACCACCCCACAGAGCAGGGCGTTATCGCTATGATTGGTGTTTTTATCGACACCTTTATCATACTTACTTTAACGGCTTTGGTAATTCTTTCAACCGGTGCTTGGAAATCGGATTTGACAGGGGCGGCACTGGCACAAAGTGCTTTCAGCAGTGCTTTTGGTTCCTTTGGCAGTGCATTTATCGCCATCTGTATGCTGTTCTTTGCATTTTCCACCATCATCGGCTGGTACTTTTTCGGCAAGGCAAATGTAACCTCACTGTTCGGCGTAAAGTATGTTAAAATTTACACCGTCATCGTGTGCCTTTTCATCGTCCTTGGCTCCTGTTTAAAGGTGGACTTGGTGTGGGCACTGTCCGATATGTTCAACGGCTTGATGGTGCTGCCAAACCTTATTGCCCTTTTAGCCTTGGGCAAGGTGGTGTCGCAAATCACCAAGGAACGGGAATAAAATGTGGCAACATAGCTAAAGCCTATGGGGTAAAAATAAAAAAAATATTGTAAAAAAATAAATTGGGTGGCTCTCCTGTGTGAAAATAGGAGAGCCACCTAGCTTTATTAAACCATTATAAAAAATAATATTTTGCTAAATCCCTTACAGCTTAAGCACCGAGAGATGTGAAAAACACAAAACCGCACACCACCAAGGTTATAACACCTGCAATCCTTGAAAAATTCAAGTAAAAGTCTGTAGGCCCGCCATTTTTCACCGTGGCAAAGTGGTCTATCTTCCACATAAGCTCCGGTTTAATGAGTAGCCCCAGCCCCAGTGCAGAAACTGCTAAAAGCAGCACATAAAATACAATTTTATCTCCAAAATTCATTCTGCTCTCCCTTTTCTATCCCTTCACCTTGGACATAAATCTTTCAATGTTTATCACGGCTCTTGTGTGGGTGCCCTCCCCGATAAGCTCGCCGTCTTGGGTCGCCATAACCTCAAAATCGTACATTCTGCCATCGTGCTTTACCAAGATTGCCGTCACCTCTATAATAGCCCCCACAGGGCTTGCTTTCACATGGCTTATGGCAATTTTTGTGCCTACCGAGCTTTCCCCCTCTTGAAGCTTTGGGTCGATGATGGTTTTTGCAGTGTCCTCCATACATCCCACCAGTGACGGTGTTGCGAACACATCAAGAGTTCCGCTTGCAAAGTGCTTTGCCGTCATCTCCGGCATTACTGTGTATGTTTTTGTAAATGTCTCCATAAAAACCTCACTGTATATGTTTCATCAAAATTTTTTCCTCTACAATATCCAAGTAGATATTGTCTTGTGGTTTTATTTTACCATCAAAAATCTCATCTGACAAGAAGTTTTCAATAACAGTGCTGATTTCCTTTCGCAAGGGGCGTGCCCCATAGCTTTCGCTGTACCCATTTTTTGAAATATATTTTAAGAGATTATCGCTGCAAGCTAAGGTAATATTTATATTTTTAAGCCGCACCTTTAACTCCTCCACCATAAGCCCTGTTATCTTTTCCACATCGCTTTGGGTAAGATTATTAAAGGTTATAATCTCGTCAATTCTGCCGATAAATTCCGGAGAAAAATGCCCTTTTACCGCACTTTTAAGCTTTTTTTGTGCCATAATCGCCTTGGTGGCAGTCACCTTTGAAAACCCAAGGTCGGTGCTGCTGGTGGCAAGCTGCTGTGCCCCTAAATTTGAGGTCATAATGATAACCGTGTTTTTAAAGCTCACCGTTTTCCCATTGGACATGGTGAGCAGCCCGTCCTCCAGCACCTGTAAAAGCAGGTTGCAAAAATCAGGATGAGCCTTTTCCACCTCGTCAAAAAGCACTACGGAATAGGGCTTTTGCAGCAATTCTTTTTCTATCTTTCCGGCATCCTCGTACCCCACATATCCGGGTGGTGAGCCGATAAGCTTGTTGATGTCATTTTTTTCACCATACTCGGAGCAGTCAATCCTCACTATCGCCTTTTCGTCACCGTACAGACACTTGGAAAGGGTTTTGCAGGTTTGAGTTTTCCCCACCCCTGTAGGGCCTAAAAACAAAAATGAAGCGATGGGGCGGTTTTTTTCATTAAGCCCTATTCTCCACTTTTTCATAGCATTGGAAACGGATTTTATGGCATCTGCCTGTCCGATTATATTTTGTGACAGCCGCTGCTCCAAGCTTTGCAAATCCAGCTTTTCGCTTACAGAAAGCTGTGTCACAGGGATTTTGGTCTGGTCGCTTATAACCTGTTCAATAAGCTTTTGGGTGACGGTATCCTCTCCATTTAGCTTTGCCCTTGCACAGGCTTCGTCCAGCAAATCCACCGCCTTGTCCGGCAAAAACCGCCCTTGAATATACCTTTGCGACAGCCTCACCGCCGCCGTCACCGCCTGTGCTTGTATAGTTAAATCGTGGTGCTGCTCATATTTTTCCTTTAGCCCCGATAGTATTTCCACGGTTGCCTGTGTGCTCGGCTCCTCTATTAGCACCTTGGAAAAACGCCGCTCTAGGGCTGCATCCTTTTCTATCACACGGCGGTATTCCTCCTGTGTGGTAGCCCCGATAACCTGTATTTTGCCCCGTGCCAGTGCAGGCTTTAGAATATTTGCCGCATCAATTGCCCCCTCTGCTGCCCCTGCGGAAGCGATGATGTGTAATTCGTCAATAAAGAGTATCACCTCTCTGTCCTCGCTCACCTCGTCGATTATCGCCTTTATTCGCTCCTCAAAATCTCCACGATATTTTGTGCCGGCTATAATCTGTGTCACATCAAGGGAGTAGATGGATTTGCCCCATATCTCCTTTGGGGCGGTCTTTTTTGCAATCATATCCGCTACCCCCTCCACTACAGCGGTTTTTCCCACCCCTGCTTGCCCCACTAAGCAAGGGTTGTTTTTTTGCCGGCGTAAAAGTATCTCGATGATACGCATAATCTCGCTATCTCGTGCAATGCAGGGGTCAAAGGCATTTTTTTCTGCCAATTTAACAAGATTTTTGCCGTACTTTTCAAGGGTTTTATATTCCTTTTTTATCTCCTCCTCTCTTTTTACCGTTTGAAACTGCAAGCTGCCAAACTTGCGGCACAGCTTTTCCGATTGGGCTTTAAATTTTGCCATATCGGGGGCGTACATCTTCAATATTTGGTTTGCCATACACCCCTCTACCCCCAAAATCGCCAGCAATATTTCGCTTACATCCACCGACCATTTCATATTTTTTTGAGACACTGTATGAGCATTTTTTAAAACGGTCACCGCATTTAGAGATAAATCCTCGTGGGTGAGGATGCTGGGTGAGCCTGTACCTAAAATCCCACTCACCGCACTGTAAATGGCGGTGAAAGTCACCCCATTGTCACACATCAAATCGCTGGCGTCGGTTTTACCTTGGGACAAAATCCCAAGTAAAATATGCTCACTACCCACCGTTATGTGCCCCATCTTTTCGGCTATATCAATGCCGGCGCTTACACTTCTGTTTGCACTTTCGGAAAAATTTTTAAATTTGTACATATTGCCACCTTTGCATAATACTTTGCTTAATGTAATGACTGTCCTGCCATGGAATTGTTGCTAAGCTTTTGATTTTAGCTTAACATAAGTCCCTTTTATTATTGTGCAAAGCAAAAAAAATAAGCCGATATCCATCGACCTATTTTTGGCAATTTATGTACTTTATTTTGCCAGTGCTTCGGCAAGTGTTATGGCGAGCTGGTCAGGACAGCTTGTCTTTTTTAAACCGCAGGTTATACCCTTTAGCTTTTTTATGGCCTCAGTCGCCTGCATACCCTTGACTAGGGTTATAACCCCTTTGATGTTGCCGCTGCAACCGCCTACAATTTGCACATCCTTGATAATTCCGTTTTCAATTACAACCTTTGTACTTCTGGAGCAAACCCCAACATTTTTTCTTGTATATTCCATTTCTTTTCTCCTATTATTCTATTTAGATACTATATTATCAAAAAGCTGTGTACTTTTCAAGCATTTTGTAACTATATCACAATTGACAGTTGGGGCAAAAAAATATAAAATAGAATATACGAAATCTGAAAGGCGGTAATTAGAAAAAATGAAATTCACTCTTATAAAATCCGCTGAAAAAGGGATATGTGTTCCGCAGATAGTTTTTGACAACCTTACCGATGTAAATGGTGACACCTTGAAGGTACTGCTCTATGCTCTGCAAAAGGACACTGCCGATTTTTTTGCCATTGGCAGCGGTTTAAATATGAACACTAACAGCGTTATCTCTGCACTGTATTTTTGGTGCGACAAGGGGCTATTGCACTATGAGGAAGAAAAGGAGGGCAAGAAAACAAAACGTGCCTCCATCACCTCCGCTGACATTGCTATGCTGCTGCCCAATACTCCGGAAATCGGGGAGCTATCAAAGCACATTCAAAAGATATTCAGCTACGCTTTAAATGAAAAGTATATAAATAAATTTATAACTCTTTTTGTGGAGGAGGGTATACCGGTAGACGTTATCTTGCAGATAGCCGCCCACTGTGTAGGCACGGGGCAGGACAACCCCAGCTATGTTATCAAGGTTATCCGCAGCTGGTATACAAAGCTAGGGCTTAAAACCGGCGGCAGTGTAGATGAATACATCACCCTTTCCATAAAACGTGACGAGCTTTATAAAAAAGTTTGCAAGATATTTGGGCTTAATGACACAAAGCTTACCACCAGCGAAAAGACCATCATCAATTCTTGGTTTGAAAAATTAAAGATGAGCCTTGACATGGTGAGTGAAAGCTACATCCGTGCCGGCCACCTTGCTAACATTCACTATTGCGGCGGCATTTTAAAAGCGTGGTCACAAAAGGGGTACTCCTCGCCTGCCGATTTGCAGGGCGAAATCAGCAACATCACCCAAAGCCCACGAAATATCGACAGTCAGGATGACCTTATTATGCAGGGCATGAAATCTGTGCCCACCTTTGACAACAAAACCTCACCCACAAAAGGAGATAAGCAATGATAGTCAGCCCCACAAGTGTCACCGGTGCCACCGACACCTTGAACAAGCGGCGGCAGATAACCGCTGTGCAGCTTATGAAACGGCAGCAGCAGGTGTACAAGCTAGTTCCGGAAATTGAAGAAATCGGTTTTGAGATAACCTCTCTTGGCGCTAGCTATGCCATGGCAAATTTAGCAAAGCAAACGGAGAAGGCATTGGAGATAAAGACCGAGATGAAGGCTTTGGAGACACGTAAAAAGCAACTTTTAAAGGAACACCTATTTGACGAAAACTATCTTGACCAAGTTTATTTTTGTGATTTATGTCATGATAAGGGCTTTATTGATGGAAAAGTTTGCGTGTGTATGCAGCAGGAAATTGCAAAGCAGCGTCAAAACTCCCTCTCCTATCTCTCCCCTGCCCCCGACACCTCTTTTGAGGAATTTTCCTTAAAATATTATCCCGATGTCACTGACGAGGACGGCACCAATCCACGCCGCCAGATGAGCCAAGTTTTGGGATACTGCAAAAATTTTGCCCAAGGTTTTTCCCGCAACATCAAAAGCGTGCTCATGTGCGGAACCTCGGGGCTTGGCAAAACCCATCTTTCCTGTGCCATAGCAAAGGAATGTATGGCAAAAGGGTTTATCGTGATGTACGCCAGCAGTCAGAGCCTTTTCAATCAAATTGACAAGCTGCGCCCTAATGACAATGGAATAGTAAATGATATCCTTGCCTGTGACCTTTTTATTTTGGACGATTTAGGCACAGAATACATGACCCCCTACTGCCTGTCAGTGCTGTACAACATTATAAACAGCCGCATGATAAAGGGATTGCCCTGTATCTATTCCACCAATCTTACTAACCAAAAGGCTCTCACTGCAAAATATGGTGACAAGATAACCTCTCGTTTAATCGGCAGCTGTGACACCTTGTATTTCTTAGGCAATGACATACGATTTATCAATAAATAAAAACAAAATCCACTTGCCGTTTAAACCTTGGCAAGTGGATTTTATAGTTATCTTTAGCTTATCGCAGCAGCTCATTTTTACTGAGTGCTTTTAGGTAGGCATTTAAAAAGCCTTGAATTTCTCCGTCCATAACTGCGTCAACTCTGCCGTCCTCATACCCTGTTCTATGGTCTTTAACCAAGGTGTAAGGCATAAAAACATAGCTGCGGATTTGGCTGCCCCAGCCAATTTCCTTTTGAACGCCCTTGATGTCCTCTATCTTTTCAAAATGCTCCTGTTCCTTTATCTGTGCCAATTTACTGCGCAGCATCTTCATCGCCATATCCTTGTTTTGAAACTGGCTTCTCTCATTTTGGCACGCTGTGACCAGCCCTGTGGGAATGTGGGTAATTCTAACCGCACTGGAGGTTTTGTTGATGTGCTGTCCACCTGCACCGCTAGAGCGATACACGTCAATTCGCAAATCATCGTCTTTTATCTCCACCTCGGTATCATCGCTTATTTCCGGCATAACCTCACAGGAGGCAAAGGAGGTGTGCCGTCTGCCCGATGAGTCAAAGGGGGAAATTCTCACAAGACGATGCACCCCATTTTCACCCTTTAAAAAGCCGTAAGCGTTTGCACCTTCCACGGAAAAGGATATGCTTTTTATGCCGGCTTCATCCCCTGCCAAGTAGTCTATCGTAGTGGTTTTATACCCTTGCTTTAGGCAGTATTTCGAGTACATACGGTAGAGCATTTCCGCCCAGTCTTGGCTCTCGGTGCCACCTGCCCCTGCGTGCAGGGTGATTATAGCGTTTTTGCTGTCATACTCCCCTGTCAATAAGGTTGTCAGCTTAAACTGCTCCATCTTGCCTTGCAGTTTTTCGCAGGTGTCCACTATCTCCTGTTCCAGCTCCTCATCTTCCTGCTCCTCATACATTTCAATCATAGTTTGAGCGTCAGAAAAAGCCATCACAATGTCGTCAATAACCTGTTTTTTATCCTTTAGCACCTTTACCTGTGTAAAAACCTCCGCCTGTTTTTCAGGGTTTTCCCAAAACGCAGGGTCGTGAGTTTGCACCTCCAGCTTTTCAATCTCCATCGGGAGAGTCTCATAGCTGACGGCATCCTTCAAGTCTTCTATCTGAGGCTTCGCCTCGCTTAATAATCTTTTGTAATCGTCAATTAATATCATATTTCCCTCAATTTTCACAATTATTAACTATAATATACCATATTATAGTTTTATAGTAAAGTTTTTTCAGCTTTACATATCAAATTAAAGTAAGTATAATATAAATATTGTTTGTATAGGAGTTTAATTATGTTTAGTTATAATGGCTGTGTATGTGATGTATGCGGCAAAAATTTTGATAATGCCAGTGATGTTGTAGTTTGCCCTGAATGTGGCACTCCACACCACCGCAGTTGCTATTCGCAAAATGGCGATTGTATTCACGCCGATAAGCACTCCGAGGGGTTTGTTTGGCAAGCTCCGGAAAAGGTGCACGCCTCCGATGCGGTAATCTGCCCGAAATGCCAAAATGCAAACCCACGGGACACTGCTTTCTGCGAGAGCTGCGGCACAGCTCTATCCTACAAATCTCCTGCCATGGTGGCAAGCCTTTCTGACGTGCGCCCACAGACGGCGTTTTCCTCCTCCGCAGTGCCAAAAGCCCTTGAAGGGGAGCAGGACGGGGTGAGTTATAAGGATATGGCAGTATATGTAGGCCCATCTGCCCCCTATTATATCTTTAAATTCAAGCGTAAGCAACAGCTTGGCAAAAGCTATATGCCCTTTTGCTGGTCTGCTTTTCTATTTGGCCCCATGTACTTTCTTTACCGAAAGCTTTGGTCCTCTGCGGCGCTGTGCTGTATCTGTAATTTGATTGTTAATTTCCCAACTGCAATTTTATATTCGGTGCAGTCGGGGCTTATTCCGGCTGAATCGGCGCTTATGTTTGGAGGAATAGAGACTATCGCCCCTATTTTTACAGTGATTATGCTTGGGGTAAACCTTTTATGGGGATTTTTGGCGGTGCCGCTCTACGAAAAAAAAGTTATTCATGATATTAAAATAATCAAGGATAACACTCAAAATGAGCGAGAGTATTATCAGGTGCTTGTGGAAAAAGCCGGCCCCAGCAGAACCGCCCTATTTTGTTGTATCGCCTTTACGATTTTTTATATGTTTTTCTAATACTCACCATTAACTTTGTATCTAATAAATTTTCCAATATATTTCTAAGGAGACTACCCCATGATTAAGAAAGCTGTTATCCCCGCCGCTGGGTTCGGAACACGAGTTTTGCCAATGACAAAATCTGTGCCAAAGGAGATGCTCCCCATTGTGGACAAGCCAAGTATTCAATATATAGTTGAGGAATGTGTCAAAAGCGGAATTACCGATATACTCATTATAACCACCCGTGGCAAGGAGTCCATCGCTGACCATTTTGATAAAAGCCCTGAACTGGAAGCGGCGCTGTCAAAGCCCGGAAAGGAAGATATTTTACAGCAGGTTAAAGGAATTTCAAACCTTGCGAACATCTATTTTCTCCGGCAAAAAGAAGCTAAAGGGCTGGGTCATGCTATTTTATGTGCCAAGGAATTCACTAAAGACGAGCCTTTTATGGTGCTCTACCCAGATGATGTCATCTTTTCTCAAAAGCCTGTAGCGCTGCAATTGGTGGAGGCGTACAACGAGTTTGGCAAGGCGTGTGTCGCCATAAAGGACGTAGACGAAAACGCTATTTCAAAGTATTCTTCCCTTAAAATAGACAATATCCGTGACAATATCTACTCGGTTACCGACATGATAGAAAAGCCAAAAAAAGGGCAGGAATTTAGTCTTTATTCAATTTTAGGTCGGTGCTTATTAACAAAAGAAATTTATCCTATCTTGGAAAGCACCCTACCGGGAGCCGGTGGCGAGATACAGCTCACCGACGCTATGGCGGTAATGGCAAGAAATGGACATATGAACGCTGTGGATTTTGAAGGTAAGCGTTATGATATGGGCAACAAGCTTGGTTTTTTGATGGCGAATGTGGAGCAGGCGGTAAACCACGGCGAAATTGGGGAAGATTTTAGAAAATACATAAAAGAGTTTGCAAAAAGCTTGTAATCAGCTTGACTTATTGCGTTTAAGCTGTTATAATAAATTGCTGTTTTAAATAACAGTTTCCTTGCTCTGCAACAATTGCAGGGCCTAAAGTCCAAAAGGAGGTGCAAAATTATGCAAAAATACGAATCTACTATGGTTATCAGCACTAAACAAGATGAAGAAACAATAAAAGGTCTTGTAGAAAAATTCAAAACCCTTATTGAAACAAACGGTACTCTTGTTTCCGTTGACGAGTGGGGCAAAAGAAGATTAGCCTATCTTATCAACAAAGAATCTGAAGGCTACTATGTGCTTTTCACATTTGAAAGCAATTCAGATTTCCCGGCTGAGCTTGATCGTGTTTACAAGATTACTGAAGGTCTTTTACGCACAATGATTATCGCTCTTTAATTTAGGAGGATAAAAAATGAATGTTGTTTGTTTAGTCGGAAGGCTTACCGCCGACCCCGATGTACGTCAAACCCCGAACGGTATCAGTGTTTGCAGCTTTTCCGTTGCAGTAGGCAGCTCCAGCAAAAATGCTGACGGCACCTATAAAACTGATTTTATCAACTGTGTAGCTTGGAGAAATACCGCTGAGTTTCTTGGCAAATATTTCAAAAAAGGCCAGATGATAGGTCTTAATGGTTCCATCCAGACAAGACAGTTTCAGGATAAAGACACGGGTAAAAATCGCACTGCATTTGAAGTTGTCATCAACAACACATATTTTGTTGAGAGCAAAAATTCATCACAGGGCAGCTATAACAACACTGTTCACGATGCTCCTAAACCGGCAAGTACACCAGCATCTTTCTCTACAGGTGAGTTAGATGATTTCTCCAACATCGCAAGCGACGATGGAGATTTACCGTTTTAATTTTTAATAAGAAGGAGGATTTCTATAATGGAAAGAAATGAAAGAAACGACAGAAATGACAGAAACGACAGAGATTTTAAAGGTGGCCGTCCTGTCAGACGCAGCCGTAAAAAGGTTTGCAGCTTTTGCGTAGACAAAGCTGAAGCCATCGACTACAAAGACCTTATGAAACTGAGAAAATATATCTCTGAAAGAGGTAAGATTGTTCCAAGACGTGTTACCGGCACTTGTGCTCAACACCAGAGAATGCTTACAACTGCAATCAAGAGAGCTCGTCATATTGCCTTGCTGCCATATGTAAACAACTAGTTTTCAAATTCACGGCGCCCTTTTTAGGGTGCTGTTTTTTTGTGCATTTTTTGCCCTTGCCCTTTAACTTTTAATCTTTTTTCGCCTATACCTACCGCCTATATGGGTGAAATTTTGTTATTCCAAGCACTTTTGCAAAAAAAAATAATGGCAGACTGGATGGGTCTGCCATTATCCAAAAAAAATTAGGAGGTCATCAAATTAAATTGCGCTTGTGTATTTTTTAAGCCATTCCTTTTCCTCTTGATTAAGGTATGGCGAAATTTTTTCGTACACAGCTTTGTGGTAATCATTAAGCCAGTTGCGCTCCTTTTGGGACATACGCTCCGGCTCAATGCCATCTAGGTCAATTGGGGCATATGTAATGGGCTCAAAGTACAGAAATTGCCCATATTCATTTTTTTCGCCCTTGCAGCAAAGCAGCTCATTTTCAGTGCGAATACCATGGCTACCCTCTATATATACCCCCGGCTCGATAGTTGTTATCATTCCCTCTTGGAACACCGCCCCCTCGTTGCGGTCGGGCGCCGCTTTCCAACGAAAACCATTTGGCCCCTCGTGGACATTCAGCAGATAACCGACCCCATGGCCTGTCCCGCATTTATAGTCAAGACCCATCTCCCACAACGGTTCTCTTGCCATTATATCAAAGTTTATACCACGGCAGCCCTGTAAAAATTTAAGGTTGGAAACCGCCATAACGCTCTGCACAATGGTGGTAAAATGCAATTTTTGCTCTGGTGTTATAGGGCCTAATACAAATGTCCTCGTTATGTCTGTTGTGCCATTATAGTATTGTCCACCCGAGTCTACCAACAACATTCCTTCCGCCTTTAATTCCACATCCGTTTCTTCGTTAGCGGAGTAGTGCATCATTGCGGCGTGCTCTTTGTACCCAGCGATGGTGGTAAAGCTCAAGTCAATAAAGCCCGGCTGTTCGCTTCTAAGCTTCGCCAAATAGTTCTGTGCGCTTAGCTCTGTAATTTTAATTTTGCCTACATTGGTTTTTAACCAGTACATAAACTTGGTGACTGCCACACCATCATAAATGTGCCCTAGTTTAGTGTTTTCCACTTCAATGGGGTTTTTAACCGCTTTCAGCAGTATTTCAGGGTTTTCCACCTCAATAATCTCAGCTTTTATAGCGTTCGCTATAGCGCAGTTGGTTCTAGCTATATCCAGCATCACCTTTTTTTCTTTGGCAATGGACTGTGCATAGCTGTATATCTCATCGTATTCCTTTAAGGTAACGCCGGATTTTTCCAATTCCCCTTTCATCTCACTTGAAAAGACGTTGCTATTGGCAAAAATTATAGCATTATCCATGGTGATTGCGCCGTATGACAGCACCACAGGAGTATTTGCCACATCGTTGCCACGGATGTTAAACAGCCATGCTATGTCATCAAGTGAGCCTAATATATGAACGTCAGCCCCCTTTTCCGCCATGACCTTGCGCACCTTCGCCAGCTTATCTACCACCGTTTCCCCAGCATATTTTTCCCTGAGTATAAACGCCGGCTCACAGGATAGCGCCGGACGGTCATGCCAAACAAGCCCAACTAAATCCTCTTTTGTATATAGCGTAACCCCTTGCTGACCCAGCTCTTCTTCGTATTCTCTACACTCTTTCGTGGATATTACTCTGCCGTCAAAGCACAGCACATCGCCACTTTTAAGCGTCTTTTTCAGATATTCCTTGACGGTGGGAACGCCCTCCTCCCCCATCTTTTGCAAAACCACACAGCTTCCTGCTAGCTCCTTGGGCGCTTGGATAAAATATCTGCCGTCTGTCCAAAGATTAGCTTGGTTTTGGGTGATTACCATAACTCCGGCAGAGCCGGTAAATCCGGAAAAATATCTTCTTGCTTTGAAATATTCCCCCACATATTCCGACATATGAAAGTCTTGGGTCGGGATAATAATTGCAGCCAGTTTCTTCTGCTTCAAAATTTCTTGCAGAGCCTCAATGCGCTTATTTATCATAGCTTTCTCCTTTTTTGATAAAAATTTTATGGCTTACGGCGGAATTTATCCTGTCGTCTAACTTTAAATTATATACCAATTTACCGCAAATGGCAAGCCACCATATGTCCGTCCCCTGCATCCTTTAGCTGTGGCATTTTTTCAAAGCAAATATCCTTTGCATAGGGGCATCTCTCCGCAAATCGACAACATTCCTTGGGGTTTATGGGGCTTGGAATTTCCCCCTTCACCTCTAAGCGTTTGCTGTTTTTCGCCTTGTGTGGATCTGCCTCAGGTATTGAGGACAGCAGCACCTTTGTGTAAGGGTGCAGTGGATTTTCAAAAAGCGCTGACGCTTGGGCGTACTCCACAATAGTTCCAAGATACATAACCACCACACGGTCGGAGATAAACTTTATGACGCTTAAATCATGAGCTACAAACAGGTATGTCAGCCCCATTTCCTTTTGCAGCCGCTTCAACATATTTAAAACTTGGGCTTGTATAGATACGTCCAATGCCGATATAGGCTCGTCGCAAACGATAAACTTTGGGTCTACCGAAAGCGCCCGTGCTATTCCAATTCTCTGGCGCTGGCCGCCGGAAAACTCATGTGAAAAGCGTGACATATGATCCTTGTTAAGCCCAACCTTTTCAAGCAGCTCCTGAACCTTGTTATCCACCTCTTGGTCGGACATATTGGTGTGCAGCTTTAGCCCCTCACCCACAATTTCCTTCACCGTCATCTTTGGGTTTAGCGAGGAATATGGGTTTTGAAAAATCATTTGTACCTCACGGCAATAGTCCTTCTTTTCCTTGTGGGTAAGCTTTGTAATGTCCTTGCCCTTGTACTCCACCTTGCCCGAGGTTGGCTCGTACAGGCGCACTAGGCACCTGCCTGTGGTGGACTTGCCGCAGCCCGACTCTCCCACTAACCCCACCGTCTCACCGGGGTATATATTAAAGGAAACATTGTCCACTGCTTTTAACGTCTCTTTGGAGGAAACCCTAAAATACTTGCACAGATTTTCTATCTTCATCAGCGGCTCTCTGTTTTGATTATCCATTTGTTACCTCCTCACTTTTCTCATTTGATAGCTTTATATGGTAGGTAAGGTCAACCTTTGGTGCATTAGGGTGCATAAGCCAGCAGGAGGTTTTATGGTTGTTGTTAACCTCATATTCCAGTGGTGCCTGCTCGGTGCAAATCTCCATACAGTACTCACATCTTGCGGCAAAGGGACAGCCCTTTGGTGGGTTAAATAGATCCGGAGGAGTGCCATCTATGGGGGTAAGCTCTTGGTTTTTGTCGCTGCTCAGCCGTGCCACAGAATTTAACAAGCCATTGGTGTAGGGGTGCTTGGTGGTATAGAAGATTTCCTCCACCGTGCCCCGCTCGATAATTTTTCCGCCGTACATCACCAGCACCCGGTCACAGAGCTTTGCAATTACCCCTAAGTCATGGGTGATTAGAATTATGGAGATGCCAAGCTTTTCTCTCAATTCCTTTAAAAGGTCGAGAATTTGCGCCTCGATAGTCACATCTAATGAGGTGGTCGGCTCATCTGCAATGACTATGCTTGGTTTTCCCACCAAAGCAATGGCAATCATCACACGCTGTTTCATTCCACCGGACAGCTCATGAGGATATTGGTTGTATCGGCGTTTTGCGTCGGATATTCCCACAAGCTCTAAAATTTCTATGGCTCTTTTCTCTTTTTCCTGCCTTGATATAGTTTTATCCCCCACAAATATCTCCTCAATCTGTGCCCCTATCTTCATAGTTGGGTTTAAACTGGTCATTGGGTCTTGGAAGATGAAACCGATTTCCTTGCCACGAATTTTGCGCATCTCCTTGTCGGACATGGCAACTATCTCTGCATTGTTGTATTTTATTGAGGAGCCCTCACCGAAAAATCCCGGCGGCTCTGGGTTAAGTTTTAAAATACACTGTGCCGTAACGCTTTTTCCACAGCCTGACTCTCCAACTACCCCAACAATTTCCCCTGGTTTTATGTTAAAGCTTACATCTCTCACCGCTTGGACAACACCGCCGTAGGTGTGGAAAGAGAATGTAACATGATTTAATTCAAGTAAATTTTCCATTGTCTTGTACTCCTACTCCGTCCCTCTTAGTTTTGGGTCAAATGCGTCACGCAGACCATCGCCCAAAAGGTTAAGTGCCAACATTGTTGTGCATATAAAGAATGCCGGTATAAACAGTTGATGTGGTGCTACCCTTATCATCTGAATACCCTCCTTTGCAAGCACGCCCCAGCTACAGTTTGGTGGTGAAATTCCCAGCCCGATAAAGCTTAAAAACGCCTCTTGGAAAATTGCTCCGGGGATTGCCATTGTAAGGCTTGTAATAAAATAACTCATCAAATTTGGCAGTAGATGCCGTGTTATTATGGTAAAGCTCGGCACGCCCATAATCTTTGCCGCCGCCACAAAATCCTGACTTTTTAGCTGTAGGACATATCCCCTAACCATACGGCAGGAGCCAATCCAGCCTATGATAACCATGGCTACAATCAAGGTTGTAACCCCTGTTTTTTGCAACGCTACCATTACCAAAATTGTCACAATAAGGCTAGGTATCCCATACAAAACGTCCACTAGACGCATGATGCACATATCTAGCTTTCCGCCGTAATATCCGGATATTCCCCCGATAATTGCGCCAATGCACAGATTGATTATGGTGGCTACAAAGCCGATTGACAGCGAGACTCTCGCCCCCATCCACACCCTGACCCACATATCTCTGCCAAGGGTATCGTTGCCGAACCAGTGCTCCATGGACATTCCGGCGTTTCTTGCCGTGGTGTTCAGCTCTGCCATATCATATTTGCTGAAAATCGGTGCAAAAATTGCCAGAAGAACATATAAAATGACCAGCATCAAGGACCAAAATGCAACTTTATTTTTCTTTATGCGCCGCCATGCTTCCTGCCAAAAGGTAAGTGTAGGACGTGATATACTCTCCATGCGCTCTTTATTTTTGCCGATAACTTTAAATTTTTCCTGTGGTATTGTTTGCTCACTCATATTCTACACCCCCTACTTTTCAGCCAGCCGAACCCTTGGGTCGACTATGCCATATAATATATCAACTATCATGTTAGCAGTCACAAGGAATATTCCGTAGAACACTGTAATGCCCAAAACCACGGTATAATCCTGTGTCTGTATGCTTTCAACGTAATATTTGCCCATGCCGGGAACAACGAACATCGCCTCAATTACAAAGGTTCCCGTGAGTACCGAGGCAACCATTGGCCCCATCATTGTGATGATTGGCATGATGGCATTTCTAATTTGATGCTTCCAAGTTATGCGAAATTCGGAAATTCCCTTGGAGCGTGCGGTCTTGATGTAATCTTGACTTATCACGTCAAGCATACTAGAGCGCATAAACCTTGACACGGATGCCAGTGTATAAAACCCAACCGCAATGGAGGGTAATATTGTGTACTCAAAGCCTTTATATTGGGCAATGGGCAACAGTCCCCATTTAACCCCAAAGGTGTATTGCAGCAGTGAACCCATGATAAAATCCGGTACCGACGTGCCGATAATCGCTATTATAATACAGGCAAAATCCAACTTTTTGCCCCTGTTTCTCGCCGCAACTACCCCCAGCACCAAGCCAAAGGAAAGCGCAAACACTATGGCTCTGATACCTAAGTCAGCAGAGTAAGGGAAGGTCGCTTTAATTAGGTCATTTACCGTTTGGTTTGAATATTTCATGGAGTACCCTAAATCACCATGCAAAAGATTTCCTATATATTTCGCATATTGAACGGGTAGCGGTTTGTCAAACCCATAGTATGCCTCCATATTTGCCTTTACCTCGGGGGTCATCTTTTCGCTTGAAAACGGGTCGCCCGGCATAAGCCTAACCAAAAAGAACACCGCCGTTATAAGCACTATCACCGTAGCCAGCGAGATTGCTATTCTTTTAAGAATATATTTCCACATCTTTTTAATCTCTCCTTTATAAAAGCTGAACGGCAAAAATCAAATTTTGCCGTTCAGATGCTGGTGTTATTTAATAGCTATTCAAAATAGGCATATACAAAGTTGATGTCTGCACCTAAGAAGTACATTTCAGAGCCTTTAAAGCTGTCATCTACCATATATTGTCTCTGTCTGAGAAGCAGCGGAACGATAGCGCCGTCTTCACATAGGGTTTTTTCTGCATTGAAAAGTGCGTCCATTCTGGCTTTAGGGTCATTGACACATTCCTTTGCTTGTTTGATATAATTATCGTACACTTCGCTTGAATAGGAACCTTGGTTATATGAAGCGCCCGTTGGCCATAGCTCTAAATATGTGTATGGGTCAGAGTAGTCCGGTGCCCAGCCGCCAAAGGAAATTTCAAACTCGTGTTTATCATCTAAATCCAGCTTCTGTTTGTATGGAACCTGTTTGATAGTGATTTTTATTCCCAGAACATCCTGTATCTGCTGCTGTAAAACCTCTGCTTGTTTCTTGGAGCGCTCTGTGTCTGTTGTCATCATTTCAAGCTCTATCTGGTCGGCAGTTTTCCCCAATTCTTTAAGGGCTGCGTCAAGATATTCTTTTGCCTTTACCTTGTCACCGTCAACTGGGAATGCGCTATATGGATATTCCTCGCCATATGTCTTGCTAACCCCTTGAACCTGCGGCAAAACATATCTTGTGTTAGCTGACCAGGCATCATTAGATGTTAGTGTGATAAACTCTGTGCGGTTGATTGCATAGTTTATAGCAAGTCTTAAATTTTTGTTGGTTAGCTCACATCTGCCATCCATGTTTAGGCGCAAAAAGTCATTTGAGCCATCATAGTAGGATTTTACCTTGTCTTTGTAAAGGTCAATAACCTCTAGAGGAACATCCACAAAGTCTAGGTCGCCATTCTCGTACATACTCAATGCGGTGTTGCCGTCTGCCACATTAATTATCTCAACATTTTCTAATTTTATCGCTTCATTGTTCCAGTATTTGTCATTCTTTGCAAGAATTAGACGGTCACCGGTAAGAATTTGATCAACTGCAAACGGCCCATTATATACGTTTTTATCGGCTGTTGCGGCAAAATCTTTTCCGTATTTCTCCACATAGTCCTGTCTTACAGGGGCGAAAGACATGGCGGAAAGCATGCTCAAGAAGTATGTTGCGGGATATTCAATCTCTATAACAACCGTCTTGTCATCTATCGCTTTTACACCAAGCTCCTCGGGCTTCATCTTGCCCTGCTCTACCGCAAGACCATTTTTGATGATTTCTCCAAAGAAGGCATAGGGGCTTGCCGTTGCCGGATCCATCAGTCGGCGTATGCCATACTCATAGTCCTGTGCTTTTACCGCCTGACCATCACTCCACAACATATCCTTTAAATGGAAGGTGTAGGTCAAGCCATCCTCAGAAATTTCCCAGCTTTCCGAGCCGCCCTTTTCAAGCTTGCCTGCTGTTGTTCTGGTGAGACATTCAAAAATATGTACACCTATTGTGTTGGAAGGTCTTGAATTTGAAAGCTGCGGATCCAATGTTGGTGCCTCGCCCAAAACAGAATACTTAAATGTTGTCTTGGGTGCTTTTGTGCCACTGTCCGTTTCAGGTGTTGCGGCGGAGCTGTCCTGTCCGGGGACTCCACAGCCTGTGAGTGAGGCAATTGCCATGGTTAGAGCAAGAGCCAACGCTAATAATCTTTTTTGCATAATAAACTCTCCTTTTTATTTCTCTGCCTTAAATATTTGTAGACAATATAAGTTTACTTGTCTTACATACAAATTGTTTTGCCGATGGAGCGATGGATTGATATGTAGACTTACTACTGGGATTTAGTCTATAACTTTATCTTGGTTTCCATTATATATTGTGAAACATTTACAAACAATTCCTTTTATGGTATACTGTATTCCAATGGGGAATACTTTAATGGAGGTGACCACAATGAATATAATACAACTTAAATATTTTGTCTGCGTAGCAGCAAGCGGAAGCTTTTCCGAGGCGGCGGAGCTGATGTTCTCCACTCAGTCCACCGTTTCCAAACAGATTTTTTCCTTGGAAAAGGATTTGAACGCACAGCTATTTGACCGCTCTAAAAGAAAGATAGTTTTGACTAGCCAAGGCAAGGCAGTTTTGCGCAACGCTCAAATAATGTTAGATGACTATAATAATATGCTGTCCGAGCTAGCCCAGCTAAATGCATACGATGACAGCACCGTGCGCATTAAATCTACCCCTGTACTAATTCCATACAATATCCTCACCTTGCTTGCCAATTTCAGAAAGCTAAATCCTTGGGTTAAGATGCAAGTTGAGGAGTTTGAGGAGCAGGATATTTTAAAGCTGCTGCGTGAGGACGAGTGCGACCTAGCCTTTATACGGGTAGGAAAGTTTGACAGCGAGCTTTTCGAGCGCATTGTTATCTACACCGAAAGGATGGTTGTGGCGGTTTCTAAGGACCATCGGCTGGCAAATAGAACCTCCGTCTCCCTATCTGAGCTTGCTTTGGAAAACTTTATGCTGCTGCAAAAGGGCAGTGGGCTGTACCGAACCTGCCTTGAAAATTGCCGCATAGCCGGATTTGAGCCAAATGTAGTATATACCGGCAATCGCATGGCGAATATCTTTGAGATGATATCCAAAGATATAGGAATTTCCTTGATGCTTCAAAGGGCTGCTTCCATCACCGCCGCAGAGTTTGGGGGAGACAACGTGGCATTTATACCACTAGAGGAGACAATAACGGTGGATATTGCTCTTGCACGGTTTAAAAAGCGACATCACAATACCGCAGCTACCGCTCTGTGGAAGTATGTTGAAAAAAATGTTCAGTTGTAAACTTTCTCCATGAATTTTTTATTAACAGTGCCATTGTATAGCCATTATGCACTTCCAAAAAGCTTGGTGTCTGCCGTGAAAAATAGTTGGAATTATACCTTAAATATTTTATCAGTAACTAAAAAGCCTATGACCGAATTAGCATTACGCAAGTTCAGTCACAGGCTTATTTTCTATTTTTTTGCCATTATTTACATTTATGTTCCGTTATAACTTTGAATTTTCATGCGAAATTTCTATGCGCCTATAGTGGGAAAGCCCTCCACAAAATCTCTTGTTTTAGCTAAGGCAGGTTTACCCCACGGGCAGTCATAGCGGCGTATCCTCCAGTAAGGTAGGCTCAATTTTTGAGTGGACAAACCTCTGTGAAGAATAAAGGCTGTATCTGCCGCTTAACATATAGCTGGTTGCGCAAGCGATGGCAAAATATAAAATATTACCGCCGCCAAAGAACTCAAGCCCCAAAAATATACTGGCTATTGGGCCATTTACAGCACCGCAGAAAACCGCCACTAGACCTATCGCCGCCGCAAACCCCGGATCTAAGCCCAAAAGCGCCCCCATTGCACTGCCAAAGGTCGCACCTATACATAGTGTAGGCACAATCTCTCCGCCTTTAAAGCCTGCACCGAGGGTTATGCCTGTGAGCAATAATTTAAGCAAAAACGCCCACGGAACTATTTTATCTCCGCTAACCGCTCTAACCACCAAATTCATACCGGCGCCGTTGTAGTCTCCGCTGCCCTCTACAAGTGTAAACAGTATCACTAGCACCCCACCTACTGCCCCACGAAGGTAGGGGTTTGGCACATATTTTTTATATAGCTTTGCGGAAATATGCATAGTTTCACACAGCAAAATTGAAACGAGTCCACACAAAAAGCTCAGCAGCGCCACGGTGGCTGCCATCGGCAATTGAAAGCCTGCGGGGGAGCCGGGCAATGGGAAAACCGTAGGGTTTATCCCTGTGTATACGGCAAATGCATATGCTGTCAGCGCCGACGCAAGTGCCGGCACCAAGGCGGCATATTGGTACACCCCAACATTTATAACTTCAAGACAAAAGATAGTGGCAGTGAGCGGGGTTTCAAACAGAGCGCTGAAAACTGCACTCATACCGCATATCATCATAATTTTATAGTCTTTTTCCTTAAGCTTAAAGAGCCGTGCCATGGTTGAGCCGACACTTCCGCCCATCTGCAATGCTGCCCCTTCCCTGCCTGCCGAGCCGCCGCCCAGATGAGTCAAGGTCGCCCCTATAAATATTAATGGCGCTAGCCTTGCTTTTACTTTAACACTGTTCCTAACCGAGTCGAATATTCCATTTGTTCCCTTGTCCTCTAACATTCCGGATTTTGAATATAAAAAGGTTATCACTACTCCGATTAAAGGCAGCGTAAACAGTACCCAGCTATGTTCCAAGCGATACTCCGTCACAATTTCAACTGCATGGTGGAACGCAACTCCTACCGCTCCGCAAACAACCCCTACCGAGACGGAGAGCGCCAACCATTTCATAAATGTTTTTATGTAAACTATTCCTGATTTTATCTCATCCTTAAACTCCACATTAACTCCCTTTTTATACCGCTTAGAGCACCTACACAGCATCTCTTGCCCTGTAGTTAGCTGCTCTGTTTACTTTATTTTAGGCACAGCCTCTACTTTAAAAACCTTAGAAGCTGTGCCTAATTTTATCTTATTTAATATCTTTTAAGCCGATTGACAGCTCATCAAGCTGTTTTGTTTCAACAACATCGGGGCAGCCTGTCATCAATTCTCCGGCATTTTGCACCTTTGGAAAGGCGATAACGTCTCTTATTGACTCTTTTTTCGCCATTAGCATACACAAGCGGTCAAGCCCATATGCCATTCCACCATGTGGTGGTGCGCCATATCTGTAAGCCTCAATCAAGAAACCAAAGCTATCCTGCATTCTCTGCTCGGTAAACCCAAGTGTGTGGAACATCTTTCTTTGCAGTTCAGGATTTGTAATTCTAATGGAACCGCCGCCCAGCTCTACGCCATTTAGCACCATATCATACGCTTTGGCATGACATCTGCCAGGGTCGGAATTGATGTACTGAATGTCCTCCTCCTTTGGCATGGTGAAGGGGTGGTGCATTGCAACAAACCGTTTTTCTTCCTTGTCATACTCAAACAACGGAAAATCTGTGACCCACAAAAAGTTGAATTGGTCGGGGTCAAACAGCTTGAATTTCTTAGCTATATCAAGGCGCAATGCTCCAAGCGCCGCATATACAACATCGCTGTCCTCGCTTGCAACAACTAAAATAACATCCCCTGTTTTTGCGTCAACCTTCTCCCT
>JAVWUR010000017.1:0-29230 GCA_036667055.1 Oscillospiraceae bacterium
CCCATTCTCATATCTCGCCGAGTAGCACCACTGGTAATTTTGAAAATCGTGGGTTTAAAGGTTATCATAGGCGTTGTATTCGGCTTTTTAATTGATTTATTTTTTAAGCGGAAAAATGATGGCAGCGAAAATGATATACACGATTTTTGCGAAAAGGAACACTGTCACTGCGAGGACAAGCTGTGGGTTTCCACACTGAAACACACCTTGAATATTTTGTTTTTTATTGCTGTTATCACCCTTATATTGAATAGCGCCATCTACTTTTTGGGCGAGGAAAGCATTAAAAAGCTATTTTTGCAAAGCAGCATCTTTGGCCCATTCTTGGCAAGCCTTGTGGGGCTTATCCCCAACTGCGGCGCCAGCGTTGTGCTAACCGAGCTGTACCTTGCAGGCACTATAAGCTTTGGCAGCACTATGGCAGGGCTTCTCACAGGCAGCGGCGTGGCTATTTTAGTGTTGTTTCGTGTCAATCAAAACAAGGCGGAGAGCTGTAAAATCGTCTTAGGTATGTATGCCATCGGCGCTTTTTGCGGCTGTGCCATCGACCTTATCCTAGGTCTAATTTAGTTTTCACCATAATTTTATTATAAGGCTATTGAATTTTGTCAAGGGGTTTTTATTGGAATTTCCCCTTGACAATTTTATTTTTTAGTTGTATACTGAACACAGTTCACTTTGAGGAGGTGTTAAGCTTGAACAACACTGTTACCTGTGCGCAAGACATTATTGATGCGGCTTTGAGCCTTTCAAGGCAGGGTGGTCTTGGCTCTATAAGTATTCGTGCTGTAGCTGCAAGGTGCGGCATCTCTATTGGCTCGGTATACAACTATTTTCCCTCCAAAACCGCCATCGTTGTAGCGGTGGTGGAGAGCGTGTGGAAATCTATCTTTCATATGGATGGCTGCAATTGGGAGCAGCTTGGTTTTGCCGCCGCTGTGGAGCAAATTTTTCAAGATGTGTCGGAAAGCGCCAAGGATTATCCCGGCTTTTTGTCGGTACACGCCTCTGGATTTTCTCAGGAGGGCAAGGCGCAGGGCAAAACGGTTATGGATGAATATTTTTCTCATATGAAGTCTGGGCTTATCTGCTCCTTGCGCCATGACAAACAGGTTAGGTCGGGTTGCTTTGACCAAGATTTTACCCTTGAAATGTTCGTTGATTTTATCTTTCAAAACCTTATGTCCTTGATAGGAAAAAACTGCCAAAGCTGCGATGTCCTTTTAAAGGTCATTGCAAAAATTATCTACTGACAGGCTTTGTTTAGCGTTTCAGCTTTTCAAAGCCTACAGCAACCCACAAAAATAACAAGCCCTCGGGCTTTTATTTTATACATCAAACTGAACTGTGTTCAATTTTAAAAAGGAGATTTTTTATGCAAGCAATTATGGAAACCTTATTTGACGCCTGTTACCTTTCACTGGTAACCTTTCTTGGGATAAAGATGATTAAAAATTCCAAAGGCAACAAGCAATATCTTTTATTTGGAATAATGTCGGTCACCTTGGGTGCCGGCGATGCCTTTCACCTCATTCCAAGAGCCTATGCTCTTTGCACCACAGGGCTTGAAAATTTTACCGTGGCACTTGGCACAGGCAAATTTATAACCTCCATCACAATGACCATCTTCTATATATTACTATATTATGTGTGGCGTTTGCGGTACAAGGTCAAGGGGCAAAATGGGCTGACGGTGGCTATGTACCTACTGGCCGCAGTTAGAATTGTGCTGTGCTTTATGCCGCAAAACCAGTGGACAAGTGCCACGGCACCGCTAAGCTGGGGCATCTACCGCAATCTTCCCTTTGCCGCAATGGGCATTTTAGTAATCGTTTTGTTCTATAGCAGTGCTAAAAAAGCAAAGGACACCGCCTTTAAATTTATGTGGCTTACCATCGTTTTAAGCTTTGCCTTTTACATCCCCGTTGTGCTGTGGGCAGACACTCTGCCTTTGGTTGGCACCTTGATGATACCCAAAACCTGTGCCTATGTGTGGACAGTTTTAATCGGCTACAACGAGATGAAAAAGCAACAGGTGAAATAAAACGGCTTGCCACTTTCCCCCACAGCCATTAATTGTAACTAATTATAGAAAAATCGGCACTCATATTGGGTGTCGATTTTTTGTGCTTTGCTGTTCTGCCACTCTGCGCCGCCCTAGCACCTAGCACCCTGTCCTCTGCCCTCTGCCCTCTGCCGCCCTGCCCCTCTGCCACCATACTCCCCTGCTCCCCCTACACTGCAAAGGGCAATTCGGTGAAAATTGTTTGAAATATTATATAATTCGCTTGACGGTTTATATAATATGCGTTACAATATATTCAAAAGGAGGTTGATATTATTATGAGCAAAAGCGTATACAGCATCGTTTTGATGGACGATGTGGTGTCAGCGGTGGACGCTGTGGCGGCACAGAATGGAACCAGCCGTTCCAATATGATAAATCGGATTTTGGCACAGGCTCTGGGTCTGCAAACCCCCGAGGATAGAATAAGCGGCATCTTTTCCTCCATTGAGGATTTTTTTGACGAGGTGAACTCCTTCAAAACGGATTTTAACGCCGGTGGTGCACTGATAAATATGCGTACCTCTTTGCAATACAAGTACAACCCTTGTGTAAAATATTCCGTGGAAATTCTCACCTCCGGCAAATATTTAGGAGAGCTGCGAGTTTCTATGCGAACACAAAATGCACGGCTAGTGCAGTATCTTGATGAGTTTTACAAGCTGTGGGTGAAGCTGGAGCAGACCTATGTTGGCACAAGTGCCGATGAGTATGAGTACACCTCCGGCCGCCTGTTTCGCAAATTGAGGTTTCCGCCGGGGCTTACCTTTCAGCAATCGGGGGCGGCAATTGCACAGTATACCTATTTGATGGACGACTGTTTGAAGGCATTTTTTTCCTGTTTACCCAGCTATGATTTGGCAATTTCTTTAGCGGAAAACGTCTATCGAGACAGCTTGAGTGCCGAGGTGGCAAAGCTTTAAGGTGGTTGTGAGGTTTTCTCTGGCTTTAAAGCTATCCCGAGACATCTTGAAAATTTATAAGCATTATTAAAACAACATTAATTGTTAAGGAGTGAAAGAGTATGAACACAAGCAAACTCACGCAAAAATCAACAGAAGCCCTGCAAGAAGCTCAAAATCTTGCGATAGAATACCAAAATAGTGCCTTAGAGCCGGAGCATCTGCTCTTTGCACTTATGGAACAGGAGGGCAGCCTCACCGCACAGCTTTTTAAAAAGCTAGGGGTGGACTGTGACAGCTTTGTCACCATGCTAAGGCAAAAGCTGTCCGGACTGCCAAAGGTTTCCGGCACTTCACGTCAGGCAAATTCAATATATATTTCCGATGCTGCCGACAAGGCACTCACCTCCGCTGAAAAAACCGCTCAAAAAATGGGGGACGAATACATCTCCGTTGAGCACTTGGTCTTGGGGATAATGGACACGGCAAGCGGCAATGTCAAGGAGCTGTTTCGTGTATTTAACCTTGATAAAAACCGTTTTCTCTCAGCCTTACAGGAGGTGCGTGGCAACACCCGAGTGACTAGCGACAACCCCGAGGGCACCTATGATGTGCTTGCAAAATACGGACAGGACTTGGTGGCACTGGCACGGGCACAGAAGCTTGACCCTGTCATTGGCAGAGACAGCGAAATAAGAAATGTCATAAGAATTTTGTCTCGAAAAACCAAAAACAACCCAGTGCTAATAGGGGAGCCGGGTGTGGGCAAAACCGCTATCGCCGAGGGGCTTGCGTTGCGTATCGTCCGTGGGGATGTGCCTACCAATCTTAAAGACCGCAAGATATTCTCCCTTGATATGGGTGCTCTTGTGGCAGGTGCAAAGTACCGAGGGGAGTTTGAGGAGCGATTAAAGAGTGTTTTGCAGGAAATCAAAAAGAGCGAGGGCAAAATTATCCTCTTTATAGATGAATTGCACACCATTGTGGGGGCGGGCAAAACCGATGGTGCCATGGATGCCGGCAACCTTTTAAAGCCTATGCTGGCAAGGGGCGAATTGCACTGTATCGGCGCTACCACCCTTAACGAGTACCGCAAATATATTGAAAAAGACCCAGCCTTGGAGCGGCGTTTTCAGCCTGTCACTGTGGCAGAGCCGAGCGTGGAGGACACCATCTCAATTCTCCGTGGTTTAAAGGAGCGATACGAGGTTTTCCACGGTGTCAAGATAAATGACGGTGCTATAATCGCCGCCGCTGTGCTGTCCAACCGTTATATATCGGACAGGTTTTTGCCCGACAAGGCAATCGACCTTGTGGATGAAGCCTGTGCTATGATACGCACCGAAATGGATCAAAGCCCGGCGGAGATGGACGATTTACAGCGTAAAACCATGCAGCTTGAAATTGAAGAAGCGGCTTTAAAGCGTGAAACGGACAAACTTTCTAAAGAGCGGCTGACGGTTTTGCAAAAGGAGCTTGCAGAGATGCGGGACAGGTACAAGGCGATGAAGGCACAATGGGAAAACGAAAAAAACGCCATTGGCAAGGTGCAAAAGCTGCGTGAACAGATTGAAACCGTCAACGCCCAGATGGAAAAGGCGGAGCGAGAATATGATTTGAACCGAGCAGCAGAGCTTAAATATGGCAAGCTGCCCGAGCTGCAAAAGGAGCTTAGTGCTCAAGAGGATTTGGCACAAAGGGCGGAAAAGGACACCACTCTTTTGCGAGACAAGGTTACCGACGAGGAAATTGCAATGATAATCTCTCGCTGGACAGGCATACCGGCGGCACGTCTTATGGAGGGGGAGCGAGAAAAGCTTTTGTCCCTTGAAACTATCCTCCACAAGCGTGTGATTGGTCAAGAGGAGGCGGTGCAAAAGGTGAGCGAGGCAATACTCCGCTCTCGTGCAGGAATACAGGACGAAAACCGCCCAATCGGCAGCTTTTTGTTCCTAGGGCCTACAGGTGTAGGCAAAACCGAGCTGGCAAAGGCACTTAGCGAATGTCTCTTTGACGATGAAAAAAACATTGTGCGAATTGATATGAGCGAGTATATGGAGAAATATTCTGTCAGCCGCCTAATCGGTGCACCTCCCGGATATGTGGGGTATGACGAGGGGGGACAGCTTACCGAGGCGGTGAGAAGAAAGCCTTACGCCGTGGTGCTTTTTGACGAGATTGAAAAGGCTCACCCCGATGTTTTCAACGTGCTGTTACAGGTGCTGGACGACGGCAGAATTACCGACAGCCAAGGCAGAACGGTGGACTTTAAAAACACCATTATAATATTGACCTCCAATCTTGGTTCCTCCTACATTTTAGAGGGCATTGAGGATGGCAGAATTACCGAGGAGGCAAAAGGTGCTGTGGAGGGACTGTTAAAAACCTCCTTCCGACCGGAATTTTTAAACCGTCTTGATGAAATTGTTTTCTACAAGCCCCTTTCCAAAACAGAGATTGGCAAGGTTGTGGATTTGCTCTTGGAAAAGCTGTCCGAACGCCTTAAAGACAAACAAATTGGCATAAAGGTGACCCCTGCTGCAAAGCAATTTATAATCGACAATGGGTATGACCCTGTATACGGTGCAAGACCCTTGAAACGATACATTCAGCAGCATCTTGAAACCCTATTGGCACGGGCGATAATAAAGGATGACCCACTGCCCGACACCGTCTTTGTGGTGGATGTACAGGGGGACGAGCTAACACTCGTTAGCTAAACAGAATAGGCTTTATTCGTGACACTCCAACATTTGACAAAGAGCCTTATTATAGAGCCAAAATAAAACAGGGATATCGCCCTCAAAGCGGTACCCCTGTTTTTTGTCTTGCCACGAAAATTTTTTTATGGACACGCCCCAACTACTAATATGGGGCATTATAGTTTCACGTTTTCCTTTTCCTTAAAGCCCTCGCCGTACACTTCCTTTGTTTCCGACACTATTACAAAGGCATCGGGGTCATGAAAATCAATTATCTGTTTCACTATGTAAAACTGTTTTTTATCCACCACGCACAGCAGCGTTTCACTTTCCGCCTTGTTGTAAGCACCACGGCTTTTTAAAAAGGTGGCACTGCGGTCAAGCCGCAATATAATGTCCTGTGCAATCTCTTGGTTTTTGGAGGATATTATGGTGACCATCGTCCCCTTTGCCGAGCCATATAGCAGTGCATCAATGGTTTGCGTGGTGCAAATTATACACAGCAAGCCATAAAAAGCGGTGTTTATATCCCGATAAACGAAAACGGAGGCGATTACCACACAGCAGTCCACCACCATAAGTGCATAGCCCGTTTGCATATGAGGGGCTTTGAGCTGCAACAGCTTTGCGGCTATGTCCATTCCCCCTGTGGTGGAGCCACGCATAAATATCAGTGCCTGCCCTAGACCCAGTGCAATGCCCCCAAAGGCAGACAGCACTAAGCGTTCCCCTGTAAATTTGGGGAAATAGGGTGTCACTATAACGTCCTGCACCACCGTCATAATGATGATGGTGACGAGAGTTTTTATGGTGGATTTTTTGCCTAAATATCTATAGGACAAAATTATGAGTGGGACATTGAGTAGCAAGGTCATAGCACCTATTGGCAGCATAAAAAGGTAGTTTGCCATTATTGCTATACCGGACACGCCGCCCGGTGCAATGTTACAGCTTGAAATAAAGCAATGCACTGCAATCGCCTGTAAAAACGCATTTGCGGCATTGTACACAAAATCTTTAAATACCTCTCTTTTATCCAGCAAACCTTGACACCCGTTCCCTTTCCACCGCTTTAATAGGGTGTCGCCCCAGTGGCTCCACCCATTAATAATTTATATCTCATTAAAACATCGCTTTTATCAGCTCAACAGCATACTGTCCGTGGGTTCGTCCTCGCCGCCCATCTGCTCAAAGAGTTTCAGCAGCTCGTCCACGGTGAGTTTTTGCTTTTGTTCCCCTTTTATGTCCAGGATAACCCTGCCGGCATCCAGCATTATCAAACGGTTGCCGTGCTTTATGGCGTCTCGCATATTGTGAGTTATCATAACGGTGGTGAGCTTATATTTTGTGATTATTTTGTCCGTTATCTCCAGCACCTTCGCCGCCGTTTTAGGGTCAAGCGCCGCCGTGTGTTCATCTAGTAGCAGCAGTTTCGGTTTATTTATGGTAGCCATAAGCAGGGTTATCGCCTGTCTTTGTCCACCGGATAAAAGCCCTATTTTGCTTTCCAGACGCTCCTCTAAGCCCAATTCAAGCAACGCTAAAAGCTCTTTGAAATTGCTCTCCTCCGACTTTGGCAAGCCCCATTTTAGCCCTCTTTTGTGCCCACGTCTTGCCGCCAAGGCAAGGTTTTCATTTATCGACATCTTTGCCGCTGTGCCCATCATTGGGTCTTGGAACACCCTGCCTAAATACTTTGCTCGTTTACATTCTTTAAGCTTTGTCACGTCCTCGCCATCGATAAAAACGCTGCCGCTGTCGGGGGTTGCCACCCCTGCAATAATGTTCAAAAGGGTGGATTTGCCTGCACCGTTGCCGCCGATAACCGTCACATAATCTCCATCCTCCAAGGTCAAAGACAGCCCATTAAGCACCTTGTTTTCATTGACGGTGCCTTGGTTAAAGGTTTTATCTATAGTTTTAAGCTCTAACATATTACTCATTATTGTGCACCTGTCTTTTTCTTGTTTTTGAATATTTTAAAGGGTGCCAATGCCTTTGCAATCTGCCCTTTAAAGGTTGGCAGTGCCAATGCTATAGCCACTGTTATGGCGGTGAACAGCTTTAAATCCAGCGGGTTCATACCCATTTCAATGACGCAGGCTATGATTATTCTATAGGCTATCGCCCCTAGTGCTATTGAGATAAGACGGTTTAAAAAGTTGTGGCGATAGAACAAAACCTCCCCGATTATAACCGACGCAAGACCTATAACTATCGCTCCTTGTCCCATCTGCATATCTGCAAAGCATTGGTTTTGGGCGATAAGCGCACCGGAAAGTGCCACCAATCCGTTGCTTAGGGAAAGTGCCAATATTTTCATATTGTCGGTGTTTACACCCTGTGCCCTTGCCATCTTTCGGTTATCCCCTGTGGCACGCACTGCACAGCCGATTTCTGTGCCGAAAAACCAGTATAAAAACGCTACAATCACTATGATTATAGCCCCGCCCACGGCGATAACCCCTGCATTGCCCTTTATTCCCAGATCCTCCATCATGGTGAAAACCGTCTCAGATTTAAGCAGTGTGATATTTGCCTTGCCCATTATTCGTATGTTTATAGAGTACAGCGCAATCATGGACAGTATCCCAGCCAGCAGCCCCGGTATTTTAAGCTTGGTGTTTAACAGCCCTGTGACACCGCCTGCCGCCATGCCCCCCACAATTGCCACCAGTGTTGCTATTATGGGATTGACCCCCTCGGATATTAGCTTTGCCGCAATTGCCGCCCCCATAACTATACTGCCCTCAACGGTTAAATCTGCATAGTCTAAAATGCGGTAGGTGACAAACACTCCTGTAGTCATAACCGACCATAATAAGCCCAGTGACACCGCCCCTATAAGTATATTTAACATGGTAATTTTTCCTTTTTAATTTTTATTTTGCGTATTGTTTTAAGTCCTCGGGGATAGTCACCCCTATAGCCTGTGCCATATCAGCGTTTACTATATAGTCATATTTTACAAGGGACTGCACCGCCATTGTCGCCGTCTTTTCGCCCTTTAAAATTTTAATGCCCATCTCGCCCGTCTGATACCCTAAATTATAATAGTTTAAGCCCAAAGTTGCAAGCCCCCCCTGCTGTGTCATGCCGATATCTCCGCACACCACTGGTGTTTTGGACTTTTTTACCACCTCTGCCACAATGGGCATAGCGGAGGCAAAGGTGTTGTCCGTGGGTATATATATACCGTCACATTTTCCCACTATGGACTGTGTTGCCTGCTGGACATCGTTGGAGCTTGTGACTGTCTGCTCCACAACGCCGAGTCCTTTTTGAGCCAAAATCTCCTTGACCTGCTTTGCTTGGGTTATAGAATTATCCTCGCTGCTTGAATATAACAGCCCCACGGTTTTTATGTCGGGGCACAGCTTTAACATAAGCTCAATCTGTTCCTTTATAGGGCTGACATCGTTTGTCCCTGTGATGTTGCCCCCCGGAGCTTCGTTTGAACTTACTAGCCCTGCCCCCAATGGGTCGGTAACGGCGGTAAACAAAATCGGTATCTCTTTAGTTTGAGATGCCACCGATTGTGCCGCACCTGTGGCAATTGCCAGCACTAAATCGCTTTTATCGTTGACAAACCTCTGGCTCATAGTCAAAAGGTTTGATTGGTCTGCCTGAGCATTTTGAAAGTCTATTGTGATGTTTTCGCCGTCCACATAGCCGCCGTCTGCAAGAGCCTTTATAAAGCCCTCCTTGGCTAAGTCAAGGGAGGTGTGCTCTAGCTGCTGTAGTATGCCTATCTTCAATTTTTCCGATTTTTGGGTGTCGCTGTCCTGTGTACTGTCCTGTGTGCTGCTTTGCACAGTGGCGGAGCTTTGTGGTTTTTCCTTAGAGCCACAGCCCGAAACATTTACAGCCAAGAGTATCGCCATAACAATTGTAACTATTTTCTTCATAATTCTTTACCTCTTTTTTTGATTTTGGTTCAGAAGATAAAGACCATAAAAAAATCCTCGTCCTCTGATTGTTTAAAATCAGAGGACGAGATATATACAATTTCCCGTGTTACCACCTCTATTTATCAGCCCTTCGCAAGGCCGACCTTTGCAGGTATCGTGCTTTTGACAGCGGAATACCCTACGCTTTAACGGGCGTGCCCGGAGCCGACTACATAGGTTGTTCCCGTTCATCGGTCAGCTAAAGGATGAATTCAAAAGTTAGATATCGCACCGCCCTTTTCAGCTATGGGGCAGCTCTCTTGCCGACTTTTCACTTTTTACTAGTTCCTTGTCATTGCTTTGATTGTTATTATATCTGCCTTTTGCCATTAAGTCAACAGTTTATGACATTTTTGTAATTTGCCATAAAAACCGCTTTTTTATAGGCACTTTTTTATCATTTTGCATAAAAATTTTACTATAATCCCTAATTTTTGTGCCCACTTTTAGAGTTTCAACGCCTATATTATACTATCTAAAATCCAATATTCTTTGCTTCTGCCATTATTCGGGCGCCGCCCTGTGCTATTTAAACGCCGCTTTTAATGGGGCAATAACCTCTGCTACGCAGTCCACTTCCTTTATTGGCACACCACGTTTTGAGGCTAAATTTTTCATCCTGCCGTCCTTGTCACCATCGGCAACAACTACCGCATAATCGGCTTTTTCAAAGCTTGGCGCTATAAACTCATCGGAAATTTCACTGCGCCTTACCTCGCCCCCAATGTGTATCGCTATTATTTTTACATCTGCCTTTGCAGCCGCCGCAGTAAGCTTTTTAACCCTCTCCAGCTCGTGGTCTAGGTCAACGCCTGCTGTACCCATCCCCTGCGTTGAGCCGCCCACTGCCAAAATCAGCGTTTTTGCATCCTTTATATCTGCACCTGTCGCTTGGCTGTTAACAGAAAATTCAAGCTCCGCTTTTGTCAAAAGCGTCTTTGCCATCTCCACATCCGCAGACTGCCCCGCCGAGGTCAATAGGATTGGCTGCTCCGCTATCGCTTCCTTTAAATCCTCCACAACGGCTGTATTTTCTGCTGTGCTCCCCTCGCCTTTTGGCGGTGTGTCAGTTTTTTTGCCGCACCCCGACAATGCCGCCGTGAGCGCCAACACCAACATCAAGGCAGATAGTTTTTTCAATATGCTTTCCTCCATGAAAAATATTATTTAGCCCTCAAAAGGCATAAAAAATGGCTTTCTGTTTTTATATGCGGTTATTCCCAAAATTCCATTTTCCATCAAAATTTCCTTAACCGTCTCAAAATTCAGCTTGTACCCCTCAATTTTATGTGCGTCACTGCCCAAAGACACCTTTTTCCCTCCGCACTTAGCATAGGTTTCTATCACAAATTTTGAATACTTGACCGTGCCGTATTTTTCTATTAGTCTTGTGTTTATTTCGAGAGTCTTGTCCTTTTCTATGACAACTTTAAATATCTCAACTAGCTTTTCCTCATATTTCTCAATCTCCACCTGCCCCACATATCTAATTATAAAATCAATATGTCCTAAAATATCAAAATCGGAAAAATGGGTCACGGCATAGAGCACCAATTCTAGGTAGTGGGTAAAGGCAACGTCCGGCGTTTTGTTTTGCAGTAGCGCCTGAGTGGCAACGTCCCCATATTCATCCTCATGTATGGACAAAATTATCACATCAAATTCTGAATGATGGCTGATTACCTTCTCTATTTTATCTTGAGTTATTGGCTTGTAGCCTATCTCCACTCCGTTTAATATCTCAATGTCATATTTTTTTGCCAAGCTGCTACGCTCTGCCAACAGGTTCGCAAAATCCGGCACCATATCACAATCCGTTATGCTGCTGTCTAAATCCATATGCTCGGTGGTGGTGAAAATTTTATCCCCTTGTGCCTTTGCTGCTATTATGTATTCCTCCATCTCCTGTCGGCTGTCATAGGAGAACTTGGAGTGTAGGTGCTGGTCATATATTCCCATAAAAATTCCTCGCATATCTAAAATATAATATTTACCATATTCTATTTTAAGCCATACCGAACAAAATATCAACCTCAACTTTGTAAAAAAAAAATAGAGGCGAAATATTATTCGCCCCCATTTTTATATAATGTCTAGTAATTACGCATCAACTGCGCTGCTGTGAACAAGGTCAACCACCTTGTTTTGCATCGTTACAAACTTTACATACGCTTTGCCATAAGCCGCTTCCTCTTGGGAAAAATCGTCCTTGCCAAGATATGCTTTTATGTCCTCATCGGTAACTAATATCTTTTCCTGCTCTGCAATAGCTTGTATTATCAAGGTTTCATTTGCCGCTGCCGCAAAATTTGCTTCCTCCGCTTTTAGGAAATCCTCCATGGTGCCCTTGCCTAGCACTCCAAGATACTGCTCAAAGGTCATGCCATACTGTTGGGCTGCCCCCTCGTAATAGTTGATTGCCATACCCTTTTGCAGCTCCATTATCTTTTCCGGCATCTTCTTTATTTCCATACCTGCCACCATGGTTTCCCAGATATATCTACTTCTTTGCTCTGTGGAGATTTGTTTTCTGAAGGTGTCCTCCATCTCCTTTATGGTGTTACAGCCGGCGGTTTCGGAAAAGTTGGTTTTGACAAACTCGTCTGTCAATTCCGGATATACCTTTTCACCCTGTAAAGAATTTATTGTGATGGAGAAAACAGCGTTCTTGCCCGCTAGCTCTGTAGATGTGTATTCATCAGGGAATGTGACCTTTATGTCAAATTTTTCCCCTACCTTATGCCCTACCAGCTGCTCTAAAAAGTCGTCAATATATTGTGTCACTCCTATGGTAACATCGGTGCCCTTGCCGTCTGTTGAGCCGCCCTCAAATGCCACACCGTCAACCTTGCCCACATAATCTATGTTAAGGGTGGAATCTGCTTTAACTTCCCCCTCTTTCAATGCTTCATAGGTGACGTAATATTCCAAAACTGCATCCACCTGAGCCTTTATCTCCTCCGGCTTTACCTCAAGCTTTTCCTTTGGCACGGTAATTCCCTTGTATGTTCCCAATTTCACTGATTTTTTTGCCTTTATATCCTTGATATAGCCATCCTCGGTGAGAAAGGTGTTTGGGTCAAATTTTACAGGCGCCGCTGTGCCCGATTCTGTCCCTTGGTCGGAAGATGTTCCGGAATCGGTCTGTGCCCCACTGTCGGTAGGTTTTGGTGTACAAGCCGCAAACAGCCCTGTGATAAGTACTGCCGCCAGTACCAAGCTTAAAATTTTTGTTTTTTTCATTTATTTACCCCTAAACGTATTTTTTACGTGAATTTGTAGTTAAAGTTGCCCTGATATTTTTTTTACACGTATTATTTATTATATAGACATCCCCAAAAAAAGCAAGCGTTTTCACATAAAAAACAGAAAAGGCTCACAAAACTTACCTTTTCTGTCTCTTTTTTTCCTAATTAAGGGAAATGTCTGTGGTTTTCACCGCATCCAAAATAGTTTTTTCCATGGCTTCCTTGCCATATTTATCTATGTCGGATTTGTTCTTTTCTCCATGAGTTAAACAGCCTGCACCGCCTATACAGCCGCCGCCGCACGCCATTCCCTCGATAAAGTTTCCGTCCAGCACATTCTTTGACAGCTTTAGCAGTGCCAGCTTGCAAGCGTCAATTCCATCACAGGTCACAGGGCGAAAATCTGCATCACCCTTGCCCTGCTCCTTTAGGCTTTGGCGCACCGCCTCGGTAAGCCCTCCGCTGCGGGCAAAAATTCTGCCAAAGTAGGAGGCGTTGTCCAGAACATCCTCCTCCAATTGGGTCACGTCAATGTCTATGCTGTCCAGCAGCGCTTGCAGCTCCTCAAAGGTCATAACGCAGTCCACCGCACCTTGGGTTTTTTCCAGTTGAAATTCCATCTTTTTGGCGGTGCAAGGCCCGATAAACACCACCTTGGCAGTGGGGTCGGTGCTCTTTATATACTTGGCAATCTCCACCATAGGGGAATTGTTGTGGGACACATACTTTTCCAGTGCCGGAAACTGCTTTTTAACATAATCCACAAAGGCAGGACAGCAGGAGGAGGTTAGCAGACCCTTTTCCAGTAGCTCCTGTGCCTCGGTGAGTGCCACCATATCCGCTCCAAGGGCTGCCTCCACCACCGTATAAAACCCAAGCTTTTTAATTCCGCATATGACCTGACCTAGCTTTGCATAGGAAAACTGGCTGGCAATGGAGGGCGCTACCACCGCATAGGTCTTGTATTTTGAGTTGCTCTCGCTCTTTTTAATAATATCTATAACATCCAAAATAAAGGACTTTTGGGTTATCGACCCAAAGGGGCACTGGTACACACAGGCTCCGCAGGCGATACACTTGTTGTTGTCCACCTTTGCCGCCTTGCTCTCGTCCATGTAAATCGCCTTTACCTTGCAGGCATTTTCACAGGGGCGCTTGTGGTTTACAATGGCGCTGTAAGGGCAAACCTTGGCACACTGACCACATTCCACACATTTGGATTTATCTATATGCGCCTTTTGGTTGTGGTCAAAGGTTATTGCACCACGCTTACAAATTTCCTCGCAATGGTGAGCTATGCACCCACGGCAGGCATTGGAAATTTCGTACCCACCCACAGGACACTCGTCACAGGCTATGTCGATAACCTCTATCACGTTGGGGTTTGTCTTGTCCCCACCCATGGCAATTTTTATGCGCTCGGACACGATGGCACGCTCTTTGTACACACAGCACCGCATTGTCGGCTCCTTGCGTGGCACAATTATCTTGGGTATCTCCGTTATATTTTCAAGCAGTGTGTCGTTAAACGCCTGCTTTGCAACCTCTCTTAAAACCTTGTATTTTAAATACTGCACCTTAGTATCAAATTTCCTCATATATTTCTCCCTTATTTAGCATTATGCATAGCTGTACTGCCTGTAATATGGCAAAGCTTACACAGTGTGAAAACATTATACGTCAATCTGTACAAAAAATCAAGTGGGTTTTTGTTAAAAGTAACTGACTTTTATCTTCTTACCCATCTGGCGCATACACTCGGATAGTTCGTCGATAAGCCGCATTTTTATGCTGAAGCTTATAGGCAGATTTGGGTTTTGATGGGCGGGATTTATGGCTCTGCCCACAAAAAAGTTAATGTCCGTTGCCTCCTCAAAAAGCAGCCGTGCAATTTGGCTTGCACCGTCCTTATCGCAGCTCCATTTGGTGTATTTTTCATTTTTATCCAGATAATCCTGTGCATATTCCAGCACACGATTAATGGTTATGACCCCCTCGGTTGTCAAATCCACCCCCTCTATTTTTGCTATTGGGGGGATATCCGGATCAAAAAAGTCAAGACTTGGCTGTACCGTTTTGCGCAGATAGGCTGCGGCAATTGCACTGGTAGAGCCGCCGCACACAATGTGCTTTCCCTCCTTGGAAAAGAATAGCGACATCATTTTTTTTGCATCATCTCGGTTTGCCGGCGGGCCTATGATAAGGCTCATGGACTCCCGTTTGCGTATTCTCACGGTGCATATTGTGGTGTCGTCCCCCGCTTTTTCTCCATATAGTCGGTAACATTCCTCTAAAAGTATGGTGGTTAGGGTTTTGGCGGTAAATCCCACATCGTAAAAAGTTTCCATAAAGGAGGTTATATTCTCTCGCTCCCACCCAAAATTTAATTCCATGCCTACTCCGGCGTGGATTGCTCCATCGCTCATGGCGATAAAAATATCATTTTCTTTTAGCATTGTTTTGGAACGGTAGATGGTTTTGCCCCCTATTTCCATGATGGTTTTGGGTATTTCCATCCCCTTGCCGTCACGCAGCAAAATCACATGGGGATTGTCATACTCGATTATCTCCGCCTCCTCGTTGTTAACAAGGCGAATTATGGTGAAGGTGGAATAGGCTATGCCACGCACACTGCACACGGGCAGCGTTGCCGCAATAGTCTCCACGCAATCCTCCAGCTTCATGCCTGCCGCCATCATTGTGGATATTATTTTGGAGGTCAGGGTGGATAGAATACCTGCCTTTACACCACTGCCAAGCCCATCCGCCAGCACAATAACGGTGGAATTATCGTCCTGCTCAATCACATCAATATGGTCGCCGCACAGCTGCTCACCATATTTATTTATGCTTTGATAGCCTATGTCGGCACAGAGATTATTCATCTTTTATCGACTCCTTCAGCTTGGTGAGTGCAATTTTTGTCTCCGCCGCAGTCTCCCCTAGCAGTGACGCTATCTCCTGTACAATTCTCATCTGCTTATCCACAACCTTGTCGGCAATCTCCACGGTTTGACGGCCTATATACTCTTTTTTCTCCCTGTGCTTTTCCTGCTCCGTCACGTCTCGCAGCATACAAATGAGCACCTTGTAGTCCTTGTCATATACTATTGTCTCATCTACATATCTGCCATACTCTACAAGATAGATGCGCTTATCATGTATCGTTCGCCCCGACAGCTTTACATTCATAAAATCTGTTGGGTCTAAAAGCCTTATAATCGGCTCTCCCAAAATGTCCTGTGCCATCTGTAAATTCACAATGGAGCACGCCGCTTTATTTATCTGCTGAACCTCTAAATTTTCATTTAGCACTATAATTCCATCGGGGGTGTTGTCCACAATATTGGTGGAAAAGCTTTCCGCCTTGTCCTTCAAAAATGGCATACACATTGTTAAATCCGCCTTGCCCTGATAGATGGCAACCGCCTTTTCTCGACAGGTGTTGTATCCGCAGGAGCCGCAATTTAATTCTTGTGACGGTTTCATCTTTCCCATCTGGCGCAGTATGGCAAAAACCTCGCTCTGTGTCGGCATACCCAGCTTGCGGTCGATAAATTCAAACTGCTTTACCAGCGTCGCAGCGTCCATGGGTGACACCTCGAAATCCTCCTTACCGGCATAGGAGGTAACTTGGGTGTAATCGCTGATGGGCATATGATGGTATTTTTCCATAACCGGCCCATTAACACAGCTTCCGGCACAGGCAGACATCTCGATAAAACAGTTTTGTATGCTGCCCTTTTCAATCTCGTCCAGTGCCGCTATACAGTTTTCCAGCCCATCTATTGCAAGGTATGTATACTGCTCTTGGTCACGCTTCATGGTTTTTAATATTCCCCCTGTGGTGGGGAAAAGCCGTGCTCTCGACTGAGGAATAACGTCTAGATGCTCTGTGAGGGTTATATTATTTTCCTCTAACATTCTCGTTAGCTCCTCAAAGGTCAGCACTGCGTCCACAATGCCCTCATAGTGGTTCGCCTCATCCTTTTTTGCTACACAGGGGCCGATAAACACTGTTTTTGCATTGGGGTATCGTTTTTTTATGTCCATACAGTGCGCCTGCATTGGGGACACCACCCTCGCTAGATATCTAAGGGAATTTTGGTAATGCTTTTGTATTAAAAGGTTGACCGAGTGGCAGCAGGAGGAAATTAACACGGTAGGTTTATCCTCTCGCAGAATTCTCTCGTACTCTTTTTTCACCATAGTAGCGCCGATTGCCGTCTCCTCCACTATATCAAAGCCTAGCTGATGGAGCGCCTTTTCCATGGATTTTATGCCCACCCCGTGGTAGTTTGCAATAAAAGATGGCGCTAATGACACCGCCACCGGCTCCTGCCCCGACAGCATAACCTTGACCTTTTCTGTGTCGTCAGCTATCTCCTTTGCATTTTGGGGGCACACCACAAAGCACCTGCCGCACAGTATGCACTCGTTACCCACAATGTGGGCTTGGTTGCCGGAAAACCTTATGGACTTTACCGGACAGTTGCGTATACATTTGTAGCAATTTTTACAGTTTGATTTTTTGAGTTTTAAAAATTCCGCCATCTATTAAGCCCCTTGCCTTCCCTTGTTGTTCACGTTGGTTTTTAGCCGTTCACATCTTGCTTTTAAACGGCTAAGCTTATCGTTTCTACAGCTTTGCCAGCACCTCGGCTTTGAAAAAATCCCCCACCGTTTCGGGGGTGACGGAATATATATTTTCATCCACCGTCACGCAGACCCCATTTTGACAGTGCCCAAGGCAAAAGGTGCCGCACAAGTCCACCTTGTCCTTTAAGTTGTTTTCGCAGATAAGCTCTTGCAAATTTCCCACCACGTTGCGGGAGCCTTTAAGATGGCAGGAGCTGCCGATACATACGGTGACTTTCATAGTAATTTCTCCTTAATATTTGAATTATTTATCTTGATAAAAATTTTGTCAATATTTGTTTTACCTCATCCCCCACATAGCAAAGCTCGCTTGCCGCCACAACTCTAAGCCATTTTTTTACATCCTCCGTCTTGCCGCCGGATTTATCACAGTATAGAGCTATATATTTTTCCGCTATGTCCTCGCCAAAATGCAGCCCTAGCAAAATATAGCTTTTTGCCACATCCGCCAAAGGATTTCCCACACAGGAATGAGAAAAATCCAGCATAAAATACTCTCCCTTTGTCCCCACAATTATGTTCCCCGGAACAAAATCCCCATGGCACAGGCTGTTGCCCTTTGGCATCTCCTGCAACTGGGCTATTATATCATACCGCACCGTGGCATTAAGGTCACAGGCGGCAATTTTTCTGGTTAATGTGTCCGTCAGCTTGTTTAAAAGCGGCGGCTTTTTTTGGTGCATATCCCATTGAAGCTGTGCCATATTATCAAGATATTCAGCCATCTTCTCCGGATTTGTTCCCATTAAATATTCAAGCTGCTTACCCTCTATAAACTCTTGGATAATCGCCCACCTGCCATCAATCTTCCCCACCTCTAGAATTTTCGGGATGTTCATGCCCATCTCCTCAATTCGTGACTGGTTTAATGCTTCATTTAGAATATCCGACTTGGAATACCCATCGTCAAACATCTTTATAACCTTGTCCTTGGCTCTGAAAACCGTCTTGTCGCTGCGCACGCCTATCACTCTGTCCATCTCCATGGTTTAGCCCTCCTTTTATGGTTGTTAATATTTTAACATAGATTTGTGAAAAATGCATTAACAAATTATTTTTTCCCTATAGAAAATTTCTTTTAATAGTTTGTGATTTATAGTGATTATGTATAAAACGGCATAAAATATATCCATTTGATGTTTGCTATTGCTTTATATTATATTCTAATTGAATATGAAAGTAAAATGATTTAAAATAGCATTATAGCTAGATAGGAGGCTTTTTTATGTCTATTGTACTGAAAAATGCGAATATTTTGATAGGGCGCACCCTTGCTCTGGGCGACCTGCTCATCCAAGGGGAGCTTATTGGTGCTGTGGGGGAGGGGCTTTGTGGGGACAAGGCTTTTGACCTAGCGGGTAAAACGGTGCTCCCCGGCTTTATTGACACCCACACCCACGGCGGCGGCGGCTATGATGTAAACCTTTCCACCCGTGAGGATTTAACAAAGCTCAGCGATTTTTTTGCTGCCCAAGGCACCACCCTTTGGCTTGCCAGTGTCCTCACTGACACCCGTGAAAAGACTCTTGAATGTATCTCCAACATCACCCAAGCTATGGCGGATAAATCCGGTGCAAAGCTCTATGGCATACATCTTGAGGGGCCTTTTTTAAGCGAGGAATACAAGGGAGCCATGCCCCCTTGGCTGTTGCAGTCGGGGGATTTGGCACTTTTTAGGGAGTACCAAGCCGCCGCTAACGGCGCTATAAAATACATGACTGTCGCCCCCGAGGTGGACGGAGTTTTGCCCCTAATACAGCAGATATCCTCCGAAATAAACGTGGGTATAGGCCACAGCAACGCTGATTTTGCCACGGCTATGGCGGCGATAGAGGCTGGGGCGTGTCTGTCCACCCACACCTTTAATGCAATGCGCCCACTTCACCACCATGAAATTGGCATTGCCGGAGCTGCGCTATTAAGCGACATCTGGTGTGAGGCGATAGGGGACGGTTTGCATTTAAGCCCTGCCACCCTCAATCTCATCCTTAAAACCAAGGGCTATGACCGTGTTGTTGTTATAACCGACAGCATTATGGCGGCTGGTTTAGCCGACGGTGACTACAAGCTGGGGGTAAATGATGTGGTGGTAAAGGGAGGGGATGCCCGATTAAAGGTTGGAGACGCTCGTGCCGGCAGCACCTTAACCATGGGAAAGGCGATAAAAAACCTTGTTCGTTTCACCGGAAAGCCGGTGGAGGAAATCGCTTGCTTAGTCACGGAAAATCCCGCCAAGGAGCTGGGTATTTTCGGCTCTCGAGGAAGCATAGCCCCCGGAAAATTTGCCGACCTTGCGGTGCTTAGCGAGGATTTAGATGTGGTTATGACAATTCGTGAGGGGCGTATAGTATTTCAGAAATAATTTTTTGCACAGCAAAAGGCTCGAAGGTTTTTCGAGCCTTTAATTTTACAGTTCTATATATTTTCTAAATTATCTAACTGCCTAATTGCCTAATTTTAACGCCCTTGCCCTGTTATCTAATATGGTTATTATACTGTTATCCAAAATACTATCGGCATATTATCCAATAATTATATTGTACTATTGTCTAAACTGCTATTGTCGGCGCACCGCTGGCTATCGTCTATCCTTTTCAGCCCTCAGCTTCTCTCCTCCAATAGACGTCTTTGCTCGTCCCACAGCTTTTGCGAGTAGTCCACATAGTACTGGTGAGGGTATTCCAGTCGCTTTATCTCATCCCACAAGGTGTTTAGCTGTAGAGTACAAAAGTCCCGTATCTCTGTAAGGCGTGGGCTGTCATAAACCCTTTTGCCATCTTTGAAAATTGGAATTAACAGCGGCTTTATGGTCACATTTTCCAGTGTGACTTTTTTCCACGGCTCTAGGGGCGAGAATATTGTTATCTCGTTTTTATCCTCCACCTGCTCATCAAAAATAGCAAGATAGTCTGCAAGCGCCTTGCCTGTGTCCTTTGAGTAGATGCGGTAGACCTGTTTGCGGTAGGGTATGGTGATTTTTTCAAAGCTTTCACTTATCTTTATTTTGGGGATATATTCCTCGCCCTTTTTCACCGCCACAAGCTTGTACACTCCGCCCAAAACAGGGGTTGTGCGGCTGGTTATCAGGTTTTCCCCCACCCCAAAGGAATCAAGCTTGGCATCGCTTATAAACAAGTCTCTGATTATATATTCATCCAGTGCATTGGATGCCACTATCTTCACATCTGCATAACCGGCGGCATCTAGCATAAGTCTTGCTTTTTTTGAGAGATATGCAATGTCTCCCGAGTCAATTCTCACGGCAATTGGTTTTTTCCCTAGCGGCTTTAACACCTCATCAAAAACCTTTATAGCGTTGGGTATACCGCTTTTTATAACATTGTAGGTGTCCACCAGCAGCACACAGCTATCGGGATAAAGCTGTGCGTAGCGGCAAAAAGCGCTGTACTCGCTGTCAAACATCTGCACCCAGCTATGCGCCATCGTCCCCGAGGCAGGTATACCCATATCTCGCTCCATCATGGTGTTGGAGGTGGATACACAGCCCCCTATAAAGGCGGCTCGGCTGCCATAATTTGCGGCGTCCACCCCTTGTGCCCGACGTGCTCCAAACTCCTGTACCGGACGACCCATGGCACTGCGCACTATCCTGTTTGCCTTTGTGGCAATAAGGGTTTGATGGTTCATCAAAATGAGCAGCGTTGTCTCCAATAGCTGTGCTTGAATACAGGGGCCTTCCACCACAAACATTGGTTCCTTTGGAAAAACAGGTGTGCCCTCCTTAAAGGACCATATGTTACATTCAAATTTAAAATCTGCAAGGTAGGAAAGAAAATCCTCGCTGAACATATTTTTGCTGCGAAGATACGCAATATCACCCTGTGTAAAGCTTAGATTGTCTAGGTAATCTATCGCCTGCTCCAAGCCGCAAAAAATCACAAAGCCGCCGTTGTCCGGAACTTTTCTGAAAAAGATATCAAATACACAGACGGTATTCCGATGCTCGCTTTGAAAAAAGCCGTTTGCCATGGTAAGCTCGTAAAAGTCTGTTAAAATTGATAGGTTTCTTGGGTCTTTGACGCTGTAACTGCTATTTTTCATAATCTCCTGCTGTCCCCTCATAAATTATTTCAAATCCAAAGGAAAGAAAGTCCTCAGGATAAACCAGCGAATAGTCCTTGCCAAAATCCAGCACATCCCCTAAAAGCTTTGCCACAAATACGCTGCACACATACTTTCTCTCGTTTTTAGTGGGAATTCCTGCCATCATCAAGGGCATTCTCAGCACGTTGTACTGGTAGTGCCGTGGGTTGTCGGTAAAGGGCTTTAATTTTTCCTTAACCCCCACTAGCTGTTCCTGGGTCAGCGGCACCTTGATGGCGCATATTTTAGTGTCGGGATGCACCTTGAAAAAGCCTTTGTCCACCCCCTCCGTTATAAACCCTGCGGGAAACATAATTCTTGGGTAGAGCCTGCCAAAGGAATAAAATGGGGTGAGACTTTCCTCAAAAGCGATGGAGGTGTGGTTGTAATATTTTTTGGTAAACCGCCTAATCGCCTTGGCAAACATGGTGTTGGAGCGGCTTAAAATAACGTAAACATATTGAGTATTCTCCATATTATTTTGTCCTCCTGTGTACCTTTTGCATCTTTTCATACCTTTTGCCTATATAGTAGCGGTAGCTGAAAAACAGCACCACCAAACCGGCGCACAGCCCCAGTACCACTTTAAAGTACAGTGAGGTGAACGCCTCCTTTATCTTTTCCACCATGAATATAAAGCTGTCCCGCTCATATGCGGTTTCGCACACTAAATCCGTTGTGCCCACCAAGCTACCCGCTATAAAATAGCTGACAGTGCCTATCACATCCCCTGCCGCAACAGGCGCACTCACCGTTTCGGGCAATTCATAGGTTTTTTGAAAACTGGACTCGTCCACATCCTTGGGCAGCACACTGTACACCTCTGTCTTGGGGTACAGCATAAGTGTGTCCGTCTCTTTGGCGTACTTTAATTTCACCTCCGCTGATGGGGTGGACATGGAATTTGCCGCTTTTAATGTGTAGCTATCAAAAAAATAGTCCATGATTTTTATGGTCATATCAAAGGAGGGGCGGTCGGATAGCTGAGTGCCATCTACATCTGTAGGTTCTACCCCCATAAGCACCAAAATATATTTTTCTCCGTTTTTTTCGCACAGGGTCACAAAGTTATGCCCTGCCTCGGGCAAGGAGCCGGTTTTCATCCCCTTTACATAGGAGCGATACACGGGGGACGCTTTGTCCATCATGCGTATGGTGGATATTATGTTATACGACTGTGCGTGTTTAACATTGGCAGGCAATTCATATATTCTTGTGCTTGCAATCTCCATAAAGCCCGGAGTTTCATAGCAGGCTTTAGCAATCAAATACATATCATACGCCGAGGAATAGTGATTTTCGGAAAACAGCCCATGTGGGTTGTTGAAGTTAGTGTTTTTACACCCCAATTTTTTTGCCTCGGTGGTCATGAGCATATTGAAATTTGAGATGCTGCCGTTGCCGATATAATCTGCCACCATGCTTGCCGCCTCATTTCCGCTGGGCAGCAGCATAGCATACAAAAGGTCACGCATGGATAACGTCTCACCCTTGCGAATGTCGGCGGTGGACACCCCAAGCCCATAAAATTCATCATAAATGTAAGGCTTTGCCGTCACCATTGTGCCGTCAATATCATCCACATATTTAAAGACAAGATAGCTTGTCATAAGCTTTGTCAGGGAGGCAGGGGGGCGCTGAACATCGGCATTCTTTTCAAAAATGACCTCCCCTGTGTCAAGGCTTACTAAAATACAGCTTGCCACATTCATTTCAAAGGGCAGCTCATACCGTGCGGTCTGCCGTGGTGGGGCAGCAAACACAGGGAGCGCCCCCACTGTCAAAATTATAGTTAAAAGGAAAGAAACTACTTTTAATTGCTTTTTCATATAGACAACCTTTGCTGTTTATTGGTATAATAGATAATAGTATTTTGGGGATATGTCAGCTATGGTAAACTATAAGTATACCCAAAACTGATTATCAAATATCCCTGTTAAATTCTAATTATACCATAAATTTATTAACAAATAAACATTTGTTTTGCATATAAAGGAGCGAAAAATGGTTTTTATCACCGGCGATACTCACGGAGAGCTTGAAAGATTTAATGACAAACAGCTAAAACCCCTTAAAATTGGAGACACCCTCATTATTTTGGGAGATTTCGGCTTTGTGTGGAACAATGATAAGGCAGAGGCTAAGGTGCTGAAAAAGCTTGCCAAGCTGCCCTATAAAATACTTTTTATCGACGGCAGGTACGAAAACTTTGGTGCTTTAAGCTCCTACCCCGAAAAAACTTATCTTGGCGCTAGGGCTAGGGAGATTTGTGCGGGCAAAATCTATTATATACAGCGGGGGGAAATTCTTGAAATTGAGGGCAAGACAATACTTTGTTTTGGCGGCGGAGACGGCTTTGTCCCCGACTTTAAGTTTGAGCAATCGGTTCCGGGGCAGGCAGATTTTGAATCCTGCATAGCGAACCTAAAGCTCTATGAAAACAAGGTAGATTATATTTTAACCCATCTTCCCAGTGGCAAAATCAACCGATTTATCGACCTTGAAAGCTACCACACCAGCTTGCTCATGGAATTTTTTGACGCTATGACCGACAGGGTGGAATACACTACTTGGTATTTTGGCTCGGTTCATCAGGATAAATTCATCTCCTCAAAAGCTCGGGCGGTATACCGCAACGTAATTCCCTTGAAGATAGATAAATCCTTGTAGCTGTTTGCGGCAGTTAGCTATCCTGCGGCTCACCCCTAGGTGTTATATTCTATAAAAAAAAGACCCTCGGACGTACCTATTGTGGTGTGCGTCAAGGGTCTTTATTTACTGTCTAAAGGTCATAGTTTTTGCCTTTTCCAAAACTTTTTTCATGGGGGTAAACAACAGGAAAATCATTAGCACGTTACCCACACAATGGGCGATATCAAATGGAATACCTGCCACCCAATATGCCACACCGGCATAAAATCCGCCGATAATTCCGTATGGTATAGCGCAAAGCGCACCAAAGCACAGCCCATAAAAGCCGGCGATAACCGCCCACACAATCACGGAATTATTTTTGCGGCACAGCCAAACGGCAACTGCCAAAATTGTCCAAACGTACAGATACATAAACCACCATATGCCAAAACCATAGAACAATCCCTCTAGTGCGGCGAAAAGATATATCACCGTGAGGGACTGTTTCATGCCGAACACCAAGGTGAAAAGTATCACCATCAAGGTCACCGGCTCTATGTTTGGCAAAAAGCTTATCGCCACTTGAGAAACAAACATTATCGCTGCAAGAAAAGCTGCAGTAACAAGTTTTTTTGTTTTCATCCCCTAGTAGCCAACCTTCATGGTAATTTCATACTTGTCCCCATCCAAGATAGGCGTTAAGTCCGGTGCGGTATTTACCATCTGGAAGCCATTTGCGGTTATGCACCACCACTCCTGCTTTGAATCATCCACCGTCTTGTCACAGACTGTTTTTATGTACAAGCCGTAAGGGCCGTCCTCGCCCACAGCAATCTTTTCATCCAAAAGCAGCTTGCCTAAAAATTCTTCGTCGGTTTTAAGATTATAGGTTTTTTCTGCCTTGCCGCCGTCCTCAAAATATACCTCGATGGTAACATTTTTGCTGCCGCTCTGTGCTTTAGGCCCAAAAAATTTGTACACCACGCCCAGTGCCACAATAACTACAGCCAGCGCTGCCACCAGCATTATAATGTTTTTCTTTTTCATAGCTAAACTCTCCTATTAAATTTGCGCCATTCTCTGCGCCATTTATTTTTGCGTTCTTTTTTATAAGTATTAATTTAACACAATTACACCCAATAGTCAATTGCCAATGTTTTTTGCCTTGATTAAAAAAACTCTGCCAATTTTTATCCTTGACAGAGTTTTTTTGTTCCGCAATTAAAGCACGTAAATATTTACAACGTTTTTCCAGTTGAGGGTACTTTCCTTATATGTCTCATAGAAAAGGTCTACCCCCACAGAGCCATTTAGCATTGACCCGCCTGTATCGGTTGCTATAGCAAAGCCGTAGACAAACTGCCCGTCTGGGCTTGTGATATACAGCTTGGAGCCATAGGGAATAACATTTGGATTTACCGCTACCGAGCCATAGAAAAGCCCCAGCCCCGAAGCACCTCTGCCTCTTTTTGCCGAGTAGCCCGTTGCGGATACGTTGGATATGACACTGCTGTAACGAGTTGGAACATTGTTTACAATCTCCACTCCAGCAGGCGCTTTTAGGGGTGAAATCGGCGCATTTGCGTACTTTAACACCAGTGCATTAACCGGCTTGCGGATAACCTCCACCTTGCTCACCAAGGAGGACTCCAGCTCTCCGTCCACATAACGCTCACGGTAGGTCACAAGATTTTTTCCGTCCGAGCCGTCACGCAGCACATATTGGTTTCTTTTAAAGCGGTAGGTCAGGCTGTTGGCACGGTATTCCGTCTCAAAGGGAATGACCTCCTCATACTGGCTGTCACGATATTCCACCCGCATAACCTTTATGCTCTGCCCCTCTGTTATAGGGCTGTGAAGGCTTGGCTCCGTGTAGTCATGCTCGCCCAAAACCACGCCGGCGTTTGCCAAACATTCCTCAACATCACCGTCTGTAATCTTTGCAGATGTGGTGGTGCCATCCACATTTATAGGTATATCAAAGGTATGTCGTATTGTTATGTTGGTATAGTTACCGGGGAAGGTTGTGTATAAAATCTCGTCATCGTCCTGTGCGGAAAAGCCTGCAAGAGACAACAGATGATCCTGCTTTGCGAACATGGAGATAACCATTTTTGAATTGTTGTCCGTGTCTTGAACTGTGACAACATTTAACAGACTATACATCATAAGGCTTGCCAGTGCAAGCATGGTCACCGTGACAACGGTACATAAAAATCTATGTCTGTTTTCGGTGAGGAATGTAATAATCCTCGATTTGGCTTTTACCATAAAATCTCCTTTTTAAATATTTCGTCTTGAAAAAAAATACAGCCGATTTTATCATTAATTTTTTGCAGCTGTGTCTATTGAAATTTTTGACATTTTATCAAAATTTAATCAAAAGCTTTGTCACTTAAATTTTGGTAAGTTAGATAAGTATACCATTTTGCAGTATCGCTGTCAAAAAAAATAGCCTATTTTCGGCACTTTGCACAAACAACAGCACTTCTTTTGCCATTAATCTCTTTTTTCTCGGTGGCAAAACCCACGATTTTTTGTACGATTTTACATATAGAAAAAAGTTATACAATTGGATTTTAAAATCAAAATACCAATTTTTGGCACTAAAAAAGCTTTGTGTGCATATGATAATATTAGCTGGAAACATTTTAACATATATTAATTATGGAGGAGATTTTATGGCTTGTGAAGCGATGGGCTGCAAAGAGTTTTTAATGCAAAATAAATCAAAATTCGGGATAACAGAGGGTGCTTTGAGAACAGAATCTCTCGACCTTTGCACTGAAAATGTACGCTGCATTGCCGCAAGGCAGATACGTGACAACATCCCCCTTCCCAGCATCAGCGGCTTTTTAAACAGTTGCACCGGACTTGTGGACACTGCCAGCGGCATTGACACCAAGTTTGCCTCCTTGCGTGTGACTCAGGCAAAGGAGGAGCTTGTGGGCTGTGACACCAACAATCCCGGTGTTCGGGTTATTGTAAAGGGGCAGGTCATTGTGCGCACCATCCCCTGTGACCCCCGCTGTCCCCCCTCCTACATGGCAATCCCCATGGAGCTTGTCAACGAGGTCATCTGCGATTTTTACTCCACAAAGGATGGCTGTCGCATAGAAAATTTAAAAAACGAGCTGCCCTACATTGACGGCTCCTGCATGGTGGTAAATCTATCCTGCAAGATAAGCAAGGAGGTTTCCCCCACCTGCTCTCGCTACATAGCCACCGTAAAGGGCAGTGTGGTGGATAAACTGTGGAAGTATGAGAACATCTGGGTGGAGGGAATAAGGCCCTATCCAGCGCCCTCGCTAACTGTGTGTGAAAAATTTGACCGAGATTTTTGCGGAGGCAGCGAGACGGATACAAGCGATGACTGCCCCGGACAAAGTTTGCCCCCCGACTGTCAAAATGAAAACTAAAGGGTAATAAAAAAGCGCTCTCGAATTTGGCGGCAAAAAGCCATTTCGAGAGCGCTTTTATTAATTCTGCTTAAAATCAAAGGGGAAGTCACTTTATTTTCTGTGCCTGTCCTAAATTGGAACCCCTGTCCGTATCATTGTCAGCCGATGGCAAGCCCAGTTTCGTAGCTCTTGTTGCCAATATCCTCCAGCAGGTCATCCACCGAGTATTGACCGCTAAAATAGCTTATTCCCACCTTTATATAGTCTGCCGACATATAGTCCCCACGTCCAAACAGCTCCTCTATGGTAGCGGTGCAAAAAAAGCCCACCGGTGTATTGCGCCACATGTGAATATTTTTTATCTCACGTTTACAGGGCTGCATATGGCAGACAATAAAGCCGCTGCCAAGACCCAAAAGCTTTTCTAGCACCGAGGCTACAGGGAATTTCCATCCGCTTGGGGAATACATCCAGAGCTTTGTAAGCCTAAAATCTTTAAAGGCTCTGAGATACTCCTCTCGTGGATAGGAGACTCCCTCATAGGTTGCCTCCACCGCTCGCTTAAATAGATTGATAATCTGGTCAAGCTGCATCCTTTTCATTTCCGGAAAATATTCTGCTGGCTCCGCCGCCCATTTTCCACATTCTCTATGGCTTATGTAGCTGTCCAGTGCGCTTTCAAAGTACCCATGGCCATGCTTTATGTTGTAGGGGCTGCCATAAGCCGAGGTTATGTAATTTACATATGGGTGCAGTGTGCTATCCAGTGAATAGTGGCACAAAAACCCTAAGCAATAGTCCTTTTGCGTGTTGGTTTTTGCATAGCGAAATAGATTTTGCAAAAACCGCCCTGTCTTTTCCTTGTGCATCTTGCCCCCAAGCTCATTTATATCACTTTTATGAAAGGGCAGGTACATTTTATAGCTGAACAAGGGGTCAGGGCCGTTACATCCCAATATAAATGCCGAGTAACAGCGAGGGGTGTACCCCGCAATCTTCATGGCGTTTTGACCGTTATATTTATGTGCATAGCTGTCCGGCATTATACTCTCGTCTCCTTTGCTGCATTTTCCTTTGCCTCAACTCGTGGGTATACCACAAAGAACAAAACTCCGCCTATAACCAGTATTATGAGTACACTTAAAACGCCCCAAGGGGTGGAGGACTTTGTGAGATTGTTCAGCACCTCTGCTGAGGCATCTGCGCCGATGTTCCATTTTTTTATGTATATATTTTTTGCTATTCCACTGGAGAAAGCCACCAGTGCAGGTCCCATAATGGCGCTGAATTTGCCGAAAATATCATAAAATCCAAAAAATTCTCCGCTGCGTGCCTTGTCGGGAATAAGCTTTCCGTACAAGCTGCGGCTGAGCGCCTGTATGCCCCCTTGGCTAGATGCCACAAAGATGGAGAGCAGCCAAAACTGCCATTCACTTTTTATGAAAAAAGCGAAAACCGTGATGAACATATACACGCATATGCCTACCCCTACCATAAATCGAGTGCCGAATTTTTCGCTTAAACGTATGTACATCAAGGCGAAAGGCAGCCCCAAAATCTGCACT
>JAVWUR010000017.1:29261-29526 GCA_036667055.1 Oscillospiraceae bacterium
CAAGGAGGAGCCATATATGGTAGACATACTTATTATGGTGTTTACCCCATCTATGTAGAAGAAATATGCCAGTAAAAACACCAACATTTTCTTGTGCCCCACTATCTCCTTCAAGGTTTGCCCCAATCCGCAGAAGGAAGCTTTTATCGCCCCATGTGTGCTTTGGGTGTAGTGCTTTTGTTGCACGTTTTTGAAAATCGGCACTGAGAAAGCCGACCACCACACGGCGGTTATGGCAAAAGCACTTGCAAGACAGATTGTCATG
>JAVWUR010000018.1:0-29392 GCA_036667055.1 Oscillospiraceae bacterium
CTTGTGGGTTAAATATTGCTCTAATTGGGTTTGCCGCAAGCTTTGCCCACTCCGGCCGTGAGAGCAGCAATACTGCAACAAACGCCCACATCAACACCTTAAATGATTTGATATTTTGCAAAGCAAAGGCAAAAATCAGTAAAAGCATACCACAGATACAGGTGCCTAAATACCGGTAGAAACTGCCCTCTACAAGGGCTTTTCCCCACACAAAGTAATACATTAGCAGCAAGCCACCGCTATACGCTAAAAAAGTTCCGACCATGCTTATTCCCAGTACCTCTGCCCGTTTTTTTGAGAAAATGTCCGTTTTGTACAGATATATCATCCCCACAATCAGCACCACAAGCCAGCCTATGTAAGACAGCTTTATTGCACCTTTAGATGGGTCAACCGTTATAAAATCCATTGCAAATTGCTTTGCAATTTCCCGTTCTTTTTCGCCAAAATTTTTAAACAGAGCTATTATATTGGTTACATTAATATTATCCGTGGAGAACTGTGCCGCTGCCTGCTGTTTCAGCATACTTACGCTCCAGCTACATTTAGCAACCCCTGCACCTATAGCCACCGCTCCCACCGACAACAAATTGCTGAACCTTTTAGTCGCTAAACTGTCCGCCAGCATAATTACCACTGCAATGACCAGTAGAGCCAGCCCCGATGTTTTTGTCAATGTCAAAATGCCCGACATAAGCCCAATTGTAAGCAATGTGAATGGGTTGTCCTCCTTAGAAAAATACAGATAAAGTATGGCGGCAAATAAAATTCCAAGAACACAGTCAACCAATGCCTCCGTGTATGCATAAAAAAATATAGTGGGAAATATAAGCAATAAAATAACTGTCATTATGCTACCGCCCTTTGACTTATCCTTAACGCTTGCCAATGGAAGCAAAAAAGAAACAGTAAATAGTGCCATCCCTCGGTATACTCCCGCCGCCGAGAACTCTCCGTTAATCTTCACCACCATATATTCAAGCAATGCCGTCGCCGGCGGATATTCCTTAAATGCTGTTATAGCTTGCTGGCGATTACTCAGTATGCCCGAATGAAACATCTCATATACTGTCAATCCCCAATGAGCCCATTCATCTGGATGGTGAAAAACAGCACCAATTTGAAGGATATAAATTCCAACAAATACCCATAGTATCATTTTGATTTCAAAATTCCAAAGCTTTGATATATCTTTTCGTTGGGTTGTCAAATAAACACAGCCGCCAAACGCCGTTGCTATAACTGCCCATACACCCAATTCAAGGTTATGTAGCAATCCGAAAAAATACAGTATAAATATTATTATACTCGTAGCTATCGGCAGTACCGTAAACCATCTGCCCTCTGTTTTTATTGCAAAAGCCCCACCTATGCATATAATGCAAAAAGCCACAACAATATATCCTATCATTAACTTCCTCTTTCTTAAACTACTTTGGTCATTTTAACGCAACACGCCTATAATATTAATTCGCTCTGTCATCTAATCTCCTCAACTCACTGTTTTACGGGCAGGTAAAATGCTGTTTGTGCCCCATTAAACGCCAGCGGTCTAATCTGTGTTGCCAGTTTATATTCAATTGTGCCATATGTCAATGTCTCTTTGGCATCAGTGCCCACAAAAACTATTCCTTGAGGCACAAAATTCTTATCCAAATGCGACATTCCAACCGTGCCGTAAATGCTTTTTGTTGTGTATTTTTTATCTCCAAACTTATACAGTGCCGGATAGTAGCCGCTGACCTGTGTTTCCATAAATCCTATTTCAGTGATGTTCTCTTTTTGTGCTATTGCAAAATATTCATCCGCCGCTTCATCATATCCTCTGCCAAAGTAAGCTCTATTCCTGAGTGTCTCGTACTTTTGTGGCGTCCATGCTATAATCGGAGTCTGTTTGCAATCAGCAATGCTTGTTAATATCCCCATCGCCATTGCCGCCGTAATTGCAAAATAATATAGTGCATAGGATAGCTCCTTTATCTTAATCCCCTCACTAAGCCTTTCCCCCATAACCCCTATCAAAGGGATTAAAAGCATTATGGGAGCAATTTCATACCGTGCAATGGATGTTATACCTGCCGATATACTGAGTGCCATCAAGGTAAGCGATGCCACGCCTGCCCCTAAATAACCCAATAGTTTTATATTTTTCTTTTTTATCGTAACTACCGTCACAAATATTATGGCAATTATTATTAAGCTAAACGCTATTGCGTAGGGTTGCTCATCGTGTGAGACCCATTGTGTAAAGGATGTAAACTCATCAATGTTGATTTCAGACGCTCCAACAAGCTTATACAATATATGTATTGCTTGGTCTACCACCTTGCTCCACGCTAGATGTGAGCCGCCCAGCAGATAGCCCAAATTCACTATCAATCTTCCCAGCATAGTGCTCACCATACCACCGCCTTGAACCGCACTCATTCCGGAACTGTAGCTTATCGCCAAAAAATCGCCGTTTAAATCAATCCCCGTTCTTATCCAATAGCCTAGCGGAATAGCTACAGCACTTGCACCTGCCAAAAACATATAACCCACACTTTTAATATTTTTACTTTTGTACAAATAAATTAGATATGCCGTGACAAATATTAACAAAAATGGTAGCAGTACCATACCTGCAGACACCTTGCTTGCCATAGCCGCACCGCCTGCTATTCCAAGATATGTAAAATTTATCGCTGTATGCTCTTGTGGGTTTGCGGCTATTTCACTCATAAGATAAACAGCCATAACGCAGTAGGAAGCCATAAGTAAATCGCATTGTGTTGTCGCCGCCTGCAAGACGACTTCCGACAAGGTAAAGGAAATTACAGCACAAAATACAGCCCATTTGTTTCCCATGCCTATATTTTTTGATATTCCATACACTGCAAGTGCCGATACAATCCATGGTATAAATTGTATGAAATTGTGAAGATAATCTTTGCCCTTTAAAAATATTAAAAGCTGTGCCATAAATATTGCATTTAAAGGCCCTGTGTAATCGCTCCAGGCATATGATGATGGAAAGTTTCTCACCGCTTCATTTTTATAATAAAAAAATGCTCGACTCAAATGATACATCAAGCTGTCAACATTTTGAGGTGGATAAAATGCTCCACGAATTAACGCCAAGCCCACTATTACTAAACAAGGTAGCACAATAAATATATTTTCCCTGCAAAATCCAATGATGCCGCCGGTCATATTCTTGGCTACAAGGCAATAATTTGTTTTTTTATATGTATACCACGCCGCTGCCACCACTATAATAAGCCACGCCGAAACTAGATAAACATAGGAATACAGCCCACACAAGCTAAGCCCTTCCGCAAGCACCACCGTTATAAATGTAAAGGATAGAAATGTCAGTATCAACGCCTTTACAGTCCCACCAATTAAATTATTTATGATAATATAAGCCATAATTAAGAACGCCGGTATAAGTACTACCATATTTTCCTCTCCATTAACACAATTGTTTATCCCATTTGTCTATTTGATATTTTGCGTAAGTAGGTAGTTTTCGTTGCGTTGCCGGATAATCTCAGCCGCTAAATGCTACCTGCTATAGCTGCCCATATACCCTGTTCAAAGCACAACAATATGCCCTATTGTAATTTACAGCTTTCTTAAAACTGCTTTGGTAATTTTAACTCAAGTATGTGATGACTGTAATGATTAGCCTTGTTTATATGCTATTTGAACAGTGGCAAAAGAACCCTTGTAATGTTTTGGCATACAAATGTCATCAGCATAAACACCGCCACACCGTCCACAACAATACCATACTCTTTTTTATCCTTTGCAAACTGATTTACTATAGAGATACATACAATTAAAAACAAGCAAACTGTGCTGAATGTCACCCTGTCCGGGTACGTTGGTGACGCCAGCATTGTAAAATATGACAGTGCTCCCATTATTAAAAATATTATCTCTGTGACACTTAGCTTCTGCTTTTTCAGATAGACCTTTGCTGCCACAAGCAGCCCTGTTATGAGCGCAATCACCCATAAATAAGTGAACAATGCCCGCTCCATCATATAAATTCTGTGCAGCACTATTTTAACTACACTGCCGTACATATCCAAAATAGCATCATTTCTTTTAAGATTACCCGGAGCAATCAGCAGCACTATAAATCCTATTACCGCCCCCACTACTCCCGCATATGACCATATGGGAAGTTTATTTGACTGCAAATTGCCATTTTTTTTGAATTTTACAAGCCACACCATCAGCCCAAGTAGCGTTATAACCAGTGCTGCCCCCAAATTTCCATTCGTCCAACCTGCTATTACGCCCAAAAGCAACATACCCACCGCTTTAACTGTGCCCATAACAGCATTGTCATGGTTGATGTGCTCATTTTCAGCCAGCAATCTATATGGGTAGATAAATACCAACACGATAACAATGGTGAACAGATAGTTGCCCGTGCCTGTAATCCAAAAAAGTGTCTCCTCTAAACTGGGGTTGAGCAAGAATATACCCGTTATGGCTATAATTCCGCTTGATAAGGCTATCTTTGCATTTCCAAACACATTTTTACAAATAAAATATGCCAACAGTAAAATCCCAGCTGTGATGATAATTGAGGACAATGGTTTGCCTAAAAGTAACAATAGCTGTACAATTATATGAGCCACTGTCCTTCCGCCCCACTCAAAATAATGTATGTATTGTGAATGAATTATATCCGCTATATTGTGCACTCTCGTATTAGTTCCCATAATATTTTGGTAGATAAAATCATCCGTTGCTAGCGCATAGCTATCAACTGCTAAAAAACAGCAAGTAACTATTATTAACATTAGTAGTGCCGTTATAGATATGCTAAGTACTTTTTTACGTTTGTTTTCCATATGTTTTAATCTCTCCCTATAGCGTCATAAATTTGACACAACTGTCTGTAGTTTTCTTCCTTAGAATATTTTTTTCTTTCCAGCATAGCATTTTGTGAATACCGCTGCCGATTTTGCTGTGTTTTCTCTATAGCTTTAGCGAGGCTCTCGCTGTCGCCCATTGAAAAGTGTGCTCCGCAGTAATCTTCCTTCACCATATCGGCGGCATTGCCTATGTCGGTGCAGATAACCGGCACTGCTTTTTCCAAACTTTCTATAATCGTCATGGGTTGTCCCTCGTACAGCAGCCCTGAAAAAATCAGTGCACAGCTCGACTGCCAGTCCTGCTCCATCTCCTCGTGGGGTTTAAATCCCATATATCTGATATTTTCATATTTTTTGGAAAAGCTTTTCACTTTTTCTTCCAAAGACCCCTCGCCATATATACACAGGGTAAATTCCTTGTGCTCGCTAAAAAACTCCAGCAGAAATTCTATGCCCTTATATTCGTCCAATCTGCCCACAAATATAAACTTGTTTTTGTCCACCACAAGGTTTGCAATTATTTCGGTTTTTTTTACAAAATTAGGTTTTATAAAAACCTTGCCCTTTATATCCAGCTTTGGCACAATTTTATTCTTGTTAAATTCTGTCAAAAATATATAATTTAACCGTTTGTATGTCCCGAGCATCCTGTGTAGCTTTTGCATTGCCACAACGGGAATTGTCTGCACCTTTGAGTTTCGATAGCAGCCGTGGTTGATGGCTTTACAGCCCCCATTTAAGCAGTCCTCGCATATCCTGCCCTTTCGATATAACAGCCCATTGGCACATACAAACCTAAAGTTGTGCACCGTCTGCACCACCGGCACCTTACAGCTCCACGCTCCATAGTAAACGGAGGGGGAAATTAGTGGAAATGTATTGTGACAGTGGACAATCTCTATATTTTGCTCGCTTATTATTTTTTTTACATCAAAATAGGTTTTAAAGGAAAAGATGGTGGAAAATGGCACGGTCAACAGCTTTAATTTGCTGCCCTTTAAGCTGGCATTATCCTTTGTGTAGGTGGTGACAAAATGTCCATTTTCCTTTAGCAGCTCCAGCTCATTATAAAAAACAGTGTGCTCTCCGCCCCCTATTTGGTAGAAATTGTTAACCATTAAAACTCTTTTTTTCATCTTTTTTCTCTCACTATCCTGCCCTAATTCCACTGTTCACATTTTTGATTTTAAATTTACATAATGTACACTTAACAAAGGCATTGACACCTGTCTGCTTAGATGTGTGGACATTATGCAATAGACGGCTAAATTATATCACAACCGCTTCTTTTAAGCAATGTATTCTACTCTATTTCCCTGTGCGCTCGCTTTTGTTCTAAGCTTTGTGGCAGGGCAAATATTTCCATCCGCCCCTTTGGTTTTTTCCGCTGTGACAGCTATAGGCTTTCCCTCTTTTGCATATTGCATTTCCCACCAAAATGTTGTACCATTAGACAAATACTTTTAAACTAAGAGTATTATTATTGCCATCACACTTTTAAGGAGAAACGCCTTGTATATAAAACGTAATACAAAATATTTTAGCTATATATATTTAATTGATATTTTCAGCCTGTCCATCGCTTTTTTGGCGTCTAGCCTATTTTATTTTAGCAGATTGCCCGATGGCTCTTCCTACTCCGGTCTTTACATTATGCTCGTTGTTATCGGGCTTTTGGTGGACGTTTTAACGGATAATCTTCACGATTTTTTTATACGTGGGTATTACTTGGAATTTTCCTACATTGTAAAATGGTGGTGTCTTGTTGTTTTATCCGCATTATTCTATCTTTTTGCCACCAAGACAACCGCCACATTCTCCCGTATATTTTTCTTGACCTTTGTCTCCCTTGGTTTTGTTTTGATGTACTTTTTGCGGCTGTATTTTAAGCAAAATTTCATGCACCACTACCGAAAAAGCGACAGCGGAACCAAAATTGCCATTGTCACCACCTCCCAGCGGCTTGGCGACATTACCAATGCTATTTTAGAGCAAAAAAACCGTGACTACTATGTTTCCAATATAGTTTTGGTGGATGGCGATTATTCAGGAGAGGACCACGATGGTTTCAAGATTACCGCTAATCTTGACAATATGTTTGATGTGCTGCGCTCGGAAGTTTTGGATGAGGTTTTCATTAATGTTGGGACGGACTATCCTGCCCTTGAAGACATTCTCACCAGCTTTCAATCCATGGGCACAACGGTACACTTAGCTCTTGACAATTTGGGAATATCTTTGCCCAACGCACGCACAGAACAGTTTATCGGCTACCATGTGCTCACCTCCAGCAACAACGAAATCAGCCATGCCATGCTGCTGCAAAAGCGGGCAGTTGACCTTGTGGGCGGAGTTGTGGGGCTTTTTCTCACCGCCATCATCAGCATATTTTTAATTCCTGCCATCTGCATAGAGTCAAAAGGCTCACCCTTTTACAGCCAAGTGCGTGTTGGACGCAACGGGCGGCGCTTTAAAATGTACAAATTCCGCTCCATGTACCCCGATGCCGATGCTCGAAAAGCACAGCTTATGAATGACAACAAGATGCAGGGCTTTATGTTCAAGATGGACAATGACCCCCGAATTACCAAGGTTGGAAAGTTTATCCGAAAGACTAGCCTAGATGAATTTCCGCAGTTTTGGAATGTTTTTACAGGGGATATGTCTCTTGTGGGTACACGGCCTCCCACCGTTGATGAATTTGAAAAATACTCTCCTCACCACAAAAGCCGCCTTAGCTTTAAGCCCGGCATAACCGGACTATGGCAGGTTAGTGGGCGCAGTGAAATAACAGATTTTGAGGAAGTGGTTGCCTTGGACAGGCAGTATATTGAAAATTGGTCCATGTCTATGGATTTTAGAATTTTATTCAAAACCGTTAAAAAGGTTATCTCAGGAGAGGGCGCCGAGTAGTCAAAAGCTGCACTGCTTTGAGCCATGATACAGTAAAAGGGACGCACTTAATTGTGCGTCCCTTTTGTGTCTTTGTCATTTTATCTGCCGCTTTTGCCACGGCTTTGCCCACCGATTTACCCTAGATTTTACCGCCAATTTTATCTGCCTCTTTTGCCACGGCTTTACCGCCAATTTTGCCACCGCTTGCCTTCGATTTGCCCCCAGCTTGTTTTTTGGCATAGCTTTACTCTCCGTTAGCCCCTCTGTAAAGCCCAACCATCTACCCTTTATTTAAACACTAAATATGGCATAAATGTAAACACATATGGCACTGCCCCTTGGTTTTCAAGCACTATTATCTCGTGATATGTGGACATGGAAAACGCCGCAACTATCGCTATGCCCAAGGCATATTTAACCACTTTTTTATCACAGCTTTCCAAAATCATTGGCACTAAGAGCAAAAGCACTATCTCCAATGTCCAGCATATGCGGTTTGGTGCTGGGATAATGTTGGCATTTAGCGATATAAGCATTCCAATAGACAGCATATTGAAAAAGAAAACATAGCTATGGCTGTCTTTATTGCCCTTTACAAAGTAAAACGCCCCCGCCACCAAAAACATCAAAGCGTACACAAATACACGTGCCATAAGTATTCTGTCAAACCCATTGAAAAGGATAGAGTTTATATACCCCGCATAGGGTGTGTAGGACACAATATATGTGATGATAGCTTTTAAACTGCCGTTAATGGCACAGCCAAATCCAATAAGAGCGCTCATAACCAATGGATTTATCTTTATACAGCTTAAAACATATAACGGCAGCAGAATTATAGTGGATCTATGGAATAAGCAGCCTAAAAGTATGAAAGCCGCATATTTGAGAAATGACCGCTTTTTAATGTATTTAAAGCCGTAAAAAGCGATTGCCAGACCCATGAACTGCCGCACTCCGTCCATGCTTAAAAAAAACATTTCGCCGCAAAAAAACATGACTATACTCATGCACAGGTTTTTCGATTGTTGGTAAAATCCACACCAGAAAAATCCTATGGTTATGATGGAGGTGACTAAAAACACCCACACATATCCGCCGCCCAGCATTATCACTAGCTTATTTATCCAGTAGTAGCCCCACTCTGTGCCCGCATGTGCAAAATCCGCCCCTTGGGCAATGGCGTCAAAGGTTGGCACATATTCTATTTTGTAATCATATCCTATACCTCGCCTAAAGCCCGATATTAAAATAAATGGCAGCATGGACAGTATTAACAGGCAGTATTCCCCATATTTTTTTTTAATTTTAAAGGATTTAATACATAGATATTCCCCTTGCTGTTTTTTCACCCATGTGAGTACCCCAGCAAAAAATAAGGATATCAACAGCATAACTATATATGTGTACATTATTCACTCTCTTTCAGCCCCGAATTAAAGCGGCTTTTCCTCTGTATTTTTTTCATCCCTTGGTTTTTCTTCTATTATATAGACCGGTCTGTTCCTTGAAGCGTCAAAGCTGCGCCAAATATACCCACCCAGTATTCCCAAGGTCAGCATGATAATTCCGAAACTGAAAAGCTGAAAAATAAACAGGGTGGTAAAGCCTTGAATGGGAATATCCCCCATGATTTTCCCGATTAAAACATACACTGCCCACACCGATGAGCCTGCGCAGGACATCACGCCCACAGCGGTAACTGCCGCTATTGGCAGGTTGGAAAATCCAAACAGCGTATCTGCCACAAGCTTCACCTTTTTTTTCAGTGTCCAACGGCTCTTGCCTATCTCCCGCTGCTTTCTCGTATAGTAAATTTGGTCGGTTTTAAATCCGCTCCACAAAATTTGTCCTGTTATAGCACTGTTTTTTTCGTCCAGCTTTTCCAGTACCTCTATCACCTTTCGGTCGATTAAAAATACGTCAAACCCGCCCTTTGGCATATTTTCAAGGGCAAATTTCCGTGTCATCCAGTAGTAAGCCGATGAAAAGAAGGATTTGTCCTCCCTCCCCTTGCGCACCGCCAAAACAACATTATTTCCCCTTTGCCAGCTGCTGTACATATCCAAAATAATTTCCGTTGGCTCCTGCAAATCCGCCGCTTTTATGACGGCACAATCCCCAGTACAGCTAGCAAGCCCACACAATATCGCCGCATGGCTACCAAAATTTCTTGATAGCTTAATGGTTCTAACATTCTCGTCCCCTGCCGCAAGCTCCTGCATAACCGCCCAGCTATCATCCTTTGAGCCATCGTCTACCATCACTATTTCGTAAGAAAATTCTGGCGTGGCAACTATTTTTTTTTTGATATCAGTGTATAATGGCAGCAAATTATCTTGGTTATAGTACACGGGAATTACTATTGACAGCTTAGACATCTTTTACTTCCTTTACAAAATTCTCATAATCTCTTATATATTCGCTGTTATCAAAATGCTCGCTCGCCAGCACTAACAGCACACTGTCACTGGAAAAATCGTACATATCCTTCCATACCATCTTTGGGAGATACACCCCTGTGTGTGGGCGGTTTAGCACAAAAATAGTCTCGTTGCCCTTGCCGTCCTTAACCTTTACTTTGCTAGTTCCGCTTACATTTATCAGTACAAATTCTGTTTTTCTGTTGGCGTGCTGACCACGAACAACCTCGCTGTCCGAGCCATAAATATAAAATACTCTTTTTATTTCAAAAGGAATATCAATATTTCCTTCAATCACCACAAGCTTGCCACGCTCGTCCCCCATCTCTTTAAATTCCACCGCTTTAATGTTTTTCATATCTGCCCCTTTAACCAGCAATACCACTTTAGGTCGCTGAACTGTCCGTTAATTTTTATCTGCCGTTTGGCAGTGCCCTCATATTGAGCGCCTAGCTTTTCATAAAATCTAATCGCCCGCTCGTTGCTTGCCAAAACATTGAGATACACTTTTTCCATCCCCCATTGGGAAAGGGCAAGCTCTAGCACCGCCCTTGTGGCAAACTCCGCTGCACCGCTGCCGTGGGCACATCGCCTAAAGCTTACCGCATATTCGCAGTTCATATTTTCGCAGTCGATTTTCTTTAGACTCACCGTGCCAAGATATTCGTCCTCGTCATTTACACAGGCGAAATGCACAGCGGTTCTGTCCTCTCCCGCTCTTTTGATAAAGGCTTCCACACTTTCTAGCGTTTGGCTCTTGGCATCAAATCTGAAAAAACGATTTATTTCATCGTCGCCCATCCATTCCAGCATATATTGGGCGTCCTTTTGCTGTAATTCTCGAAGTCTCATGGTTTACACCTTAAATTCATTGATTTTTTCCACCACATATTCTAGCTCCTGTGGCAATATGCCGTTGTACATTGGCAAGCTTAGCACCTCTTTTGCATAGCGCTCCCCTATGGGGAAATCCCCCTCTTTATGCCCCAAAAATTGATACGCCTTGGACAGGTGAGGCGGTATGGGATAATGAATTATCGTACCTATTCCATTGTCCTTTAAGTACGCCGCCAGCTCATCTCGATACTGGGGCAGGTGCACTACATATTGGTGCCAAGAGCAGTCTGCCCCTGGGCGTATTTTAGGTTTTTCCACCAATGGATTTTTAATATTTTTATTGTAATATTCTGCAATTTTACAGCGCTCTGCATTAAATTCATCAAGGTGGGTGAGTTTTACACGCAGCAGCCCGGCTTGCATTTCATCTAGGCGGCTGTTTGTCCCCACCACTTCATTTTCATAACGCACACGGCTTCCGTAGTTGCGAAACACCTTGAATTTATCCGCTAGCTTATCATCATTTGTCACTATGCAACCGGCGTCTCCAAAAGCACCGCAGCCCTTGCTTGGGTAGAAGCTAAAGCACCCTATATCCCCAAAGGTACCCACTCTTTGACTCTGCCAATGGTTGCCGTGGCTCTGTGCACAGTCCTCCACCACACGCAAATTATGTCCCTTTGCAATGTCCATTACCCGTGTCATGTCACAGCTCTGACCATATAGATGTACTGCCAAAATAGCCTTAGTTTTGCTGGTTATTGCCTCCTCGATTTTTTCTGCATCCAGATTGTCGTACTCGTCCGGCTCTACAAAAACAGGGGTTGCGCCGTTCATGGAAATACCCATGACACAAGCGATATATGCGTTGGAGCAAACGATTACCTCGTCACCCTGTCCAATATCTAACAGTCTAAAGCTCATCCATAATGCATCCAGCCCGCTAGCTAAGCCCACACAATGTTTTGCGCCTATATATTCTGCGAACTCCTCCTCAAAGGCGGTGACCTCCCTGCCCAATATATACCATCCACTGCGGAGAATTTCCACCGCCTTGTCCTCATATTCCTTAGCGTGGAGATTAAACTGTCTGCCTAGGTTGTTGGGCATTATATTCATCATTTTTACCATTCTCCTTAAAGTAAATTAATCCTTTGACTAATCATCTAGAATAACTATCTTTTCTTTGCCATAGTGCCGTGCCATCTCACTAGCGCCCCAACTGTTTTCTTCCGGCTCTAAAATATAAAAGGATAGATGCAGCGGTCTGTTTTTAAACGCCGACACTGTGGGAACCTTTACATTTTCGTCCATGCACTGGTTTATAAGGGAAGCCATATGGGTGCCGTATTCTTGGGTTGTCCCGTCCAACAGCCCTTTGACTGCTATGTCGGTTGATGGAGCTGTAAGACATGCAGCAAACATTCCGAAAATAAACATATGCTCTGCTGCCAATTTTACTATGTGAGCTTTTTTCGGAAACAACTTTGCTTTGGAAATGCATTTTTCCATAAGATTTTTTTGAACATACCCTGTCCAATAAAATACATTGAAAAAGATAAGCAAGATAAATGTATAGAATATAACATTTTCCATCCTGCCCGGAACACCTGTGTTGGTAAAAACTCCCGGTGCATACTGTGCGCAGTATATACAAAAGGTAAATATAGTTACTGCTAAGGGCAATTTAAAATTAAATTTCATCTTTTTGGTTAACACATAGAATACCGGAACCAGTATTGCCATAAAGCCCACAATATTTATGTGAAAAGATTTTATCATCACGTCCCAGCCCTCTTGAAAGCACTTTAAAATCATAGCCGGTATACTGTACACGCTAAATTCCCACTGGGAATCCACTTCTGTCATTCTATTGAAATTTCCCGGTGCCGTCACGTTTACTAGCAGCCCTAATGCCGAACAGACAAAAACAGCCACAACCCATTTAGTTTTGGGGGACTTTTGGTATATCATATATATTATCGCCAAAAGCATATACCCGCAGTTCATCAATGCCGTAACATAGTTTGCTCCGCCCAATATAAAGGAAAACAGGCACATGAGCATCCCTGTATACCACTTTATTTTACCCTCAGTGTTAGCAAAATAGCACTTAAAAACACAGCCCAAGAAAACCATCTGTAAACAAAAGCACCCTGTATACATTATTGAGCCTGTCCACCAATAAAACCCTTCCGATGGCACAGGAACCTGCTGAATGGAGGATATGATTATCCCAAGCGCTAAAATTTTATATGCATATCTGTCCTCTTTGTCCACAAGCCTTACAACCGATTTTGAAAAGAACATTACCCCAAAGAAAAATATTGTGTACATAAACAATGGTACAAGCTTGTAAACCCGATAATTTAACAGCGCCGGCGTGGCATAGATAAATAAATTTGCCAAAAATGTGCCCTGCCACCTAAAATGGACACGCACAACATTTATCAGCACCGCACCAATAGCGCCATAGCCTTCCTCCATCGCCCCACGTACCTTAAAGGCACTGGCGTAGTCGTCCACCGAAGGGAAATTATACCTGCCTATGTAAATTAGGGGAATGACCCCCAGTAAAAACACGATAAAAAGTAATATGCATAGCATTTTTTGTCCTTTATATCTGTTTAATTCATTTTTTTCTTCCATAACATTCCTCATCTTATCGTCCCTGCTCAACATTCCTGCTACCATCGGCAAGGATAAATACAGCTATTGTGACCCAGCAAGCTAAAACTCATTATCGCTTGTATTGGGCATATACTAAAGCAATGCGCCCCCTTAGAATTGTGGGGTATTGACCTAAATATTTGATTTTTTTTATTTTAAAATTCGCTTTTTACTATGATGTTTCTTCAATATTTAATTATTTTCATACTTTTTTACATTTGCTTTTTATTATGACATTTAAAGCCTAAAAAGTCAATTGAAATTAGCATCTGCCTTGCCTTTTTACTCGCAAAAATAAAGCTTTCGGAACCTGTCACAATTTCCAAAAGCTTTATTATTTTTATTGACAGCTAGTGGCGAAACTCTACTCGGTCAATGTAGTTTTGTGCCACAGTGTAGGCATCCTGCGTGTACCTTTTGCCATCTCTTGGCATATTATATTCCTCCTCGTCCTCGTCCCTTTGCTCCTGTGTGGAGTTTTCCTCCTGCCCCCGTGGGTAGGTTTCCGCTTGCACCACCGCAGCGATGGTCTGCTCCATCTGCATATTCAAATTGTCGCTAAAGGTTAGTGGCTGCCTCATTCTTGAGTGCGCATTTTTTTGCATATTGGCTTTTTTGTCTCTTTTTTTATCGGGCATTTTTTCAATACCTCCTTTGTACCCATATTGTTTCCGAAAAGCCCGTTTTTATTTTTCCAATTTTGAGAAAAATTCCGATATTTTTTGCTAATTTCCCATTTTTTTACAATAAAACCATAGGTAGGTATGTTAAATCTATATCTTGCACATAATTTTCATTTAATTTTGTCGAATTTTCATGTTCTTTGTCAATTGATTAAATTGTTAATAAATTGTAAAATTTTATAGTACAAACATCAATATATATTGGAGAATATGGCTCCAGTGTCTCTACCGAGCCGCCGTAAATGGCTCGACTATTGGTTAATATCGCTTTTACGCTTTTAGTGACAACTACCCATCAGTGTTTTTGCCGATAACCAATTGATTGAGACGGTTCTGCCGTCTTTTTTTGTTTTTACACCAATCAACCGCTCTTATTCTAAGAGCCAAAAAAAATCATTTGGAGGTCTATATGGACAAATATTTCAAAATCAGCGAGCGAGGCTCTACCCTTCGTGTTGAAATTCTCGGCGGCCTTACCACATTTATGACAATGGCTTACATTTTAATTGTAAACCCACTCACAATTTCTCAAGGCAACAGCCAAATTTTTAACGGCGTTTTCTTCGCCACCTGTATCGCCTCCTTTGTGGGCACCATCTTGATGGGTGTTTATGCAAACGCACCTTTGGCACAGGCACCGGGAATGGGGCTTAACGCCACCTTCACCTTCGCCATACTGCCCGCTATGGTAGTGCTGTCCGGCAATCCGAATTTAGATCAGGTAACCGCTTATCAGATGGGTCTTTCGGTAATACTTTTGTCCGGTGTTCTCTTTATAATAATCACCGTTTTCGGTCTGCGTGAGATGGTTGTGGAGGCTATTCCAAACTCCATCAAAGCTGCAATCTCCGGCGGTATCGGGCTTATGCTTGCAATGGTAGGCTTTAAAGGCTCAGGGCTTTTTGTAGCCGACCCTGCCATCATAATAAACATGACCTCCTTTCAAGACTTTGCAAACCCTGCTGTTCTGTCGGGCTTGCTGTGCCTTTTAGGGCTGTTGATAATGACAGTTTTGTACGCAAAGCGTGTAAAAGGCTCCATCCTTATCAGCATAGTTACCGTCACAATTTTGGGCTACGCCACGGGTGTATCTGTCATCCCCGACAGCTTCTCCTTTAACCTTGGCGCTCAAGCGGCAGATTTTGTCAACGTATCACTTTTCAAAGTCAACTTTTCCGCATTTACACAGGGCGGTTTTTTAACAGCACTTTCCACCATGCTGGTTTTGATTATCTCCTTTTCCCTATCCGATATGTTTGACACTATCGGAACGGTCTTAGCCGTTTCCAAGGAGGGCAATCTAACCGATAAGGATGGCAACGTTCCCTTCATGAAAAGGGCTCTTTTGTCCGATGCCATCGCCACAACTGTTGGCGCTGTAACGGGCACTTCAACCGTAACAACCTTTATCGAGTCTGCCGCCGGCATTGGCGAGGGCGCAAAAACAGGCTTTTCCAGCGTCATTGTTGCCGCTTTGTTTTTAGCCGCTATCCCACTTGCTCCCTTTATGATTTTGGTGCCTGGTTACGCCACCGCTCCTGCACTAATTTTTGTAGGTGCCTTGATGTTAAAACAGCTTAAAGGCGTGGAGTTCGAGGATATCACCATCGCTGTCCCTGCTCTTTTGACAGTTTTCTTAATGCCTATAACCTCCTCTATCGCTACCGGCATAGCTTTTGGTCTTATCAGCTTTGTGCTAATCAAGCTTTTTGTTGGCAGATATAAGGAAATTAAGCCTTTGACCGCCATTCTTGCCGCACTTTTCGTATTGAAATTTGTAGTGGGAATTTAACAGTCTTGCTAGACTTGCAGCCATAACTAAAATAAAAATAAATCGGCATACACCATTTGAATTTAATTCATGGTGTATGCCGATTTTAATTTATGCTAACATTATAACTATCTAGGGATTATTGCTTATTTATATTTATTACAATATATTTTCTTTGTTAGTACTCGCCGCCCGCTTCCAGTTTATCCAAGATTTTTATTGCCGAGGACGTACCCAAGCGGTCAGCACCTAAGCTTATAAACCTCTCCATATCCTCCTTGCTCTTTATGCCCCCTGCCGCCTTGATTTTACAGCCGCCCTTGGTGTACTTTGCAAACAGCTCCACATCCTCAAAGGTAGCTCCCCCTGTGGAAAAGCCCGTGGAGGTTTTTATATACTCCGCACCGGCATTTACAACCACCTCACACATTTTTATCTTTTCTTCCTCTGTGAGCAGACAGGTTTCAATGATAACCTTTAGCACTTTATCCCCTACCGCCCCTTTGATTTGGCGGATTTCATCCTCAATATATCCAAACTCTCCGTCCTTTGCCTTGGAGATGTTTATCACCATGTCCACCTCTTTTGCGCCCTTTTCTATGGCGTCCTTTGCCTCGAACACCTTAGCCGCCGTGGTCATTGCCCCTAAAGGAAAGCCGATTACCGTGCAGATTGGCACACTGTCCCCCATTATTTCCTTTGCGTACTGGATGTAGCCGGGGTTTATACAGATGGAGGCGGTTTTGTTCGCCATCGCTTCCTCACATATTTTTTTTATCTGTGCCTTGGTTGCGTCTGCCTTTAACAGCGTGTGGTCAACCCTTTGCAAAATTTCACTTCTTGTCATAGTTTTATCCTCCCAATTGTAAGCTTTTTAAAAATTATACATCATTGTGCAAAAAAAATCCAGCCCTTTTGCCTCTCCTATTAAATCCCCCCATAAAGTCAACATTCTTTTTGCTGTTGACAATTATATATTACTATTATATCATTGTATTAATAACTTTATCTACAACTGTAGCTAGGAGGTTTTATTATGGCTGAAAGTACCATCTCACCATCGGAGCAGGAGATTATGTTTTACATCTGGCGTCAAAATCGCTGTGTGGCTTTAAAGGAGGTGGTGATATATTTTTACGGCAAAAAGGCTTGGGCAAAAAGCACCACCCATACACTGCTCACTCGGCTTTGCACCAAGGAATATTTAAAATGTGACAAGCAGGCGGGGACAAACATCTACACCTCCCTAGTGTCTCAGCGCCAATATGTGTGCCAATACAGCACAAATGTTATAAGCTCGGTGTTTGCAGGCTCGGTAAAAAAATTCCTCTACGCCTACTACAACGTAAATAAACCCACCCTTCAAGAGCTTGATGAAATAAGCGATTTAATCAGCTCCTTGCGAGGGCAATAACGCCGTCTTTATAGTTTTATAACTGGTTTTTAAGGAGGAACTATGGAACAACTTTACTTTAATCCCGGGTGCGGATTGAGCCTGTACAAGCCGCATATGGAGAGCGTGATAATGTCTTTTTTAACGGAGCACTACCCCCAGATACAGCCCCACAAAATATGCTGCCATCACAACCCTCAGCTGCCACACGGCTCTAAAATCATCAATGTTTGCGCTGGGTGTGACCGCCGTTTTCGCAGCTTGTATGAGGGTATATCCACCATATCCCTTTGGGAAGTGCTCGACAGCTTAGACGGCTTTGATTTTCCCGATTATAAAGGGGCTGAAATGTCCGTCCACGATGCCTGCCCCATACGAGAAAAGCCGCAGGTGCACAAAGCTATTCGCAGTCTTTTAGCGAAAATGAACATCACCGTTGTGGAAACAGAATTTCACGGCACTCATTCAAGATGCTGTGGTGACGATTTTTACCCCAAGCTGCCTTTGGAGGAGGTCCATGCCAAGATGGTGGAAAGAGCACAGTCTATGCCCTGTGATGAGGTTGTGGTATACTGCACCTCCTGCATAAAATCTATGCACATAGGTGGTAAAAAGCCCCGCCACATTTTGGATTTACTCTATGGAGAAGATACTGAAATTCAAGTTTTTGACACGGTTTTGTGGCATAATCAGCTTCAAGAATACATCGACTGCCATTAAAAATCGCATATAAAACAAAAGCCCTTGATGGCTCAAAAAACACATCAAGGGCTTTCGCTTTCAGTATTAGCTTTATTTTGGTGGCAAAGGCTCCGGCATTAACTATTTGTCGGTTATTATCAAAAGTAAACTGCCCTGTTCCACCGAAATTTCCACCTCTTTGCCTATAAATTCGTTGCTTATGCCAATAGGAAATTCATTGGTTAACACCACTTTATCCAGTGGGTATTTTGCCCCTATCTCGCTTACGCCAACGGCTTTTTCATTCATAGAAAAGATGGAAAAGTATTTATTTTCCATGGGCGGCAAAAGGATTTTACCCTCTGTCAGCACCATTATGCGGCTGTTTTCATCCATAATTGTGGCGTTGACACGGTGTACAGACAAAAATTTAAGCATTTGCAGATTGGCTATGGTATGCTCCAGCCTGCCCCCTGTAACCCCACAAAACAAGGCATCGGTAAAATGGTTTTCTACAATGTGCCTTGCTATGTAATAGGTGTCGGTATCATCCTTTTCGGCAGGCAGTGCCAAGACAAATGCCGTGGTGTCAGTTGGCTTTTTCGAGGAGTCAAAATCCCCCACTATCATGTTAGGGATAATATTTTGTTTTTGCGCTTGTAAATATCCACCGTCAGCGCAAAAGACAAAATCCCCTTCCTTTATCAACTCTTTTAAGGGTATATTTACCGGCATAGAGCCGATTACCACACATCTTTTCATCACTTTTTACGCTCCCATTCCTTTATGTCCTTTTGGCGCCGATAAAGGGTTTTATAGCTATCGTGGCGAGATGCGGCTATATCTCCACTCTCAACTGCCTTTATTACCCCACAGCCAACCTCTGCGGTATGGCTGCAATCGTGAAATTTGCACCTTTCAATGTAGGGCGCAAACTCTTTAAAAGCGTACTGTAGGTCTGTTTTGGAAATGAAGTTTTCTCCGTCCAATTCGATGGAGGAAAATCCCGGTGTATCCGCCACCATACAGCCCTGCAACTCAAATATTTCCACCTGCCGTGTGGTGTGCTTGCCCCTGCCCAGCTTTTGGCTTATGGCGTTTGTCTCGAGGGACAATTCGCAAAACAGCTTGTTTAACAAGGTGGATTTACCCACGCCCGAGTTGCCTGCAAAGGCGCACAGCTTGCCGCACATAAGCTTTTTCAGCTTTTCCATGTCACCGCTTGATTCTTCACAGGTGAAGAAAACCGGATAGCCGGCTTTTTCATACACCTCTTTGACCTGTTTTAATTCCAACAGGTCAGTTTTGGTTATCACCACCGCCACCTCAACATTTTTATGCTGTGCTATGGCGCACAGCTTGTCGATTACCAGATAGTTAGGGGTTGGCTCTGTGGTGGACACAACCAAGATAAGCAGGTCTAAATTTGCAAAGGGCGGGCGCAGAAACTGGTTTTTGCGAGGGTGGATGTTGGATATAACATTGGTGCTTTGCTCCTGTTCCACATCCACTATATCCCCCGCCAAAGGCGAAAGAGACAGGGAGCGAAACTTGCCCTTTGCCTTACATTCCAATATTTTATTATCGGCGGTTTTAACGTAATAAAAGCCGCCTATTCCCTTTAAAATAATATTATTTTTCATATATTAGCTCGTTATGAGCCTATTTTCCTTACTGTCTTTTTACAAATAGCTAACAATTGTTTCTCCCTATACCCCCGGAGCGGCAAAATCTTCTAGGGAACAACCGGCGGGTCGACAGGGGGCGACGGCGGTATTGGCGATGTTGGTGGCGTCGATGGTGTCGCTATGGGTGTCTGAGTCGGCGTCTGGGAGGGTGTGGGAACGGGTGTTGGTGTTGGTGTTGGTGTTGGCGTCGGGGTCGGTGCCGGCGTTGGGGTTGGTGTTGGTTTTGGGTGCACCGTGTGCTCTGTTGAACCACACTCAGGGCATTTTGGTGGTCCTGAGCTAACCTGCATTGTCACCGCAGAGCCGGTGGGAACCTGTGTTCCTGCCTCCGGATCCTGCCCTATAATTACGCCCTCCGGCTCAAAGCTTTCCACTGAGGTATAGCCGCCAAGACGCAGCCCTGCCCCTGCCAGCGCTCTTTTTGCCGCTGTGAGATTTTCAAGCCCGATGACGTTGGGTACATCACAGGTGCGTTTAGTTTGGTCAAGACTTACATAGATGGTCACAAGGCTGCCCGAGGTAACGATTGTGCCTGCCTCCGGATCGGTTTTAACAACCTTGCCTGCTGCCACTTTTTCATCGGCGATTGCCTGCACCGAAACATTTACTCCAAGCTCTGCTAGCATTGTTTCCGCCTCAGCTCTTGTCTTATTTTTTAAATTCGGCAGCTCGCTTGTCATAACACCCTCGCTAATTCTTATGCGGATGGTGCTTTTTTCCTTAACCTGCTTTGGTGGCTTAGGGTTTTGGGAAAAGATTACACCCTTGGGGTATTCATCGTTGTAAACTCGTTCTATATCATATTTAAAGGAGTGGTCTTGACTTTTTAGCTGCTCCTCTGTCATACCTACAAAGCTTGGCAATTCCACATCCGGCTGATTTGAGAGCAGTGGGTTTCCGCTGAGTTTAAATATGAAAAAAATTCCCACAACGGCGCTCAAAGCGAAAGCACAGGCAAGCCCTGCCATAACTGGCAGCAACATTCTTGTACCTTTTTTCGTCTTAACTTTTTTACTCTTTTTCGCCATTGTGTCCACCATTACTGTTCTTGTTTGTTGTGTTTGTTCTGTTTCTGACCCCTGTAGCTTTTCGTGTTCAAAGGTTGCCAAGGGGTTTTCTTTCAAAGCCTTTAGGTCGGCTATCATGCTTTGTGCGGTCTGATATCGGTCATTTGGATCCTTTTCAATGGCTCGCATAACAATTTGCTCCATGCCAACCGGTATGCCCTCCACCAATTCACGAGGGCTTTGTGCCGTGTCGGAAAGCTGTTTTAACGCCACAGAAACCGCTGTATCGGACTGAAAGGGCAACGTGCCTGTGAGCATTTCATACATCATGATACCCACGCTATACAAGTCGGAGCGATTGTCGGTATTTTGCCCCTTTACCTGCTCAGGACTGATGTAGTGCACCGAACCGATAGCCTTGTCCGTCACGGTTTTTTGGCTTGCCGTGGAAAGGCGAGCGATACCAAAGTCCATTATTTTTAGCTGTCCCTCACGGGTGAGCATTATATTTTGCGGCTTTAAATCCCTATGAATAATCCCATGGTCGTGGGCGTGACCTACTCCGCTTAGAATTATGCTGCTGAAAATCAGCGCCTCCTTCCATTCCAGCCTGCCCCGCTTTTCGATAAATTCCTTTAGGGTTATACCCTCTATATATTCTATAACCAAATATTTTTCAGCATCGGTTATGTTCACATCCAAAACCTTTATAATGCAATCATGGGACAGCAAGCTTATGGCCTTGCTCTCATTTTTAAAGCGGCGCACCAGCTCCGGATTTTCAAAAAATTCTTCCTTTAAAAACTTGATGGCAACGGTAGTTCCCGTCTGCTTATCCACCGCTTTGTACACATTTGACATACCCCCAACGCCTATGAGGGATATTATATCATACCTATTGTCAATTGTTTTTCCGATGTAATTTTCCATTGTACCTCCACACTAGACAGCCAAAACTACTGCTGTAATATTATCTGTCGCCTTGTTTTCAAGGGCTTTATCTATAAGTTTTTGGGGCATACCAAACACGTTGTCCCCCGAGAGTATCTCTGTTAGCTGCTGGGTTGATATGAAGTTTGTCAGCCCATCCGTGGCGCATAGAATTATATCTCCCTCGCACACGTCCACACTGGCAACGTCAATATCCACATTCTCCTGCACCCCCACCGCTCTGGTTATAAGGTTTTTTTGTGGGTGCGCCTGAGCTTCCTCCTGTGATATTTTGCTTTGGTTCACAAGCTCCTGCACCACGGAATGGTCTTGCGTTACAAGGGCAAGCCTGCCATTGCGCAGTATATATACTCGTGAATCCCCCGCATGATAAACGATACATTCTCGGTTTTTCACCGTCACTCCTGCCACCGTTGTGCCCATGCCCTTTAATGCCGGTTTTGATAGACCAATGCTATATATTGCACTGTTGGCATCCTCAATGGCACCAAGCACCGCTCGTTCCTCGTTAAAATTCGGCTCCTCATTGTGCAAAAACAATCCGTCCTCCAACATTTTTGACAGGGTGTCGCTGGCTATAGCGCCGCCGTTAACCCCGCCCATTCCGTCGCAAACAAAGCCGAAGGCAACGCCGCAAAGCAGCCTGCCCGCTACATATTTATCTTGATTTTCGCTGCGCCTGTTGCCAATATTCGTTATTCCGGATATCTTCATTTAACTCACCTGTGTTCGTTTCGTAGTTGACCGCACGCCGCTGATATGTCCTGTCCCAAGCGGCGCCTGATTGTTGCGTTCACATTAAGCTGTGTCAATTTATTTTGAAATTCTCTTATTACCCGAGCGTCACTTTGGGTGTAGGGCGAGCCGTCCACTGGGTTTATAGGTATTAGATTTACATGGTTTATAAAGCCCTTTAAAAGCTGTGCCAACCGCTGTGCATCCTCCTCACGGTCATTCACTCCCTGTATCATAGCGTACTCAAAGGATATTCTGCGCCCAGTTTGCTTAGTGTAGTCACGACACGCCGCCATAAGTTTTTCCAAAGAGTAGGTATTGGTAATGGGCATAGTCTTTTTGCGCAGCTCATTGGTGGTTGCGTGGAGGGAGATAGATAGGGTTATCCCTAATTTCAGCTGTGCCAGCTCATAGATTTTCGGCACTATTCCGCAGGTGGAAAGGCTGATGTTCCTCTGGCTTATATTTTTGCCCTCTGGGGAGGAAATAATCTTTATAAAGGCTATAACATTGTGAAAATTATCCAGTGGCTCTCCTATGCCCATAAGCACAATATTGCTTATGCGCTCCCCTATGTCCTGCTCCGTCTCATACACCTGTGATAGTATCTCACCTGTTGTCAAATCTCGCAGCTTGCCCCCTTGGGTGGATGCGCAAAAGGTACACCCCATGCGACAGCCTACCTGACTGGACACGCAGATACTATTGCCGTGCTCATACCGCATCAAAACCGTCTCGATACAGTTTTTATCGGACAGCTCATATAGATATTTGATGGTGCCATCTTGGGAAATCTGCTTTTGCTTTACCAAAAGCCCCCCCAGCTCACACTGCTGTGTCAGCGTTTCTCGTGCATCCTTTGAAAGGTTAGTCATACCATCAAAGCTGTTGATGTTTTTTTGGTGCAGCCATTGATAAATCTGCTTTGCCGTAAAGCTTTTTAGCCCTATTGATTTTGTGTATTCCACAAGCTGCTCTAAATCTAAGCTTTTAATATCTATCTTTTCCATTTTACCACATTTTTTCCATCACTGCTACAAAAAAGCCGTCAAAACCTGTTAAATGTGATAAAAATGTAATCTTTTCTCCGTCATTTACAGCGTTTGGTATGGGACAAGCTTGTTTTATTAGCTGAAAGTTAGAATTTTCCTTTAAAAATTTATCCACAACGCCCTCGTTCTCCTGCCTGTTTATGGTGCAGGTAGAGTAGACTAAGCGCCCCTTTGCTTTGACATATTTTGAGGCGGTGGACAGTATATCATATTGTAGCTTGCACAATTTTTCCAAGTTTTCCAGTGGCTTGTATCGCAAGTCCGGCTTTTTGGGTATCACCCCCACACCCGAACAGGGCACGTCACACAGCACCACATCTTGGTCTGCCAGCAGTTCATTGTATTCCTCGCCGTAATTTTGAACAATGGTTATATTGGTTAGCCCCAAGCGTGACGCACCGTCCTCTATAAGGGAAAAACGTGCCGGATTTGGGTCGCAGCTTGTGACAAAGCCGGTATTTTTAAGGGCAATTGCCGCTGAAAAGCTCTTTCCGCCCGGCGCTGCACATAAATCCAAAACCCGATCATTTTCCTTTATACCCGCCGCCAAAACAGCGTACTGACTGGTTATTCCCTGTATGAAAAAAAGCCCCTCACGAAAACCCGGTATGGAGGTCACCGCACCACGATACTTTAATTCCAAACTGTCCTCTAGGGGTGTTTCCAGATAGGTGACCTTTTTTTTGTCAAATAGCTGTTTCAATTCCTCAGCGGAGGTTTTGGTTGTGTTCACCTTTATGGTAAGCTTTGGCAGGGTGAACATCCCTTGTAGTATCTCCTCAAAATTCTGCGGATAATCTCTCATGATTACCTTTAAAATTTCCTCGCTTATGGAATAGATTACCGATAGCCGCTGTGTCTCATTTTGGAAAGTTTCCTTTTCCAGCTCCACCGCTGCGGCTTTTCTTAAAACAGCATTAACCAAGCCCTTGGCACTGGTCTTTTTGAAAACAGGACACAGGCTTACGGCTTGGTTTATTGCGGCGTGTGATGGCACCGCATCCATATATTTAATTTGATAAAGCCCCGATTGAAGTATTGCAAGCACCTCTTTATCAATTTTCTCAAGGGGCTTTGTGATGAATTTTTGCAGTATATAATTTAGTGTGAGTTTTCTTTCTATGCTGCCGTAAAACATCTTAGCGGCAAAAGATTTATCTTGAGCTGTCAGCTGCGAGCTGTCCAAGATGGAGGAGAAAACCAAGTTTGAAAAACCGGAATTCTCCATCTTGATAAGCCCGTCAACAACCAGCTTTCTTTTCATATCTATTCCATTAGTCATCTCGTCTACCAAAAAGCATAAAGAGCCTTAAAAGGTTTGCCAGCGATACTGCCAGCGCCGCAACATAGGTTAATGCCGCCGCTCCCAGAACTTTTTTCACGCCGTAAATTTCATCCTCTGCAATGCTGCCGCCCATCTCCAGCGCCATGACCGCCCGTGAACTTGCGTTAAACTCTACCGGCAGTGTCACTAGCTGAAACACCGTCATCATGGAGAACAGCAGTATTCCAAGGTTTACAAGCGGCTGTGCCCCCATAAACAGACCCACCAATACAAGTGGCATTGAAAGGGTTGACCCCAATTGAGTGATGGGTATTATCGCCGCTCTTAGCTTTATAGGTGCATAGCTTTGGGCATATTGAACAGCGTGGCCTGCCTCATGCGCCGCAACGCCGATTGCCGCAACACTGTTTGACCCATAAACCCCATCGGACAAGCGTATAACATTTCCCTTGGGGTCAAAATGGTCGGTCAAATTACCTGCCACACGCTCTATTGTCACATGGCGCAGCCCATTTGCATCCAAAATTCTCCTTGCAGAATCGTACCCTGTCATGCCGCTCATGGTACCCATCTTAGAATATCGGTTAAAGGTGCCCGACACCCGTGCCTGTGCCCACATTGAAAAGATAAGCGCCGGCACAACCAACATCATATAGTACCTGTCAAACATATAAAACATTATTATCACTCCTAAATTCATTATATGGGGTCCTATGTCCTAATGGTACACGCCCCCAAATTTTATCTTCTTAAATCATATCCCCAATATTAAACCGTTTTCCTGCGCTCCACGCACTGCCCTCCATCGCCTTTGACCCCTCAGGCTGCACCATGACAAGCTCGATAGCTTTGGATTTACAGCCTATCACCAGTGGCTTTGTGGACAGCACCTCACCCGGTTTTCCCTTTGCGAGGCTCACCCTTGCCTTTAGCACCTTTATTCGCTTTTCTCCGCAGATAAACTGTGCCCCCGGCCATGGATTTTGTCCTCTTATCTTGTTGTGAAGAACAATGGCATCGGTGTCAAAGCTGAAATTTGCCATCTCCTTTGTAAGTGGAGGTGCAAGGGTTGCTTTTTCATGGTTCTGTGGGGTTCTTTGGGCTGTGCCCTCAATTATCTTGTCGCAAATCTTTGCAAGAAACACCTTTCCCTGCTGCTCCACATGGCAAAACAGCTCCTCTTGGGTTTCCTCCTCGCCGATTGGAATGGGCAAAACGTCGATTATGTCCCCCGTGTCAAGACCCTTGTCGATGTACATAACCGTGACCCCCGTCTCCTTTTCACCGTTTATCAGCGACCACTGTATAGGCGCCGCCCCACGATATTTCGGCAGCAATGAAACGTGGAGATTTACACATCCAAGGGAGGGAATAGCTATCACTTCCTCGGGCAAAATCCGACCGTACGCCACCACCACAATTAGCTGTGGGTTTATCTCTCTTATGATTTTTGCCACATCGCCCTTTAAATTTTGCGGCTGGTACACCGGTATGCCCTTTTCCATGGCGTACTCTTTCACCGGCGGTGGGGTCATCACCTGTTTTCTTCCCACCGGCTTATCCTGCCGTGTAAAAGCGCCCACCACATTAAATCCGTCCTCTACAAGCTGTTCAAGACAGCCCTTTGCAATGGGGGGTGTACCCATAAAAAGCACCCGCACATCTTTTTTATTCATCGTCATATTCTTCGTCTAAATTCATCCTTTTTATCTCGTCTTTGGACAAATCCTCATAGAATTTTGTAGCCAAATCCAGAATAGTTATGCCGTCAAGATGGTTGCACTCGTGGCAGATTGCCCGTGCCAGAATATCCTCCGCTTCCAGTTCAAACCACTCTCCAAAACGGTCTTGCGCCCTAACCGTAACATATTTCGGGCGGGTTATTGCGCCATTTCTCCCCGGAAAGGACAGGCAGCCCTCAAATATCGTCAGCTCCCCCTCGGTTTTTAAAATCTCCGGATTTACAAGCTCGATAATCTCGTCTACATCCTTGTCATTCTCGTCAATATATTGGTCTATCACAATGCAGACTCTGCGCATTATTCCCACCTGTGGCCCTGCAAGCCCAAGCCCTCTTGCCTCCACCAGTGTTTGTGCCATATCGTCAAGCAGTGTTGCCAGCTTTTCATTAAAATCGGTCACCGGCTTGCACACCTTTTTTAAAATCGGATCTCCGTCCTGTACTATCGTTCTTATTGCCATAATGTGTCTCCTTTTATTCTTGTGTTGGATTTAGATTTATATATATTGCAGATTTGTTTTCTGCGTTTTTTAGATATTCGTCCACCGATTGCCGCAAAAAGCTGCGGAACATGGGCGTATTTTTACATTTTAATATCAGTCTGTACCGATATATTTTGCTCACCATGGCAACGCTGAAGGGCGCAGGCCCCAGCACCACCAAGGGAACCTCTTTAAAGCTAGGTGACACCTTTTTTATTATCTCTAAGAACTCCGATGCGTCCCTTGCCGCCTGCAACTCCCTTTCACTTGTGAATGCCACTATGCACATGGTGCAAAAGGGCGGATAAAGGTTGAGCTTTCTGTAGGCAATTTCCCCATTGTAGAACCGCTCATAGTCTCCACTTTGAGCAAGCTTGATTATATTGTTTTGTCCGTCATAGGTCTGTACCACCGCCTTAGAGCCCTCGCTCCATCTTCCCGCTCTTCCGATTACCTGAGTCAAAAGATTAAAGGCGTGCTCGTTGCCGTTGTAAGACATTTGATTTAAGGATGCGTCGATACCCACCACACACACCAGACTCACGTCCTTAAAATCCAGCCCCTTTGCCACCATCTGTGTGCCGATTAAAATATCGTATTTTTTATCTGCAAAGTCCGACAGCATCTCCGCATGGGAGCCGTTTGCGTGGGTGGTGTCAGCGTCCATCCGCAGCAGCTTTGCCGTGGGCAGACACAAGGAAATATATTCCTCTATCTTTTGAGTTCCATAGCCGGTGTAGCGAATTTCGCCCCCGCACTTTGGGCATCTTTCGATTATGGGGTAGCTTTTTCCGCAGTAATGGCAGTTCAGCCTAGCTTGTTGCTTGTGCTTAACAAGATTTACGCTGCAATCGTCACACTGAAGCGTCTCCTTGCACTCCTTGCAGATACCCACCGTGGAATACCCACGCCGATTTATCAGCACAATGCTCTGCTTTTTGTCCCGAATATTCTCTGCGAGATACCGGATTATCACATTGCTCACCGGTGCTGTGTCCCCTGCCATCGCCTGCAACTTCATGTCTATTATCTCCACCTTTGGCATGGGCATATCGTTGTATCTTTTTGTGAGCTTGTGCAGCCGATAAAATCCATTTTGTGCCAGATAATAGCTTTCTATGCTTGGGGTAGCCGATGCTAGCACTAGCCTTGCCCCCTGTTGCTTTGCCATAAAGCTTGCCACTCGAATGGCGGAGTACCTTGGGGCAGACTCGGAAACAAAGGTCTTTTCATGCTCCTCGTCAATTATGATTAGCTGTAGATTTTCTATTGGAGAAAAAACCGCACTGCGTGTACCCACCACAACTCTTGCCCTGCCCGAGGCTATCATATTGTACTGCAAAAGCCGTTCCGTGGCAGACAGCCGAGAGTGAATTACGCACACAACCTCCCCAAAATGCTCCTTGACAAGCTGTATCATCTGTGGGGTCAAGGATATTTCCGGAACTAGCAGCATAGCGCCGCCGCCCCTGTCCACCGTGTGTTTTATCAGCTTTAAAAACACACAGCTCTTGCCGCTGGAGGTCACCCCGTACAATAGATGGGGCTTTGTGATGTCCTCCCCTATTATCTCATCAAAAACCTGTTGCTGTTCCTTTGATAGGTTTATTCCCTGCTGTGTTTGTGCTATATCACCATAGGCTGTGGTCGCCTTATCCTGAGTGCTCGCCGTCACCATCCCTTTTTTCACCAGCGAGTCCACCACCGATTTGGTTACGCTACAATCATCGCATATTTGTTTGATTGATTTGTGAGAATTAGACAGATAATTATATACATTTTGTTGTTTTTCACTTAATTTAACAGGATTTTCACACTCTAGGCGGCTATATATTTGTTCTGTGTGCCGTGTGAGCTGCTCCTGCAAGGTATTCCCCACTATTTTATACAGCGCACCGTATGGAACTACCGTCTTTACCGCCTCATAATAGGTGCAAAATGTCGTCTCCTTTAAATGCTCTATCAGCTTTAATGAGAAGGGCGTTATCGCCGCCGACTGATTTTTTACATCTATTATTTCCTTTAACCTTTCCTTTTCCCCACTCTCCCCCAAAGACAAAACAATGCCGACTCTTAGCTTGTCTCCCCTGCCAAAGGGAACCAAGACAATTGAGCCGACCTTTATAACACTCTCAAACCGCTGTGGAATTTTATAGGAGAACAGCTTGTCAAAGTTTAAGGTTGCCTTGTCTACCGCAACACCTGCCACAATCATAAAATC
>JAVWUR010000019.1:0-28789 GCA_036667055.1 Oscillospiraceae bacterium
ATAGTGCTAATGTATTTTAGCGGCGTGACCTTAAATATAATCTCCCTTTCAGGACTGGCACTTGGGGTGGGTATGCTGGTGGACAATAGTATAGTGGTTATCGAAAACACCTACCGTCTTAGAAACCTAGGCTACTCTATGGTGGATGCGGCGGTACAGGGGGCACAGCAGGTGGGCGGTGCAATTTTAGCCTCCACCCTCACCACCGTGTGCGTGTTTCTGCCCATAGTTTTCACCCAAGGTATCTCACGGCAGATTTTCACCGATATGGGGCTGACAATAGGGTATTCTCTGGTGGCGAGCTTAATCGTGGCAATGACCTTTGTGCCGGCGCTCTCCTCCAATATATTGACCAGTGAAACGGAGAAAAAATCCAAGCTTTTCGACCGCTTTGTAGATTGGTACGAAAGGGCATTGCGTTATAATTTAAAGCATAAATGGATAGTAATAGGGCTGACAACAGCACTTTTGGCAGTTGTCGCCTACAAAACCCTAACCATGCCAATGGCATTTATCCCACCAATGGACTCCCCTCAAATGCAGATGACCCTTTCGCTACCCAAGGAAACTTCAAGGCAGGAGCTGATAGACGCAAGCCAAGAGGTGGCAAAAATCGTGGGAGAAATAGAGGATGTGGAGACGGTGGCAGTGATGGACGGCGGAAATATGATGAGTGCAGGCTCTTCCAAAACCAAGGATATGTCCTTTTATGTGGTGCTAAAGGAGGATAAAACCTTGGACAATAACGGGGTGGCAAATCTGATACGAGAAAAAACTCCGCAATATAAAGACCAATTGACCGTCACCACCGACAGCATGAATATGTCGGCACTGGGCGGCAGTGGAATTTCCATAGCAATAAAGGGCAATGACCTAGACCAATTGCAGAGGATATCCACGGATATGTCACAGGTGCTAATGAAGGTGGAGGGGATAAAATCCACCAAGGACGGCAGCGAGGACACTATACAAGAGGTGCGAATAGACATAGACAAGCAAAAGGCGATGGAGCATGGTCTTACCACCGCACAGGTGTACCAAAAGGTGTCGGAAGCGCTAAAGGAAAGCACCGATGCCACCACCTTGACCTTTGATGGGGAGGATTTAAAGGCGAAAATTTCCCACACAAAAAAGGAGAGCAAGGAAACTCTGCCACTGCTTGAAATAGCGAGGGAAGAGGACAAGGACGGCAAGGAGACGGTGACTGCTTTAGGGGACATAGCAAGGGTGTATACCGCAAAAAGCCCCAAGGCAATAAACCGAGATAACCAGTCGCGAACCATGACACTGTCTGCCGAAATACAGGAGGGCTACAATGTAAGCCTTGTGGCAAGAGAGGTGGAAAAAGCATTGAAGGGGTATGAGGTGCCAAAGGGCTACAGCTATGAAATGGTGGGAGAAAACCAGACCATCAAGGACGCTATGAGCGACCTAGTAACCATGATAGCGTTGGCAATAGTGTTTATATACCTGATAATGGTGGCGCAGTTCCAAAGCCTTTTGTCCCCATTTATCGTGCTGTTCACCATTCCATTGGCATTTACAGGGGGGCTTTTGGCGTTGCAGCTAACAGGGACGGTGCTAAGCGTGGTGTCCATGATAGGCTTTTTGATTTTAGCAGGAGTAGTTGTTAACAACGGTATAGTTTTTGTGGATTATGTAAACCAGCTGCGGCTAGAGGGAATGGACAAAAACGAGGCACTGGTAAAGACAGGCAGAGACAGAATACGCCCCATTCTCATGACGGCGCTCACCACAATTCTTGCCATGTCCACAATGGCGCTTGGGGTAGGCATGGGTGCAGACATGAGCCAAGGTATGGCGGTAGTAACCATAGGTGGTTTAAGCTATGCTACACTGCTAACACTGTTTTTAGTGCCGGCGCTCTACGATATTTTACACAAAAAACCAATGAAAAAAATTGAAGTAAGCTTTGAGGAATAAATTATGAAAAAGTATACAGAAAAAGAAGTCGCCATCTTTAAAGGCACATTAACCTTAGCCAGTGAGGGCAAAAATATGCACCTTGTTACGGTACAGGACATAGCCAACGCCTCAGGGGTGGGCAAGGGTACAATTTACGATTATTTTTCCGCCAAGGAGGAGATTATAGTCAGAACAATACTCTATGCCATGAGCCTTGAAAACGCCAAGGCGTGGGAGATGGTGGAGGAAAAGCTCACCTTTAAGGAAAAGATTTTTGCCATATATGACATAGTTTTGGACAGCGTGACAAACAGATTGTCCTCCTTTAACATGATAGCGTCAGTGGGGGGAATAGGAGAGCTGGGAGAGATATCGGAAATTTATGCCAAGGAGCTTGCCGAGATAAGCGGCGAGAGCGAAAAGCTTTTTGGGGAAATTTTAAAGTTTGGGGCTATAGAGGGGTCAATTTTGGCACCTCGTGACCTTGAATACACCCGCATGGCAGTCACGTCAAATATCCTGGCAATCGGCAAGGCATCGGTGGATAAGCTTGTGCCCTTTGACGGAGAAAAGATAAAAAGCAATGGGTATAAAATGTTGGTAAAGACCTTAAACTAAAGTGCAGACAGTGGTTTTGTATAAGGTTACCAACTAAGCTTAATTAAATTTATCTAAAATTTCAAAAATTTACTATTGAAATTAATTGTAAATTAGTTTATAATAACGTGTCGGTATGGGGTTTATTAAAAATATAGTGCCACCGCCATAAAAAACTTAGAAAAACAGCCGCTATAACTGAATATGGAGGAAATATTATGTCGAGAAGCGTAGGTGCAGTGTCCAGAGGTATTAGAACCCCAATTATTGTTGAGGGTGATAACTTGGTTGAAATTACTACAAACAGCCTTTTGGAAGCCTTTAAGGAAGAAAATATCACAGTGCATGACAAGGATATAGTTGGTATTACAGAGGCAGTTGTGGCAAGAGCACAGGGCAACTATGCAAACTGTGACCAAATTGCCGCAGACATAAAAGAAAAATTTAAGGACGAGACAATCGGGCTTATCTTCCCTATTCTTTCCCGCAACCGTTTTTCCATCGTTTTAAAGGGCATTGCCAGAGGGGCAAAAAAAATTGTGATTATGCTCAGCTATCCATCAGACGAGGTGGGCAACCACTTGGTGTCTCTTGACCAGTTGGACGAAAAGGGCATAAATCCATGGAACACAGTTTTAAGCGAAAAACAATACCGTGACCTGTTCGGCAAAAATCCACACCCCTTTACTCAGGTGGATTATGTTGAATACTACAAGGAATTAATTACAAATGAGGGCTGTGAGGCGCAGGTTATATTCGCCAACAAAGCCACCGATATATTGGAGTATGCACAGCATATAATCTGTGCGGATATCCACTCAAGAGAGCGCTCAAAGCGCCTGTTAAAAGCCGCAGGAGCACAGCAGGTGTTAGGACTTGACGAAATTATGACAAAGAGCGTCAACGGCTCGGGGTACAATGAACAGTACGGGCTGTTAGGCTCTAACAAATCTACCGAGGAAAAGGTAAAGCTGTTCCCAAGAGACTCAGAGGAGTTTGCCTTTGCTGTCCAAGCCTCACTACTAAAAGCCACAGGGAAAAAGCTGGAGGTTTTAGTGTACGGCGACGGCGCATTTAAAGACCCACAGGGTCAAATATGGGAGCTTGCCGATCCGGTTGTCTCCCCCGGTCACACCGATGGTTTGATGGGTCTGCCCAGCGAATTAAAGCTTAAATACCTAGCGGATAATCAGTTTGCACATCTAAAGGGTGACGAGCTTAGAACAGCTATGACCGATTATATCGCCCACAAGAAAAAAGATTTGATGGGCACTATGGAAAGTCAGGGCACAACCCCAAGACAGCTAACCGACCTAATCGGCTCGCTGTGCGATTTGACCAGCGGAAGCGGTGACAAGGGCACACCGGTCATCTTTATCCAAGGGTATTTCGACAACTATTCCAACAATTAAGTTTTAAATAACAGTAAAAACACTATTTTGAAAAAAGTAGTGTTTTTTTGTGAAATTAGCTGTACTTTTCAAAATTTGTGGTATACTGTAAATAATACAAGCTTTAGAATATATTATCGTCAAGGTAATACACCATAAATCTTGATGTCCATATCAGAAAGGGTGTGCGGTTATGAGTATAAGCGGTATAGGAATGAATGGCGGATATCTGCAAAGTCTACAGCAACAGCGGCCGACACAGCAAGCTCAAAATTTAGGGGCAGTCAAAGCCGTGGAGGCAATCAAGGCAGGTCAGTCCAAGACAGTCACAGCACAAGCGGTAAAAGCGCCAAGGTATGACAGGGTGGAGATTGACTCACAAGGGTATGACGCATATTTAAGACAGTCCAAGGCATCCCAAGGTAGTGCCGCCGCAATGCAGCAACAGGCGGTCAAAAAAAATCCACAGCAGTTACAGCAGCAGCAGACACAGGCAGTGTCAATGTCCATGCCAACACAACAATAATCATACAGCCGCTGATCTTTAAAAGGGTCAGCGGTTATTTTTTTTGCCGTAAGCTGTCTTGTTTCCCCTGCCCTATCCCCTTTTGCCATTCACACCACTTTTGGTTTTTACATATAATGAAAGTGAGGCGGTGAGACAAAATGCGCCTCAAAAAGCGTGTGTTATCTCACTGTTCTACACAGCTAGTAAAAAAGCTTGCACACTGTAAGCTTAGATGCTATAGCAATAAAATATATTTGGAGGTACTTTTATGGGAATGCCTATTATCAAGCCAAGCGACATAACCCGTGGCGAGGCTGTTGGTGACATAATTCAGTCTGTGGCAATGGAGGAGGCGGCGTTTGCCCACATCCTAAATGCAGAGAGTGAAAAATTGATGGCGGTTATCAACAACAACGGCGCATCCGCTCAGCAGCTTTTGGCGGTCAATCAGTCGGTAAAAAAAGCGATAAGTGCAATATCTCGCTTGGAAATGCAGCTGCAAGCAAAGCTGGATTTATTCAGCGAGACTGTTTGTGAGTAAATCATCGGGCGTTTATAATTTCAATGCAAATCACTTAAAATTAACCCAACAGCCACTGCCCTCTAAGCTGATGACACAGGGGCTCAGGGGGCAAAAATCTAACTGCCATACCTACCCAAAAGGGCAAGGTGTGAAAATTCACTAAAAAAGGAGCAATCTATATGCCATTATCATATGCAAACGCAGGTTCCGGCCCCAGTGCGGGCGGAATAGGATGGTTCAATTTTAACTCACTCACCTTAAACCCGGGGGATGTTGTACCGGGGCTTACAGGCACTTTTAATGACGGCAGCACCGTCACCTTTGATTTAAAATCCATTGCAAGCTCCATCGTCCCCTTTACCGCTGTGCCAACACCGGTGCAATATTCCTACTTTGGCTCGGCGGGCTACACAGGGCTTTTGGGCAACACAGCACTTAAAACTCCCCTGCTCTCCGCCTACTCAGCACCTAGCACCGTGGAGGTCAGCAACATAGTGGTAAAAGACCCAAACGGCAACCCCGTCACAAACTATTCGGTGGTGGCGGCAGACGCTGAAAGCACCAACGCTTTCCCTCAATATATCGAGCACCTCACCTTCACTTCAACTGGCGGCGGCCCGTGGAGCTTGCTTGCAACCTTGGGGGCAAACCCTCCAACCCTTGCAGGGGTAGGTAGCAACGTGGTGACTATCACAGGCACCAACCAATCCGCAAGTCAGGCGTCCTATGTTTTCGCAGCCCCCTCCCCCACCTCGGTGACTTTAGAAACTTATGGCCGTGAGGCAGTAGCCTTCGGTTTTGCCATCACCAAGGTGTCGGTTAAAAAGTATATCGGTGACCGCATTGATTCCACCGACCAGTTTGTACTGGATATAGCAGGCACACCCTCCGACCAAGTGACAACCACAGGGGGGGCAGACGGCTTGCAAAGTGAGGTTGCCGCCGTATATGGCACAGCAGGCAGCACCTACACAATAAAGGAAGCTATGGCAATCGGCAGTGCCAACCCACTGGGAGCATACACCCAAACCATCTCAGCGGTAAACTTAACCCCAGGGGGCAGCGTTCCGCCAACGGGCAGCTTGCCAATAAACTTTACACCGGCTATGGGGGATATTGTGGAATACACAATACTAAACTCCGCACCGGAAATTTTCACCAAAAGCGTGGATAAAGCCTTCGCAAAGCCGGGGGATATATTGACCTATACCGTCACAGGCATAAACCCCAACAACTATCCGCTAAACGGCGTGGTTTTTACCGACCCAACTCCATCGGGCACAACCTATGTGGGAAATCTTTTGGTGAGTGTTCCCTACACAGGCACAACTCCGGCGACAGGGCTAACTCTCACAATGCCGGCAAATGGCACGGTGACAGCCTCTTGGCAGGTCAAGGTGGATTCCACCGCCCCCATAGTAAACCCTATAGTGAACATTGCGGCGGCGAACGTCCCCGGGGGCACCTCCGGCAGCACAAACCCTGTGACAACACAGATTAACTACGCCGATTTAACCTCAAGCGGCAACTTTAATAAATCGGTAACACCCCTGTACGCAAAGTTTGGGGACATATTGACCTACACATTAACTGTACACAACACAGGCAACACGGTGGCAAATAATGTGGTGATAACCGACCCTGCACCTGCTGGTACCACCTATGTGGCAGGCTCCTTGTCAGGCAGTGTCCCTGTGACGGGCGACCCCACCACGGCGATTACCTTGACAAACCCAATTCCAGCAGGGGGCACAGCCACCATCACCTACCAAGTGAAGCTGGGAAATTCCGCCCCACCCGCAAACCCTGTTCCCAACACAGGGGCGATAAAATATGCCTATACCGTTGACCCGACACATCCAAATGGCGTCACGGCACAGGGCAGCAGCAACACCGTCAACACAACGGTAAACACAGCACGGCTGACAGTGGCAAAATCCACCGATAAAGCAATCGCTTATATTGGTGATGTAATAACCTACAACTTGGTGGTGACTAATACAGGCAACACAGCGGCAGATAACGTGGTGATAACCGACCCAATTCCAAGTGGAACGGTGCTGGTTCTCGGCTCTTTAGCTGTGAGTGTGCCCTATCTTGGCAGCCCTGCAAGCAGTATAATTTTGTTAAATTCCATAGGTGCAGGAGAATCTGTCACCATCACCTTTAAAGTGAAGGTCACAGCAAGCCCACTGCCCAACCCAATTGTGAACACCGCCACTGCCGATTACGCCTACACACTAAGACCGGGGGCCGTGAACGGCGTTACAGCCAGCACCACCAGCAACAGCGTGGTGACGGTGGTATTTAAAAATAACTACAGTCAGCAGATAAGCGATTTAATCGAGTCTGTGGCACTGGGAGAAGCAGCAATTGCGGCAATCGCCAACGCCGAGGGTGCAAAAATCCAAAGGTTTGTGAATATGCCGGGGGTAACTCCCGATATGCTCCTGTGCCTAAATAAAAGCGTCACAGATATGACAAACACCCTGTCACTGCTAGAAGCGATAATGCTGCAAAAGTTGAACACGGTAAACTGCCAAATCAACGGCGAGCCATTGTGCAAAGATTAAAAAATAAAATAGCACCATAAAGAAAAGGCGTAAAGAAAAATCTAAAGAAAAATCATAAAGTAAAATCATAAAGAAAAGTCATAAAGTGAAGCCGTAAAGTAAAGGCGTAAAGAAAAGCCATAAAGAAAAGTGAACAAAATAAACACACAGGGGCATCGATTATCTGTCGGTGCCCCTGTGCATTTAAAGTTATCAACAAAAAGGGATAATGCTGTTGAAAACTGTAGATATAAATGGTAGGATAGAATAAAAGAGCGGCGTACAACTGCCGCAGTTTGCCCTCAACACAACAAAAAGTGCAGGAGTAGCTATGAAAATTACAAAAATCAACGGCGTAAGGTTTACAAGCAAGGATGTAGGCAGGCTTTATAGGACGGACGGACAGGAATTGGATTTGCTACACCAGTATGTGGAAAATCGCATAGCCACTGCAAATAAAAACACGCTAAGTATGTATTCAGTCTTTAAAAAAAGCAAACAGCCCAAGCCTTGGCAGTCAAAAGTTAACAAATTTATTCTATCAAAGGAGCAAACATTCACAGACAAGGTGAGCGAAATAAAGGATGATATGCTTAAAAAATCTCTAAAGGATCAATTTTTGCCCTTTATACAGACAATATTGGATTTTGTGGCACAGGGCAAAGGAGCAACTTCAAAGGAAAAATTACAAAAGCTAGAGGAGCTAAGAGCGGCGGCAAAAAAGGACAAGGATAGAATATTAAGGGGCAGATGTGCACAGAAAATTGCAAAATCAATAGAGAGACAGGTGTCGCCCTTCTGTATAAAAAACGGCGAGGTTAGCTTTATCGAAACCTCGGACAAGTGCCACTGGGAGCGTATGTTGGGCATTGGAAAGGAAGATAAGCCGGATAAAAATTTATCATCACTTTTCGAAATGCTGGACAATCACCTTTTTGTAAAGTCGGATTGCGAGATATCTAAAGATGGCACGCAAGCCATAGACAGCGGAACATTCAAAGAAATCCAACCGATTTTAAAAAGGAACAATCAAAAAATTCGCAAAGAGGATAGGTCTAACGGATATGACACTTTTTGGGCGAACAGGGCGTATTCTGCCTTTATTGCAGAATATGGGGGTAGAGAAAATAGCACAAAGATATTAAAGATGGACGAGGTAAAACGCAGAGTAAAGGGCAAAGTAAAAGCAGGGGTGACAAGTAAAATACTACAGCTTGGTAAAATTTTGTGCCACTTCACCGATGATGAAGGTGGGATATTAGCGACAGATTACACCATTTCCGGCTTCGATATGGAGATGATAAAGGCAAAGGAAACTCTGTCGGAAAAGGTCAATACAGCTATCCTCTACGCAATATCCAATCTGGCACTTGCCACGGGGAAGATGGAGCAACAGGAAGATTTTATGCTAGAGAAAGCTATGGAAGGTACTACACAGACACAAAGACGCTTTGCAACGTTTTTTGGCGGCAATGAGTTTTTCACAAGCCGATATAAAGGGGTGCAAGAGGACGGAAAAGAGCTGGATTTTGCTGGGGCGCTAAAGGAGACAAGGGCACTGCTTTATGCTTTGCGAAACTCACATTTCCATTATGCCCAAAGCTTGCAAAGCAGTGATGCCACTAGTATAAAATATGATAATATAAAAATGTTGTATGATAGAGAGTGCAAGCTTCAAGGGGAGTTTATCCTTAGAAAATATCAGTCCAACGGTCTGGATTTATATTTTGACGAACAGGAGCTTATAGAGCTTATTTTGAAGATACATAATGGTAAAACAGAGGTTCAAAGTGTATTTATCCCAAGCTTTAGGCGGGTGCTAAAGGCTCTAAAGGACAGGCAGGAAATGGAAATTGAGCAGGAGGAGGCAAGGTATACAGCACAGACTTTTTTGTTGCGGCAAATTTATTACAACTGTTTTTTGCAGGAGAAAACATATGATCATATGTGTTTAGACATAAAGGACGTAGCACCCTCACAGGCAGAAAGGACAGGAAAAGACAAAGCTGAAACAGCACAGCACCAAAAGGCATATGAAGATTTTAAGGCTCAATTTTCGAAGTACAAAGACGTAGCCACCCTATCCTTGCAGCTGCAGCGAGAGGTTATGCAGGCAAACGCCAAAAACCACTCGGGGGTGCGGCACAAGTATAACTATGAAACTTTGCTGCGCAGGGTTTTAGCGGCAGGGTTTATAAAATATGTAAAAAAACATTTTGCAAAGGAGCTAAACCTGTTGAAGGCTGAAAGAAAAGATGTGCAATGCACCAAGTTGCAATGCTCACAGCCGATAGGCTTAGAGGAAAATTATTTGCAGCTAATGGACAGTGATGCTGAGCTTTTACTGGGATATTACATAATGGCAAAATTTTTGCCGTCAAAGCAGCTAAATGAATTGATGGGCGATTTTAAAAAATATAAGCAGTATATCCAAGATATTCAATACAGGGCAAAAAATGTAGAAAAGACCCCTCCGCTTTTGGTGGAGAGGATAACCCAAGAGCTGCCAATCTCACTGTGCGATAGGCTCATAAAGGTGCTGTCCCTGTGCAGTGAAGGGAACGGACAGATAATAGGGGGCTGGGAGGACTATTACCAAGGGGATGACACCCACACACCACAGGATGAATATGCAAAAATAATAGGAGACTTTTTACAGGGGAATGTCACCACCTTTGAGGAGCTTAAAATCTGGCAGGAGAAGAATTTGCCCAAAAAGGCAGGAGAGCCTGTTGTAAAATATGCCGATGAACAAAATCCAATAATTTTTGCACAGATAGAGCGTGGCAGGCAAAACGGAACCTTTGACATAATAAAAAGTATCTACAATTTAAAGATAGATGGGGAAATTTTAAAGAAAATAGCTGACACTCAAAGGGAACCGTGCTATAATAAATTCAATGACGTAAAAGCCTTGACACCAATGGAGCAAAAGAAAAAGGCAGAGTACAACTTTTTGCAAAACCAAGTGGAGCTGTACACGGTGCAAATGCTGGAGGATATTTTAATAGAGCTGTACACCACCTTGGTGTGCTGGTGCTATATGTGGGAGAGAGATTTAGAGTACGCTTCTCTGGGCATATGCTATTTGCTGGAGGGACAGCCAACAGTTAAAAAGGTAAAAAGCATCTTTATCTATGACCCTAGCACAAACAAATCCTTGTCGGAAAAGCTAAGAGAAGAAAAGGATAAATCACAGAAATATGGTGAGCTGCTGGAAAGCCTGATTTTAGAAAACAAAAAGCTTGGGAAGAATGATTTCCGTATGAAGGTGCGTAACCAAATTGCCCATTGGGAATATTTTCGCACCGACTATAGGCAGCACTCATTGCTGGAGTATTATAATTATTTTTACAGTATGTTCAGCTATTCGCCACGGCTTAGAAACAGCGTTTTTCCAAAACTGATAAGCATCTTGGAGCATTTTCATATACAGCAAGGCTATGAAAATGGAAAACAAAAAAAGCTGTTGAAATTTAACACACCTACTAAGGGTGAGTGGGGAAAAGAGAAACAGTGGAAAGAGCTGTACCAAAGGGCAACCCTTAACACAGGAGTGTTGGAGGCAAAGAAAATTGAAAGTGCCGGTATACCGGTATATGAACTAATAGTAACAAAGCCTGGAATAGAGTTAAAAGGAAAAATGTTAAAGGCAAAGATACCGCTTTTTGATGAGCAGCTGATACCAATTATAGAAGAGCTTTTGCAGTTAAAGCAAGCCAAATAGGGGCAAAAATCCACCCCTACTATACACTACCCCGAAATTACAGGGGACTACAACTGCGACTACTTCATTATACTCTCCCTTCAAACTATACACTACCCCGAAATTACAGGGGACTACAACCTTAATTATGTATACGATGTCACCAGTAGTACTACACACTACCCAGAATCAAGCTCATAAACAACAAAAAAACCAGAGCCTTAATTTTACTTAAAGCTCTGGGTTTTCTCTGTTTGTCAATATTAAATTTTAGCCGTTACTCTTGGGTGCGGCTCCCCTATTTAAAATAGTCCACTGCACCTTTAAAGATGTCCAGTGCCTTGGAGTTTGGCACGTTTTTATAGTTTTCCTTTGACCATCTCTCGTCATGGCACATCTTGCCAAACACCCTGCCGTCAGGGCTGGTTATCCCCTCTATTGCCAAGGCGGAGTTGTTGGGGTTAAAGAGTATATCGCTGGTTGCATTGCCCGATAAATCCACATACTGTGTGGCAATCTGTCCATTTTCAATCATAGATTTCAGCACCTCGGGGCTTGCGATAAACCGCCCCTCTCCGTGGCTGGTTGCCGCCGTGGCACAATCGTTGACATTATAGTGCATAAGCCAAGGGGATTTGTTGGAGGCAACACGGAAATGAGTCAAACGTGACTGGTGACGTGCTATGGAGTTAAAAGTCAAGGTGGGTATCTCCACCGACGGCTCCACAATCTTGCCGTAAGGCACAAGCCCCAGCTTCACTAACGCTTGAAAACCGTTGCAGATGCCGCACATCAAGCCGTCACGAGCCTCTAAAAGCTCCTGTATCTCTGCGGCAACCATAGGGTTACGCAGCAGAGAAATGATGAACTTTGCACTGCCGTCCGGCTCATCACCGCCGGAAAATCCGCCGGGCAAAGCCACAATATTAGCCCCTTTAATAAGCTGTGCTAAAGCCTTGGCACTCTCCAAAACCTCGCTGGGCTTGCGGTTTTTCACCACAAAAATTTCCGTTTTTGCTCCGGCACGCTCAAAGGCTCTCGCCACATCATACTCGCAGTTTGTCCCCGGAAAAACAGGGATAAGCACCCTTGGTGCGGCGGTTTTAATGATAGGTGATGGACGTTTTCCATCAAAGTTATACTGTATATTTTCTATTTTAGCCGCTGACTGTAAAGGGGTTTTTGTGGGGTATACCCCCTCCAGCTTGCCCTCCCACAGCTTTTCCAGCTTTTCGGGCTTTAGGTGCTTGCGGTTGTAGATGATGGCGTATTTTTCTGTCGTCACACCGATTTTTTTGCCAAACCGCAGTATGCCATCCGTCTCCACCACAAAGGCACCGTAATTTTTACAAAACAGCTCCTCGGGGGTGAGCTTTGAATCCAATTTAACGCCGATTTGGTTTCCAAAAGACATTTTGGTCACCGCCTCCGCCACACCGCCCATACCCACCGCCCAAGCGGCGAGGATGCGTTTTTCCTTGATAGCCTTTTCCAAAGCCTTGTAGGTTTTAACAAGGCTGTCCTTGTTGTATAGCCCATTTGCGTCCTTTTGGGGCTGGATAAAATAAATGTTGGAGTTTGTCTTTTTAAATTCAGTGGATATAATATTGTCCGTTTCGCTCACACCGCACACAAAGGAGATTAATGAGGGTGGCACGCTGATATCTTCAAAGGAGCCGGACATACTGTCCTTGCCGCCGATTGCCCCTATGCCAAAATCAAGCTGTGCCTGAAAAGCACCCAAAAGTGCCGCCAAGGGTTTGCCCCAGCGTGTAGGGTCTTTCCCCAGCTTTTCAAAATATTCTTGGAAGGAAAACCACGCCTTTTGCATATCGCCGCCTGCCGCAACAAGCTTTGCCACAGAGGAAACAACCCCATAGTAAGCACCGTAATAGGGGCTTTGCTGAGCAAGATATGGGTCAAAGCCGTACGCCATTATCGAGGCGGTTTTAACCTCGCCCTTTTCACTGTTGATAACTGCCGCCATGGCTTGAGATGGGGTTAGCTGACGTTTTCCACCAAAGGGCATCAGCACCGTGCCGCCACCCACCGTGGAGTCAAACCGCTCAACAAGCCCACGCTGTGAGCACACGTTAAGTGAGGATATCATCTCCTCCCATCTCTCGTACACATCACCTTCAAACGCTTGTGGGGCTAAATTTTGTTTTTCAATGGAGGCGGTGCAGTGCTTTGCAGCTCCCGCACTGTTTAAAAAGGTTCTTTGCAAGCTGACAATCTTGTCCCCCTCGCAAACCATCTCCAAACGTCCGGAATCGGTGACCTTTGCCACCAAAACAGCGGATAGATTTTCTTTTTCTGCCGCCTTTATAAATTTAGCTGCGTTTCTTGCACTAACCACTACCGCCATTCTCTCTTGGCTTTCGCTGATGGCAAGCTCGGTGCCTGTCAAGCCGTCATATTTTTTCGGCACAACATCAAGGTCGATAAGCAGGCTGTCTGCCAGCTCGCCTATGGCGACAGAAACACCGCCGGCACCAAAATCGTTGCAGCGTTTTATCATCTTTGTGACCTCGCCGTCACGGAATAATCGCTGAATTTTACGCTCCTCGGGAGCATTGCCCTTTTGCACCTGTGCACCGCAGGTGGAGATGGAGGACACATCGTGTGCTTTGGAAGAACCGGTTGCACCGCCACAGCCGTCACGGCCGGTAGCACCCCCTAAAAGGATTACCACGTCACCGCATTTAGGCTCATGACGCACCACGCTTTTGGCTCGCACTGCTCCTACAACCGCACCGCACTCAAGGCGTTTTGCCACAAATCCGGGGTGATAAATTTCTGCAATGTGCCCTGCCGCAAGCCCTATTTGGTTGCCATAGGAGGCGTATCCCGCAGCAGCACTGCGGCAAATTTTTATCTGGGGCAGCTTGCCTTTAATAGTTTGGCTCACCGCAACTGTAGGGTCGGCAGCACCCGTGAGACGCATGGCCTGATACACATAGCTTCTGCCGGAAAGTGGGTCACGGATTGCTCCCCCTAAACAGGTGGCAGCACCGCCGAAAGGCTCGATTTCCGTAGGGTGGTTGTGGGTTTCATTCTTGAACATCAAGAGCCATTTTTCCTTTTCGCCGTCTATGGTAACGTCTATCTTAACACTGCAAGCGTTGATTTCCTCGCTCTCGTCAAGGTTTTTCAGCTTGCCGGTACGCTTTAGGTATTTTGCCCCGATGGTGGCTAAATCCATGAGGGTCACAGGGCGGTTGCCCTGTGGGTAAAGCTCGTTTTTAACCTCAAGATATCTGTCCCAGCTCTCCTTCACGTTCTCGTCCTCAATGACAATATCCGTAAGCTGTGTCATAAAGGTGGTGTGGCGGCAGTGGTCAGACCAGTAGGTGTCAATCATCTTTAATTCGGTTAAGGTGGGGTCACGCTTTTCGGTGTTTTTAAAATAATCTATACAAAAAGCTAGGTCATCCCCATCCATAGCAAGGCTGTATTCCTCGATAAAACCATCAAAATCCTTTTGAGACATTGCGGTAAAGCCCTTTAAAATCGGGGTTTTCTCTGGGGTAGGCTGTACCGTGTCCAGTGTCTCGGGCTTGTCCAAAGAGGCAAGACGGCTTTCCACTGGGTTTACAAGATATTCCTTGATTTTTTCATATTCAGCATCAGAAATATCCCCTGTAAGCTTTATCACTCGTGCATATTTTACCGTGGGGCGAGTGCCCGAGGTGACAAACTGAACGCACTGCTCGGCACTGTCTGCACGTTGGTCAAATTGACCGGGCAAAAGCTCGGTGGCAAAGGTGCGGTCGGTAAGCTTTATGCTTTTCGCCACATCATCCACCTGCATTTCGGAAAAAATGCTGTTGACACAGCGGTCAAATACATCCTTGTCAATGTTTTCCACATCGTAGCGGTTGTAAATTTTCACCTTTTTAACGCTGTCTATTCCAAGGTTTGTGCGAAGGTCGCTTTGTACGCTCTTGTCCTCGTTGTTGTAGCCCTCTTTTTTAGAGACGTAAACACGATATACCATTATCTTTTTCCCCCTATATCTTGTCGATAAAAGCTGTTTTCAAAATTGACAGTACCCATTTGAGAGTACACCTTTTCCTGTACATCACAAAGATTTTCCCCAAGAGCACAAAGCCCTAAAACTCGTCCGCCGTTTGACAGGAATTTCCCGTCCTTTTTTGCCGTTCCGCTGTGGAAAACATAATAAAACTTGTCGCTTTGTCCCTCGCTGTCAAGCCCAAAAATCTCCTTGCCCTTTTGGTAGCTTTCGGGATATCCACCCGAGCACAGCATAACGATAATCCCTGCTCCTGCCTTGTTTTCCACCTCTATTTTGTCCAAGGTGCCGTCTATTACCGCCTCCATAATGGTGAGCAAATCCGTCTGCAACAAAGACAGACAAACCTGTGCCTCGGGGTCACCAAGGCGACAGTTGTACTCGATAACCTTTGGCCCCTCGTCGGTTATAATCAGCCCAAAGTACAAAACCCCCTTAAAGGTGCGTCCCTCGCTGTTCATAGCCTTGATGGTAGGCAGGAAAATCTTCTCCATAGACACCTGCTCTACATCCTTGGTATAGGCGGCATTAGGTGCAATAACCCCCATTCCGCCTGTGTTTAGCCCCTTGTCACCGTCCAAAGCACGCTTGTGATCCTTGGCACTTATCATAGGCTTTACGCAGTTGCCGTCGGTAAAAGCGAGCACCGAAACCTCCGTGCCCGTCATAAATTCTTCAATGATAATTTCACTGGAGCTGTCTCCGAATTTTCCGCCGTCCAGCATCTCAACCACCGCCTGCTTTGCGGCACTAAAATCCTCAGCGATAATTACCCCTTTTCCAAGGGCAAGTCCACTGGCTTTAATCACAGTGGGATATTTGTTTTGCTTTTCAAGATATTCTATGGCTAAATCACTTTGGGTAAACTTTTCGTAAGCCGCCGTTGGAATACCATATTTTTTCATCAAATCTTTGGAAAAAGCCTTGCTGCCCTCGATGATTGCGGCTGCCTTGTTAGGGCCAAAGGCACGAATACCTGCATCTTCCAGTGCGTCCACCATCCCCAGCACCAGCGGCTCGTCTTGGCTGACGATAGCAAGGTCGATACCCTCTTTTTTTGCAAAATCCACAATGCCGGAAATATCATTGGTCTTGATGTCCACACAGGTGGCAAGGGTGGCGATACCGGCGTTTCCGGGAGCACAAAAAATTGTTCTGTCGGGGGCTAAAAGGCTTTTTACGGTAGCGTGCTCTCGCCCACCGCCGCCTACAACCAAAATTTTCATAAAATTCTCCTAAATATTTTTACATAGGGGCACAGCCCCAAAAATGAGGGGCTGTTAGTGGTGGAACAAGCGTATTCCGGTAAACGCCATCACCATATTATATTTGTCTGCAACGGATATAACATTGTCGTCACGGATGCTTCCGCCGGGCTGTGCAATATATTTTACGCCGCTCTTATGTGCTCTTTCAATGTTGTCGCCAAAGGGGAAAAACGCATCAGAGCCAAGGCAAACGCCATCTAGTTGGGATAGCCATTCCGCTTTTTCCTGCTGGGAGAAAACCGTGGGCTTTTCTTCAAAAATCGTCTGCCAGACCCCATCAGCCAAAACATCCTCATACTCATTTGAAATGTAAACGTCAATGGCATTGTCTCGGTTGGCACGGCTTAAATTCGCTACAAATTTTAAGTTAAGCACCTTTTCGTGCTGACGCAGCCACCACACATCCGCCTTGTTTCCGGCAAGACGAGTGCAGTGTATACGAGACTGCTGCCCTGCTCCAACGCCTATGGTCTGACCGCCCTTAACATAGCAAACGGAATTTGACTGGGTGTATTTAAGGGTTATCATAGCTACCGCAAGGTCACGAGCCGCCTCTGGGGGCAGCTCTTTATTTTGGGTGACACGGTTGTCAAAGGAGCTTTTGTCTATCTTTAACTCGTTTCTCCCCTGCTGAAAAGTCACGCCAAAAACGTCCTTTTGCTCTATGGGGTTGGGGCGATAGTTTTCATCAATCTTGATAACATTATAGCCGCCCTTGCGTTTCGCCTTTAAAATTTCCAATGCCTTTGGGGTGTACCCCGGTGCGATAACACCGTCGGAAACCTCTCGTGCAATAATGCGAGCAGTCTGTTCGTCACACACATCGGACAGGGAGATAAAATCCCCAAAGGAGGACATCCTGTCTGCTCCTCTGGCTCGTGCATAGGCACAGGCAAGGGGTGAAAGCTCCATCCCCTCCACAAAATAAATCTTTTTCATTGTGGGGGAAAGCTCACACGCTACCGCCGCCCCTGCTGGGCTGACGTGCTTAAAGGAGGCTGCGGCGGCAAGGCCGGTGGCGTCCTTTAATTCCTTTACAAGCTGCCAGCCGTTGAGTGCATCAAGAAAATTTATGTACCCCGGCTTGCCATTTAACACTTCAATGGGCAATTCCCCCTCCTTCATAAAAATTTTTGAGGGTTTCTGATTGGGGTTGCAGCCATATTTTAATTCAAGCTCTTTCATTAAAAACTCCTTTTGAGCGTAAGACTCAAAGCATATATGCCCGTTTAAATGGGTATTGTTTAACAGCTATTATCTGTTTTTATTTACTATTCTAACCTCTTCCATACCTGGGGTGCGAGGGATGTATTTTACGTACAATGAAACACGGTTTTCAGGGTTTAAATTTGCCCATATGGTGTCCGTCAAGGTGTCGATATCTCCGCTAAACACAATCTTCCGAGGCTCGCCCATAAAGGAGGGCAAGGGGTTGCCGTTGTCCTCATAGGTGTGCAAAAGCCGACCGGTGCCGTTCATAGGTACGCCGTACTCATAAAAATATCGGCTGCACTGCTCGCTGTCTCCATCGTCACTTTTTATAATGGACATTTTAAAGGTGCCGTCTTTTTCCACAATTGCGGAAATTCTCGGGGTAAAGTTTGGTGCGTCCGGCTCGAACATTCTGGTTCTCAAAGCATTTTCAAAGCTATCCCCTTTAGCAAGATAGTTATAAACCGTATCGGTTTGGTCGCCATTTGTCACAATGGTGCTGTCCCTAAAGGTGCGAACAGGGTTGTAGATGATAAGGGAGGGGTCAAGCATCTTGCTCTCGTCAAACGCCATGGTTTTTATTCCGTCCGAGGTTTCCACAAAAACACGATTTCTGCTGTTGGTGCTCCTACCCATAATAAAATAGACAATGACGATATTATCGTCGATATTACCCACTGCAAGCCCTCTGCCGGGGTATGCCTTTGTTCTTAAATAGCTGGCTAAATTAATCATAATAAATTCCTCTTTTCCATTGTGCATCTAGTTCCAAAGCTTGCAGGAGGTGTTTTCCATATATGCCGCCGCCTGCTCTTTTTCGGCGATAAGCTGTATCGCCTGTGGCAGTATAACCCATTCCGCCTGCTCCATAACTCGCTTTTGCAGTGCCTGGGGGGTGTCGCCCTTGCGCACCTCCACCGCCTTTTGCAGTATAATTTCTCCGCCGTCCACCTCGCTGTTAACATAATGCACCGTGGCTCCTGTGACCTTAACACCCTTTTTTAGTGCCGCCTCGTGCACTTTTAAGCCGTAGAACCCCTCGCCGCAAAAGGAGGGTATCAAGGAGGGGTGAACATTGATGATTTTCCCCTCAAACTTTTTCACAAAGTCCTCGCTTAAAATGGACATAAAGCCTGCCAAAACTATAAGCTGTGCTCCGCTTTCCTTTATCGCCTGTGCTAAACGAAATTCCCAATCCGAGCCGATACAGCAGCCCTTTTTCGAGACAACCTGTGTTTTAATACCGGCATTTTTTGCTCGCTCCAAGGCGTAAACGTCCTCAAAGTTTGAAATGACAACAGAAATTTGTGCATCCTTTATAGTGCCGGCGGCGATAGCGTCAATAATCGCCTGTAAATTTGTGCCGCCGCCCGACACTAAAACCGCAACCTTTAGCATAATTCAACACCCTTTTCTCCGTCGATTATTCCACCTAAAACATATGCGTTTTCGCCGTTTTCCTTTAGTATTTCAAGGGTCTTTTCCACATCCTCGGGGGACACCACCATAACCATTCCCACACCCATATTAAAGGTGGAGAACATATGGTCAGTGGGGATTTTGCCGGTGGTACGCAGCAGGTCGAAGATGGGCAGCACCCTAACATCGCTCTGTTTTATCACCGCACGTTTTCCCTCGGGCAAGGCTCTTGGAATATTCTCAAAAAAGCCGCCGCCTGTAATGTGTGCAATGCTCTTTACCCCCACCTTGTCCAGCACCGCAAGAGCTGGCTTTACATATAGCTTTGTGGGGGTCAAAAGGGTTTCCCCAAGACAAGCACCCAAGCTTTCAATGTATACGGAAAGGTCGGCACTTTCCACGTTGAAAATTTTCCTCACCAGTGAAAAACCGTTGGAATGTACTCCGCTAGAGGGCAAAGCTATCATCACATCCCCTGTCGCTACATTGTTGCTGTCCAAGATTTTTGATTTATCCACAACACCCACCGCAAAGCCGGCAAGGTCGTACTCGTCCACAGGATAAAAACCGGGCATCTCCGCAGTTTCCCCACCGATAAGGCTGCAATCGGACTCAAGACAGCCCTTTGCCACGCCGCTGACAATGGTGGCTACCTTTTCGGGGTAGTTTTTACCCACCGCCACATAGTCCAAAAAGAACAAGGGTCTTGCACCGCAGCACACAATGTCATTGACACACATTGCCACACAGTCGATACCCACAGTGTCATGCTTGTCCATCAAAAACGCCATCTTTAATTTAGTGCCAACACCGTCGGTGCCCGACACTAAAACAGGGTTTTGTATACCCTTTAAATCCATCTCAAACATTCCGCCAAAGCCGCCAAGACCATTTAAAACAGATTTTGAAAGGGTCTTTTGCACGCTGGCTTTCATAAGCTCCACCGCCTTGTACCCTGCTGTGACATCAACGCCTGCCGCCTTGTAGCTCTCTGTAAAGTTAGACATAATTTCACCTCGTATTAATGAATATCCTGTAGGGGCAGCCCACACCGCCCATTTGTGGCTATAATGTATAGTTATTTATATAATATAATTCTTGTATATAACGCTATTTTATCTTCTGCTCAAACTTGTCAACGGAGTGTACCTTGTCTATGCAGATAGGATATTTTCCGCTGAAACAGCCGGTACAAAAGCTTCTCTTTTCTCCAAAAGCAATTTTTTCCGTGTCCTCCAAGGATAGAAACCCAAGGGAGTCCACGCCAATTTCGTCGGCGATGTCCTCAATGGGCATACGGCAGGCGATAAGGTCTTTTATGTTGCCAATGTCCGTGCCGAAATAGCAGGAATTTATAAAGGGAGGTGAGGAAACTCGCATATGCACCTCTGTTGCACCAGCCTCACGGAGCAAACGCACAATTCGAGCACTGGTAGTGCCACGGACAATGCTGTCGTCCACCATGATAACCCGTTTTCCTCTCACCGTCTCGGCGATGGCATTCAGCTTTATCCTCACGGAATTTTCTCTTTGAGACTGCAAGGGCTGTATAAAGGTTCTGCCGATGTAGCGGTTCTTTAAAAGCCCCACGCCATAGGGTATTCCGCTTTCCAAAGCGTACCCCTGTGCCGCATCTAAACCGGAATCGGGCACGCCGATGACAACATCTGCCGGGGTAGGGTGGCTTTTTGCTAAAAATGCTCCTGCACGTTTTCTCGCCATATGGACGGATGCCCCCTCAATCACACTGTCAGGACGGGCAAAATAGATAAATTCAAAAACGCAAAGCCCGTTGGAAACACCACTGCCCTCTTTATAGGTGATAAGCTCGTTGTTATATATCATAACAATTTCTCCGGCTTTTACATCACGGATATATTCAGCTCCCACAGCGTCAAGGGCACAGGTTTCACTGGAAAAAATGTAGCCGCCATCCTTTAGTTTGCCGATGCACAGTGGACGAAATCCGTGAGGGTCTCTCGCCGCAATGATTTTTTGTGGGGACATAACCACAAAGGAGTAAGAGCCTTCCATCTTTTCCATAGCACTTTCCACCGCCGCCTCAATGGAGGGAGTGGTGAGCCGCTGGCTGGCAATGAGATAGGCTATCACCTCGGTGTCATTGCTGGTCTGGAAAAATGTTCCCTTTTGCTGCATCTCCAAACGCAGCTCGGTGGCGTTTACAAGGTTGCCGTTGTGAGCTAGTGCCAGCGTTCCCTTTGCGTGCTTTACCACTAATGGCTGTGCATTTATAGCACTGATTTGGCTGTTGGGAGCGTACCGAACATGGCCGATGGCACTTTTGCCGTGGGGCAGCTTGGCAAGACGCTCGGCGGTGAAAACCTCCGGCACCAGCCCCACATCCTTCCAGGTGTGTATCACGCCGGAATCGTTGACAGAGATGCCGCAGCTCTCCTGTCCACGGTGCTGCAAAGCATACAAAGCGTAGTAGGTTTCGCTTATAACATCAATTTCCTCGTTGCCGCCATTTGAAATGGCAAATACGCCGCACTCCTCGTGTAATTTTCCGCAGTCGCAATTTGACATATATTTATCTCCCATATTATAAAATATTAACAATTTTAAATTAGCACCAAAGGTGGTGCAAAATGCTGCCTAGACCATTATATTTTTTTAAAACTATCTCTCGTTTAATTTTCTGTCCTTTTCCACAACCGCCGCCGCCATATCGGCTTTCATGCTGTCCAGCTTTTGTGCCAAAGCACCGTCATTCACCGCCAAAATCTGCACCGCTAAAATAGCGGCATTTTCCGCACCGTCAATTGCCACCGTGGCAACAGGAATACCGCTAGGCATCTGCACCGTGGCTAAAAGAGCGTCAAGACCATCCAAGGTGGAGGATTTTATTGGAATACCAATGACAGGAAGGGTGGTGTGAGCCGCCAAAACTCCGGCTAGATGTGCCGCCTTGCCTGCCGCCGCAATGATAGCACCAAAGCCGTTCGCCTTTGCATTTTTGGCAAATTCCATAGCCTGCATAGGGGTTCTGTGGGCAGACATAATGTGCATTTCCCACTCAACGCCAAAGCCGTCCAGCTTTTTTGCCGCCTTTTCTACGATTGGCAAGTCACTGTCGCTCCCCATAATAATAGCAATTTTTTTCATAATAAACACCTTTCCTTTAAAAAAATAAAGTTTGAAAACAAAAAAACGCAGAGGTAGGCTAAAAAAGCCGTCTCTGCGTAGTGCAATAGAAAAGCAACCCCAAAAACGCAAAAACGGTGAAAGGGCATATCCGCCCTAAAAGTTTTGCTCCTGTGGTAAGCCGCCAACAGTCCTGTCGGCATCTGCAAGAAAAAAACAATTTCCCCCTTGCAGGTATTCTATCAATAGTCGGACAATTTACGGTTTTCCGGTAGAGACGCTGAGGCCATATCCCTCAAATTATATTGATTTTTATTAAAAAAAGAGGGCAAGCAATAGTTATTTGCCCTTTTCACTTACAATTTTACTATCATTCACACAAATTTGCAATTGTAATTAGTGCTAAAAATGTTCCCCATTTTATCCCCTTTTGCACACTCTTTTTGCATTTTAACCAAAACTGTGTGGGAATAAATAAGCGGCGGCGGTTTTATAGGGCAAAGGGCAAAGACAACACCCTATAAAAAGGCAAAATCACTTAAAAGAAAGGAGATTTTTTTGTAGCTTATTGTATAATATATAAAAAAGTCTAGCCAAACTTGTGAGAAATGCTAAACCTATACTATATGGGTTGCAAAGTAAAATACAATATGCTACTATAATGTAAAAATCACTTATAAATGGAGGAATAACACAAAAATGAACGGATACGAACGCTTAAATGCTATGCTTAAAGGGTCACAGATTGACCGCCCCGGTGCTGCGGTTTGGGCACATTGCAATTTGATTGACCACGACCCCATTGAGTTTCCACGGAGATTGCAGGAGTTTCAAGAGGCGAATGACTGGGATTTTATCAAGATGATGTACGGTCAGTTTCACTTTGTAGAGGATTTCGATTGCAATATCCAGCCTGCACGTCCGGAATTTCCCCACCCAAGAATGATGAAATACCCCATTGATGACATCACCGATTGGGACCGTTTGCGTATGATAAGCGGCAGAGACGGCTCCTTGAAACGTGAAGTTGAGGCGACAAAAAAGATTGTGGATAAATTCCACGGCAAAACTCCCGTGCTCGCCACGGTTTTCAGCCCCTTTACCAACGCCGCAGAGATGACAGGGGGATATTTTAGACAGAGCATTATAGTGGCACAGGCACGCAACCATCCGGAGATTATCGAAAGAGCCTTGCAGCGATTGACGGACATAACCATAGCTTTTTGTGACGAGCTGGTAAAAGCAGGTGTGGACGGAGTGTTTTTCGCAGACCAGTTTGCCTCCTCAGACCTTTTGACCTGTGAGGAGCACACCCATTTTGTAGAGAAGTATGACCGCCAGATTTTGGATTACCTAAAGGATAAAACTTGGTTTAATATGGTTCACGTTCACGGCACAAAAAACCTTATGATGGACAAGTTTTACAACTATCCGGTGCAGGCACTAAACTGGGAGGATATCTCCTCTAATGTATCTATGAGCGAGGCACGCAGCAAAACAGACAAGGTTTTGGTTGGCGGCATTGAACAGAATAAGGATTTCCTTTCATGGGATAGAGCTACCTTAAAAGCCACCCTAAAGGAAAGAATTGACACAGCACGCACCGCAGCCGGAGACAAATTAATCATTGCACCGGGCTGTGCTATACCTGCAAATACCCCCGATTTTAAGTTTAACGTGTTAAAGGAAGTTATGAACGAGCTTGTGTAAAACCCCGAGGGAACGCTGTTCCCCCGAGTAAATTTTAATAAAGAGAGGGAAAAATTATGAAAGAGAAAACTAAATCCGCCCCACGGCAAGAGAGCACATTGCCACGCTCCCTGCGAACCTTTTATGGCATAGGAGAATTTGGCCAGCAGTGCAGCGTTATCACCCTAAATATGTTCCTGTTGTATTTCTACACCGACATTTTGGGAATTTCCGCAGCAGCAGCAGGCACACTTTTACTAGTCGCCAGAATTTGGGACGCAATAAATGACCCTATGATGGGTCTTGTCATCGACCGCACCCACAGTAAACACGGAAAATGCCGCCCCTATCTGCTTTTCTTTGCAATACCCGCAGGGCTGTTTTTGTTCCTCACCTTCTTTGCACCGGATATGGGCAACACCGCAAAGCTAGTGTGGGCATATGTGACATACATAGGTCAGGGCATGATATACACCGCAACGGGCATATCCTACACCACCTTGATAGCTCGCATAACCGATGACCCACTGGAGCGTGTAGGGCTAAACCAAAGCCGTGCGTTCATCTCAATGTTCGCCGCCATCTTTATTTCATCTATGACAATGCCTCTTATCACAGCTATTGGCAAGGGCAACGAAAAACTGGGCTTTGCTGTGACGGTTGGCGTTTATGGCATACTGCAAGCGATGTCCTATCTGTTTGTATTCTTCCTAACAAAGGGTCACGACCCACAGGAGCCTCGTTTGGAAAAAGCCGCAGGGCAATCCTCAAGCGAAATTAAGCTTGCCCTTAAAGGCATACTGCAAAATGACCTTTGGAGACTGCTTTTGTGTGCAACACTACTGTACTGCACCTCCTCTGCATTGACACAGGGCATCTTGGTATACTATGTAAAATATTATCTAGGACGTCCGGAGCTAGTGGGCGTGGCAAGCTTGTTCTCTATGGTTTCCTCCTTCCTTGCCATTGTACTGCTAAAGGTTTTCGCAAAGCACCTTGGCAAAGCGAGAAGCTGTGCGGCAGGGCTTTGCATAGCGGTTGTATGTCTGTGCATAAGACTCTTTACACGGGACGCATTTATCCCTGTATACCTTGGATGCTTGATGGTTGCAGGCTTTGGCGTAGGCTTATACTCCTCACTAATGGTGCCGGTGCTTATGGACAGTATCGACTATGGCGAATGGAAAAGCGGAACAAGAAACGATGCACTTGTTATGTCAGCAAACAGCTTTGGCACCAAGCTAGGCTCGGGTATAGGCAGCTCACTGGTGGCATTTATGCTAAGTGCAATCGGCTACATCCCCAAGGTGGCAGTTCAGCCGGAATCGGTTAAAAACGGACTGTTCGGCGTTGCTATATTTGTACCGCTAACAGTTTTCTGCATAAACATTGTCATTATGTTAATCTATAGAAAATACGAAAAAAGAATGCCGGCTATACGCAAAGAGCTTGCGGAAAAACACGCAAAGCAAGCAGAGCTATTGGCACAGCAGCAGGCACAAACTGCACAATAAATTTTGCGGAGGGTAAAAATTATGGATAAGCAACAGGAAATGCACAATCGCTTGTTGGATTTAGCACAAGAGCTTTCTTACTGCGGTTCATTTTTAGCTTTTTTACACTGGGACACGGGGACATTTTGTCCCCCCGGTGGTCAAGGTGCTCGGGCAAAGTTAAGCGGCTACCTTGCCAAGATGACAGCACGGCTGAACACAGGCAAGGAGGCACTGGAAATTTTAGATTACTACTCCTCCCACTCCCCCGACAATGAAATTGATGGGGCGATACTCCGTGAATTGCGAAAGCTCCACAGTGAAAACGAAAAATTAGGCTCACAGTGGAGAGTGAGATATTCCGAGCTTACCTCCATAGGCAAATCAAAGTGGCTGGAGGCACGCAGCAAAAACGATTTTTCCATCTTTGAGCCGGTTTTGAGAGAAACCTTTGATATGGCGAGAGAAAAAGGGAAAATCTTGGGCTGCACCCACCCAATGGAAGCCTTTATCAACGACTGGGATCGTGGAATAACGGTGGAGAGCGTGGACAAGCTGTTTGTGGAATTAAAGGCAGGCATACTGGATATATATGAAAAAATCCGCAGTACAGGAAAAGATTTTGACGATGAGCTGTTGCAGATACCAATGGATAAAGCGGCACTTAAACGGTGCGGTCAAATAATGGCAAAGGCTATCGGGTACAAGGAGGAGTGCGGCGGATTTTTCGAGACAATTCACCCCTACGCTGCCCCTATTGCCCCAACCGACGCCCGCATCTGCACAAACTTTTCAAACTATACAAACGGCATATACAGCACCCTCCACGAGGCAGGACATTCCATCTATCAGCAGTGTGTGCCGCCAGAGCTTTGCTATACAAACCTCCGTGGTGGCTGGCCGGGAATGTTACACGAATCTCAATCATTGTTTTATGAAAACATAGTGGGCAAAAGCTTTGAATTTACAAAGTGGAGCTTGCCCATCGTCCAAAAGGAGTTGCCACAGTTCAAAGACGTGACGGCACGTCAGCTATACCAGATGGCAAATCGGGTGCAGCCCCAAAGCTTAGCTCGCACAAGTGAGGAGCTTTCCGGCTGTCTTAGACCCTTGATGTGCTATGAGATTGAAAAACAGATGATGGATGGCAGCTTGGATGTTCACGACCTGCCCGAAGCGTGGAACGAGTACACATTAAAATATTTTGGGACACACACCGACAAGCTTCAAGAGGGAGCGTTGAGGGGCATGCAGTGGGCAATTGGGGCACTGGGCTTTTTCCAAAGCTACCCCTTGGGGAACATAATAGACGGACAGCTGCGATATCATATGCTAAAGGAAAATCCAAACCTCCCACAGGCTATGGAAAAGGGAGATTTTACAGGGGTAACCGCTTGGCTGGGAGAAAAAATCCACAGCCGTCAAAAGGTGGCACTGCCACTGGATATCCTGCGAGATGCCACAGGGGAGGAATTGACAGCCACCCACTATGTGGACTATTTGAATGAAAAATACAGCGATATATACGGATTTTAACAGCCATAAGTGAGGGCTGAGACAAGGAGAAATTATGGATAAACAACAGGAAATGCACACACGGCTGAGAGCATTGGCAGAGGAAATATCATATTGCGGTTCCTTTTTGGCACTGCTGCACTGGGACACAGGGACATTTTGTCCCCCCGGCGGTCAAGGGGCAAGGGCAAAGCTGAGCGGCTATCTTGCAAAGATGAGTGCTCGAGTTAATTCCAGCGAGGAAGCAGTGGAATTGCTGGATTATTACGAGAGCCACAAGCCGGACAATGATGTGGATGCGGCGATTATACGGGAGATAAAAAAGCAAAGGGAGGATGGCGAAAAGCTTGGAATGGCGTGGAGAGTCCGCTTTTCCGAATTAACCTCCATCGGAAAATCAAAATGGATAGAGGCACGCCAGAAAAACGATTTTTCCATCTTTGAGCCGGTGCTCCGTGAAACCTTTGACCTAGCCAGAGAAAAGGGCAGATTGCTGGGCACAGCACACCCTATGGAAGCGTTTATAAACGATTGGGACAGAGGGTTGTCCGTCAAGGATATCGACCGCTTGTTTGTAGATTTAAGAAGCGGAATTGTGGATATTCTCCAAAAGGTAAAGGCAACCGGCAAGGATTTTGACGATAAACTGCTCTTTGCACCACTGGACAAGGCAGGCATTGCAAAGGTAAGCCAAAAGGCGGCAATTGCCCTTGGCTACAATGTAAACTGCGGCGGATTTTTCGAGACGGTGCACCCCTTTGCCGCACCTATAGCCGCAACGGACGCAAGAGTTAGCACCAATTACAGCAACTTTACCTCGGGCTTTTTCAGCACCATTCACGAGGCAGGGCACTCCATCTATCAGCAATGTGTGCCCCAAGAGCTGTGCTACACCAACCTGCGTTCCGGCTGGCCCGGCTCACTTCACGAGTCCCAATCACGGTTTTATGAAAATATTATCGGCAAGAGCCGTGAGTTTACCCAGTGGTATTTCCCTATGTTGCAGGAGGAACTGCCGGAATTTAGAGGTATGGATGCAGAGCAGATGTACCGTATGGTCAACCGTGTAAATCCGGGTTGCAGCCGCCTTGCCGCCGACGAATTGTCCTACTGTCTCCACCCGATTTTGCGTTACGAATTGGAAAAACAGCTTATGGATGGCTCCTTGGATGTCCATGACCTGCCCGAAGCGTGGAACGTGAAATCAAAGGAATATTTAGGGGTCACCCCCACAACCCTACAAGAGGGAGTTTTGCAGGATATGCAGTGGTCTATGGGTGCACTGGGCTTTTTCCAAAGCTACTCTTTAGGCAATTTGATAGACGGTCAGTTACGCAGCAGTATGCTAAAGTCAAATCCGGATATCTTTAAAAATATGGCAAAGGGCGAATTGCTGCCCGTCACACAGTGGCTGGGAGAAAATGTTCACAAGCACCAAAAGGTTTATCTGCCCTTGGACATCTTGAAAAATGCCACAGGAGAAGAGCTGAGTGCAAAGCATTACGTTGAATATCTGGACGAAAAATATGGAGATATCTACGGATTTTAAAGCGCATCCAGATTAAATTTTAAAAAAGATACAATAAAAAACGCCTCGAGATTTTGCGCCGTCCCCAATGTCAAGCTTTGATTGAACATTGGCGATAGGCAAAAGTCTCGGGGCGTTTTAATAGTTGTAGATATGTACTATAAAAAAGTTCGGGCGAACCCAAAAGCAGGGAATAAAAAGCTTGGCTAACAAAAATCTTTGGTTAATCCAAAAGCTTGGGCGACCCAAAAGCTTGGGCTGACCCAAAAGCTTGGGCTGACAGCGGCGAGGGGCAAAGCTTTTTCCGTCAATCCTCGGAGA
>JAVWUR010000020.1:0-27595 GCA_036667055.1 Oscillospiraceae bacterium
GGACAGGAAAAAACAATAGCCATTAAAAACCTGTGAATATCCTTGAAAAAGGTATAACATTCCCGAAATACCAGCGAGTGACCGTCATAAACACGCACATAGCAGTACCTTACCCCAAGCTTAACAGGAGAAAGAAAAACAAGGGTTGCAAAGGGTACAATATTGTCAATGGCGGTAAAGAAATTGTTGAATATATTCAGAAAGTAGCAAACAAAAATCAGTGCAATCAAATTTTTACGCAAAACTTTCCAAGAACGGTGTAATATTGTATCAACCATAAAAGTACTCCTATATTTTAGCGATGTTATGTGGGGCTATTTAATCTTAGCGATGTTATGTTGGGTTATATAAGTTTAGCGGTGTTACGTGGGGTTATCTACTGTAGCCGCTTTTTTGGCGGCTATCTCCGCTTGCTCCAGACGGGCAATTTCCTTGGCATTGGGTGCCAAAAAATCCACAGGGGTAATCTCGCAGTAGAGCCCTGCTCGGGCAAGGTCTGCATATCCTACGAAAAGTATAACAAGCACAAGGGCAAAGGGGAGGGCAAGTGCCATGGGCACGTAGGCGTTAAATAGGAAAAAAGAGGCACAAAAAAGCAATCCAAATCCGGGCACTCCTAGGGCAATAACATGAAATAAAATTAATTTAAGCAAGTTTCCGCTCATGTAATGCAAGGCTAAACCAAGGTAGCTGTAAAAGGGAATTACATCCGTGTCATAGCAAAACAGATAGATGGCAAAGTCTAGGCAAGGGTATAGGAAAGCCCCCACCAGAAGTATGACCCCTGTGGGAAAAAGAATAAACATGACGAGCATTGAACCATGCAGAAAAAGGCATACAAGAATGGAGGAAAAAAACAGCCGCCAGCTTGAAAAAAAACGAAACAAATCTTTAAATTGAGCCTTTTCGTTGCGGTAGGCACACAGAAAATAATTTATGATACTGACTTGAAAGGGGGCGGTCACCAAAACCGTCAATATAGATAAAATCGGCGATGATCGGATAGAAGTGGCGTAGCTCAGAAGGGAAAAAGCGATGCTTACAGCAAAAATGCCCAGAAAATTCTTAGAGTAAACCTTTAAAACACGTGGAAGCACCTTTAGCAACATAATAATCTCCTAACAAAATGAAGTGTTTAGTACAAGCGGAATACTATATAATATTTATATTAATATATTAACATATAGATATTTGAATGTCAAAGCTCCATATTAACATTAATAGCTTGATATATTCACAAAAAAATAGTAAAATAAGTATAAGTATTTAAAATGGGGGCATTATGGAAGATTACAATATTTCAGCGGGGATTGTGGTGTACAATAATCCACAGGACGCACACAAAACAGTGGGGAGTATTTTGGAGAACACCCAAGGGCAAAATTTTTCGCTTTTTGTGGTGGATAATGCCAGCGCAGATAAAATTGGTGAGGGGCTTAAAAAAGCTTTTCCACAGCCCTGCTATATAATTTTGCCCGAGAATGTCGGCTTTGGCAAGGGCAACAACATGGTGCTGGATAAGCTAGATTCAAAATATCACTTTGTTATAAACCCCGATATATTAATAAATGCCAACACCATAAAAAATATGTGCCGTTTTATGGACGAAAACCCAGATGTGGCAATCTGCTGTCCCAAGGTTTTACACCCCGATGGCACGGTGCAGTACATCGCCAAGCGCCGCCCAACCTTACTGTCTTTAGTTTCGAGAAGAATTAATTTCGGTATCTTTAAAAAGGTGGAGGACGCCTATCTTGCCAAGGATAAAGATCAGGATGTGGGCTTTGAAACGGAGTTTTGCACAGGGTGTTTTTTCGTGATACGCACGGAAATTTTCAAAAAAATCGGTGGCTTTGACCCACAGTATTTCCTCTATTTTGAGGATGCGGATATAACTATGGAGGCAAAAAGGTACGGAAAAGCTTTCTACAATCCGGATGCCACGGTGGTTCACTTTTGGCACAGGGCGACAGCGCAAAGCTTTAAGCCCTTTATGCAGCAGGTAAAGTCAATGTTTATATATTTTAAAAAATGGGGTTTTAAACTCTAAAACAATAACGGAGGTTTTTTTATGAAAGGTATAGTTTTGGCAGGGGGAGCAGGCACTCGGCTCTATCCTCTCACAATGGTCACATCAAAACAGCTTTTGCCGGTGTACGACAAACCCATGATATATTACCCTCTTTCCACCCTTATGCTAGCAGGGATAAAGGACATTTTAATCATCTCAACGCCCGAGGACACACCACGCTTTGAGCACCTTTTGGGGGACGGCAGCCAGTTTGGCATCTCCCTGTCCTACAAGGTTCAGCCCAGCCCTGATGGGTTGGCACAGGCGTTTTTAATAGGCAGTGAGTTTATAAATGGCGAAAGCTGTGCTATGGTTTTGGGAGACAATATTTTTTACGGCAACGGCTTTTCCAAGCTGCTGAGTGAGGCGGTGCAAAATGCTGAAAATGGCAAGGCAACAGTGTTTGGCTACCATGTGGAGGACCCACAGCGGTTTGGTATTGTGGAGTTTTCCGAGGATGGCAAGGTGCTGTCCGTGGAGGAAAAACCACAGGAGCCAAAGAGCAACTACGCCATCACAGGGCTGTATTTTTATGGCAAGGACGTGGTTGAAAAAGCAGGTAAGGTGTTGCCAAGCGCCCGAGGGGAGCTGGAGATAACCACCCTTAACGATATGTACTTGCAGGAGGGAAAACTGGACGTTCAGCTTTTAGGCAGAGGGTTTGCATGGCTTGACACAGGCACAATGGACAGTCTGGTGGAGGCGGCAAACTTTGTGCAGACGGTGGAAAAACGCCAGAGCATAAAAATTTCCGCTCTTGAGGAGATAGCCTACAGAAATGGCTGGATAGACAGAGAAAAGCTCTTGGAGAGTGCTAAAAAATATGGGAAATCACCCTACGGCGAACACCTTAAAAGGGTGGCGGAAAGCCGCATAATATACTAAAATCAAGAACAATAATTACATTAAAAGGTAGGAGAAAAGCAGATGAGAATTTTGATTACAGGAGCCAGCGGTATGTTGGCAACACAGATTATAAAGGATTTAAAAAGAGGACATTCCGAGATAGGCGAATTGCCGGCATCTATGAAAAACGCCGAAATTTTAGCCCACGATGCCGACACGCTGGACATAACGGACAACCTTGCTTGCCGTGCATTTTTTGCGGAAAACGTGCCGGATATCTGCATCAATTGTGCTGCGTATACAAATGTAGACGGCTGCGAAGAAAATTCTCTGGAAGCGTTTAAGGTCAACGCAATGGGGGCAAGAAACCTTGCGAGAGCCTGCGAGCTGGTGGGGGCAAAGCTGGTACACATATCCACCGATTACGTTTTCAGCGGCAGCGGCAGCACGCCCTTTTGCGAGTATGATTTAGCCGCACCACAATCGGTTTATGGCAAGACAAAGCTTGCAGGAGAAACCTTTGTGGAGCAGTTTTGTTCAAAATATTTTGTGGTGAGAACAGCGTGGCTCTATGGCTATAACGGCAAAAACTTTGTAAAAACCATCACGGCGGCGGGCAAAGAAAAGGACGAGTTAAAGGTGGTGGACGACCAGAGGGGCAACCCTACCAATGCGGCGGATTTATCCCACCACATACTAAAGCTTGCACCCACCTGCGAGTATGGAATTTACCACTGCACAGGGGAGGGCGAGTGCTCATGGTACGATTTTGCCAAGGAAATTGTGGCACTGTCGGGGGGCAAAGCCAAGGTGTTGCCCTGTGCTACAGGAGAAATTAAACGTGCGGCAAAGCGTCCGGAATATTCCTGCCTTGAAAATATGATGCTGAAAGCCACAGTTGGCAACGATATGCGTAACTGGAAGGTGGCACTTAAAGCCTATTTTGAAAACCAAGAATAAATTTTTTAATAGATGGAGTAACTTATGAAAAAATATTTAGTGACAGGCGGTGCCGGCTTTATCGGCTCAAACTTTGTGCTGTATATGCTTAAAAAGCACAAGGATATCCAAATTGTAAACCTTGATATGCTCACCTATGCCGGCAATCTTGAAAATTTAAAGTCCATCGAGGGGGACACTCGCCACATCTTTGTCCAAGGGGATATCTGCGACAAGGATTTTGTGACGGAGCTGTTTTGCCGTTATGATTTTGACTATGTGATAAACTTTGCGGCGGAAAGCCACGTTGACCGCAGTATAACAAATCCGGAAATTTTCGTAAAAACCAATGTTATGGGTACGGTTAATCTGCTGTCCTGTGCCAAAACCGCTTGGGAAAAGGGCGGCGAGTGGAAGACAGGGGCAAAATATCTACAGGTTTCCACAGACGAGGTTTACGGCTCCCTTGGGGAGACAGGATTTTTTACCGAGACTACCCCAATAGACCCCCATTCGCCCTACTCTGCCTCCAAGGCGGCGGCGGATATGTTTGTGTGTGCCTATTCCGACACCTACAAAATGCCGGTAAATATAACAAGGTGCTCCAACAACTATGGCCCCTATCAGTTTCCGGAAAAGCTAATTCCTCTCATGATAAACAACGCCAAAAATCACAAGAGCCTGCCTGTTTATGGGGACGGAATGAATGTGCGTGACTGGCTGTATGTGGAGGATCACTGCAAGGCGATAGATATGGTCTGCTCAAATGGGGCGGTGGGAGAAATTTACAACGTGGGGGGACACAACGAGCGTCCTAACATCTTCATTGTAAAAACCATCATCAAGGCATTGGGCGAAAAGGTTGACCCTGCCATAAATGAAACGCTGATAAAATATGTGGAGGACAGAAAAGGCCACGATAAAAGATATGGCATCGACCCGCAAAAAATCAAGGATGATTTGGGCTGGTACCCCGAAACTCCCTTTGAACAGGGCATTGTGCTCACCATCGACTGGTATTTAGACAATGTGGCGTGGATGGAAAACATCACAAATGGCGACTATCTTAAATACTATGAAGAGATGTACAAAAACAAATAACATAGAGGTATAAAAGCAAATAATATAATAGTTTTAATGAACAATATAAGTTAATAAGGAATAGATATGCTGTTTACAACACTGGAATTTGTGGTTTTTTTAGCCCTTTGTGTGGCTGCGTATTATCTTTTGCCAAAAAAAATGCAGTGGCTGGTGCTCTTGGGTGCGAGCCTTGCTTTTTACATGGGAATAGGCAGACGTCGGGTGGTTTTTATAGTGGCGAGCGCTGTGTCCACTTGGCTTGCAGCACAGGTGCTGGAAAAGCTCAACGCAAGGGAAAAGGAACATCTAAAAAGAGAAAAAGAGACGCTGGACAAGGGGCAAAAGGCGGAAATTAAAAGGCAGTATCGCTTTAAAAAACGGCTGGTATTTGCCGCATTTTTAGGGCTAAATCTGGGTGGGCTTGTGTTTTTCAAGTTTTACAGCTTTGCACAGGCGGCAACGCCTTTGCTGCCCAAGCTAAATTTAATTATGCCCGTGGGAATTTCATTTTACACCTTGCAGATAATCGGCTACATATCTGATGTGTACAACAAAAAGGTCACAGCACAAAAAAGCCTTTTGAAAACTGTGCTTTTCACTACATATTTCCCACAGATTATACAGGGGCCAATCAGCCGCTTTGACACGCTGCAAGGGCAGCTAATAGACAGCCACAGCTTCGATTATGACAAATTCGTGCTGGGGCTTTTGCGTATGCTATGGGGCTATTTTAAAAAATTAGTGATAGCCGACCGCTTTGCGCCTGTGGTTGCGGCACTTTTTGCAGACAGCAAAAGCTATGGCGGCTTTGAAATTGCAATGGTGGTGGTGCTGTACACAATACAGCTTTATGCGGATTTTTCCGGCGGCGTGGACATCGCTCTCGGTGCGTCCGAATTGTTCGGAATAAACCTTGCGGAAAACTTTAACACCCCATTTTTCTCAAAATCCATCGGGGAATTTTGGCGCAGATGGCACATAACCTTGGGCACTTGGCTGCGAGATTATGTGTTTTACCCTGTCACACTATCAAAGCCCTTGGCAAAGCTGGGAAAATTTTTAAATGTCCACTGTGGCAGATGGTTTGGCAGATGGATACCTGCTTACATATCACTTTTTGCACTGTGGCTTTGCAGCGGCTTGTGGCACGGCGAGGGGGCACAGTTTATTTTATATGGGCTGTACCACGGCACAATAATCATGCTGGGTATGACCTTTGAGCCGATTTTTGACAGAGCTTCACAGAGGATAGGGCTTGATAGAACCACCCAAAGCTGGCATATAATCCAGACGCTGCGAACCTTTTCTTTAGTGTGTATAGGGGAGCTTATCTTCCGCAGTCAGGGTGTAGCACAGGCTATGGCAATGCTGAAAAGTATGTTCACGGTGTGGAACCCATGGGTACTGTTTGATGGGTTTATCTTCACATTAGGAATAGACAGGCAAGATTTTTATGTGGGGCTTATCGCCATTGGCATACTGTTTTGCGTGTCGCTGGCAAGCCGAAAACAATCCATGCGGCAGTGGGTGAAAAGCCGAGAGCTGCCAATTAGATGGGCAATCTGTCTTGGGGCGATAATGTCGATAGTGATTTTTGGGGCATACGGGCCGGGCTACGACCCTGTTCCCTTTATATATTTCCAATTTTAAGGATTTTACAATGAATAAAAAACAATTTTTACACCTTGCAAGCTTTGCGGTTGTGGCACTGGGGTTGATTTTTGCTATGGGGCAGCTGTTCCGTGACAAGGACACCACCTTGGCAAGCTTTTATTCCGAACCAAAAAATACTGTAGATGTGATAGCGGTGGGGTCAAGCCATGTTAACAGTGGTGTGATACCGGCGGTTTTTTGGCAAGATTATGGGATAAACGCCCACAATGTGTACTCTTGGGGTCAGCCCATGTGGATAAGCTACCACTACATAAAGGAGGCGCTGAGGTTTCAAAGCCCCAAGGTTGTGGTGCTGGATATGTACGGAATTATGTACGGCAACAGCGCAGAGCAGCCCAAGGGCATTGATGAGGTCAATTATCGCAGCAGCTTTTCTATAGACCCCTCTTTAAATTTTTTGGAGATGACACAGACGGTGGGGGATTGCGGCATAGATTTGAAAAACCCAATAGACTTTTTAAACCCCATTCGGTTTCACACGGCGTGGAAACGTCTTTCCGAGGAAAATTTCACTAAAAACCCCCACAAAGAGTACAGCTATCTAAAGGGCTATGGAATTCAGGACGGCGTGACAAGGATAGAAATGGCGGATATTCTTTCACCGGTTCAGCCAAGAATGCCCTATGACACGGCGGTAAAATATCTGGATAAGATAGTGGAGCTTTCAAAAAAAGAGGGCTTTCAACTGGTATTTACCATGCTGCCATACCAATTTCGGTTGGACGAGCGAGAGCTTTTCGCATGGGTTAGCGACTACGCCAAGGAGAAAAATATCCCCTTTTTAAACTACTGCGAGGGGGACGGGCAGAGGATAGGCTTTGACTACGCCACAGATTTTTCCGACAGAGGGCACACAAATTACAAGGGCGCCTTTAAAATAAGCGAGGATATGGCAAGCTTTGTAAGTGAAAATTATGGGGCGCTGGTAACACAGCCCAAGCCAAATGCAAAACAATTGGACAAGGACGCACAGCAGGTATTTAGGGTGTTAAAGGTTAATGAGGAGGTGACGGAGAATGTCACCGACTACTTTGCACATCTAAAGGCGGATGAAAATTCTGTGGTTATCGCCAACATAAACCCAAGGGATGGGGCGGCGGTGTCACCGGAATTTTTAAAGGCACTGGACAGCCTCGGCATCTCCCCGACCACCCCGCAGATAACGGTGGCAGAGGGCGGAAAGACAGCGGAATATAAGGACGAATTTAGCTATAAAGGGCTTACCCTCACAAGCAACAAGGAGGGAAATGGAATTTTGTTCCATGGGGAAGATTATTTTCCCAAGGAGAATATAAGCTATAAATTCTGCATCTATGATAAAATTCTGGAGCGCCCCACCTTTTATTTCTATTATTATATAGAGGGCGACACATTGGTTATAAAGGATTTTCCCGCAAAATGATTTAAACGCTGATAAAAGGAGCACACACCATTATGATAAATGTACTTTCTTACCTAGAGCAATCAGCCAAAAGCAGTGGGGATAAAATTGCTTTTGCGGATATAGAGCAGGAGGTTTCCTTTGAAAAGTTAGAAAAAACAGCACGGCAGGTGGGCACAGCTCTTGCACAAAAGCTGCCGCCACGCAGCCCCGCTGTATTTTATGGGGAAAAATCCGCCTTTTTGATGTGCGGCTTTTTGGGGGCGGTTTACGCAGGTTGTTTTTATGTGCTAATCGACCCAAAGCACCCTGTGGCAAGGGTTAAAGCCATACTGTCCACCCTTGGCACATCGGTTGTCATCTGCGAAGAAAAATATCGTGCACAGGTGGGGCTGCTGGGCGTTGAAGGGGAAATTTTGGTGCTGGAAGAGCTGGCAAAAACCGAGGAGAACCCCAAAAAGCTTGCCCAAATACGCACAAAATCCATAGACATCGACCCACTGTACGCAATATTTACCTCCGGCTCTACAGGCGTACCCAAGGGGGTGGTGGTGTCTCACCGCTCCACCATTGATTTTATCGACAATTTCACCGAAACCTTTGGCATAACAAGCGAGGATGTCATCGCAAACCAAGCCCCCTTTGATTTTGACGTGTCGGTCAAGGACATCTATTCAGGGCTTAAAACCGGTGCGACGGTGGCGATTATACCACGGTCATATTTTTCCTTTCCCACTAAGCTTATGGATTTTCTCTGCGAAAAAAAAGCTACTACCCTTATCTGGGCGGTGTCGGCGCTATGCTTTGTCACCACCATGAATGGGCTTAGCTACAAGACCCCAAAAACCCTGAAAAAAATAATGTTTTCAGGGGAGGTCATGCCAATAAAACACCTAAACAAGTGGCGTGAGGCACTGCCCAATGCAACCTATGTGAATTTATACGGCCCCACCGAAATAACCTGCAACTGTATGTACTATATTTTAGACAGAGAGTTTACCGACAGCGAGGTGTTGCCCTTGGGGGTCAATTTTGCCAATGAAAAGGTATTTTTGTTAGGTGAAAATGGGGAACAGGTTACCGCATCGGGGGAGCTGGGAGAAATTTGCGTCAGCGGCACGGCGCTGTCTCTTGGGTACTTTGGCGACAGGGAAAAGACAGACAAGGTTTTTGTGCAAAACCCACTTAACAAATTTTATAACGAGCAGATATACTGCACAGGCGACCTTGCAAGGTACGGTGAGGACGGCAATTTATACTATGTCACACGGAAAGATTTTCAGATAAAGCATATGGGGCATCGCATCGAGCTAGGAGAGATTGAAACAGCCATAAACTCGGTGGAGGGGGTAAACCGCACCTGCTGTGTCTATCTTGAGGAAAAACAGAAAGTACTGGCTTTTTATGATGGAGGGGCGGATAAAAAACAGATAACCGCCGCCATAAAAACCACCCTGCCTGCCTTTATGCTCCCCAATGTATTTGTAAAGCTAGACACCTTGCCAATGACTAAAAATGGTAAGATTGACAGGGCGAAATTAAAGCAAGATTATCTTGCAACGAAAGGCTAAGGGAAGATGACAAAGGATATTTTAAGGGAAATTGCCATAGAATATGGAACTCCCACCTATGTTTTTGACACGGACAAGCTGACACATCGGGTGGGCGAGATAAAAAAAATAGTGGGGAAAAAGGTACAGCTATGCTACGCTGTCAAGGCAAATCCATTTTTGGCGGTGGCGATGTCAGAAGTTGTCAGCCGTTTGGAGGTCTGCTCTCCCGGGGAGCTGTCCATCTGTCAGCGGCTTGGGATTGACATGGACAAGGTGGTGCTTTCAGGGGTCAATAAAACCAAAAAAGACGTGTGGCAGGGGGTGCAAAATCAAGTAGGCACCTACACAGCCGAAAGCATAAAGCATCTTGACATGATAAACGAGGCGGCTATAGAGCAAAATAAAACCTTCTCGGTGCTGCTGCGGCTCACAAGCGGAAATCAGTTTGGGATGGACGAGCGGGCTATAAAAAATATAGTGAAAAATAAAGAGGGCTACAAGGGCGTAAAGTTGGTGGGGCTGCACTATTTTTCCGGCACACAAAAGAAAAAGACCGGCGAAATTGAAAAGGAGCTTACCTATCTTGACAATTTCTGCGACAGCTTGCGGGATAAAATGGAATTTTCTGTGGAAAAGCTGGAGTATGGGCCGGGTTTTTCCGTGCCATATTTTGAAAATGACGATTTTAGCGACACCCTTGCGCCAATAAGGGAGCTTGCCCCAAGGCTGGCAGAGCTTGGAGCAAAGTACGATTTTACCATAGAGATGGGGCGGTTTTTTGCGGCAGAATGTGGAATTTATCTCAGCCGTGTTGAAGATATCAAGGAAAATGACGGCATAAATTACTGCATAATTGACGGCGGAATAAACCATATCAGCTATTATGGACAGACACTGGCAATGAAAATTCCTAAAATACAGCAGCTAAAGCCACCCGCCAAGGGAGGAAAAAAGGACTATACCATCTGCGGAAGTCTGTGCACAACGGCAGATGTCATAGTGCGCAAGTTCCCCTTTGCAAGCCTTGAAATGGGGGATATAATCGCATTTTACAACATGGGCGCATACTCGGTGACGGAGGGCATCTACCTGTTTTTAAGCCGAAAAATGCCGAGAGTGGTGCTATACTGCGAAAAAACCGGTGGTGTGCTAGTGAGGGACTACATAGAGACCCACACCTTTAACAGTTTATAATTTATAAAAATACAGTTGATTTAAGGAGAATTTGAAATGGAAAAAGTGATTGAAATTTTGCAAGAGATAAAGGACGGGGTGGACTATTCCTCCTGCACAAACTTGATTGATGGGGCTATCTTTGATTCTTTTGACATCATCCAGACGATAAACAGTTTGAATGAGGAGTTTGATATCGAGATACCTGCCACCGAGATTGTGCCGCAAAACTTTAATTCCGCCGCCGCATTGTGGGCGATGGTGGAAAGACTGATAGAGGAATAACTGAGGTCAAAAATCGGGGGCGCTGAGGTTAAAAGCCCATGCGCTGGAATTAAAAATCGGGGGCGCTGAGCTTAAAAGCTCATGGGCACTGCAATTTATTTTACAAAAAACAGATGTTTAATATGCACCTGAAAGAGTTGACACTTTTGGGGTGCATATTTTATTTTCCAGTATATAAGGCGAAAACTTGTCCATAATGAGAGTACAGAAATTACAGAATTTACCAAAAAAGAGGAGTACTTATTATGAACAAAAAAGAAATTTCACTGCTGCTGGGGCTTGTGCTAACCATCGCCTTTGCAATTTTTATGGACGCTAACACCACAGCGCAAAGGATATGTAAAAACACTCTGCGCCTGCATATAATCGCAAATTCCAATCTGCAAGAGGATCAAGACACCAAGCTGCTGGTGCGAGATGAAATTTTACAGCTTTCCCCCTTTGTGTATCTAAATGCCACCTGCTTTGACGACGCTGTGGAAAAAACAACCCAAAATTTACAACAAATTCAAGGTGAGGTAAATAAAATTTTGGCACGAGAGGGCAGCGGTTACACTGCAAAATGCACCATCGAACCCTTTTATTTTTCCACCGGCGCCTACCCTACCTTCACCCTGCCGCAAGGGGAATATTCTGCTCTCACTGTACGCCTTGGAAAGGCACAGGGGAAAAATTGGTGGTGCGTGATGTATCCGGAATTGTGTAATGAGGTGTTTAGCGACAAGGAGATAAAAAAGGCGGATGACTTTATAGCCACCGATAAAATCACTCTTCGCTTTAAAGCGGTGGAGGTGTATGAGGATATAAAAAATACCCTCACCCACAAAAGAGCAAAGGCGTATGTGAATTAACAATTGTTAAATCGGGATTTTTATGGTACAATATTAGCCGTAAAACTATTTTTAATTTGCGGATAGTACAAGGGGCACATGGCTTTGCCTCCCAGTAGATATCCCCAATTTGCCAAGAAAAGAGAAGGCTATGTTGTGTAATATCTGCCCACGGCACTGCGATGTGAATAGAAAAACCGACCTTGGTTTTTGCACAATGACACAGGAATTAAGGGTGGCTCGTGCCGCACTGCACTTTTGGGAAGAGCCGTGTATTTCGGGGGACAAGGGCAGCGGAACGGTGTTCTTTTCCGGCTGCAACATGAGATGCGTCTTTTGCCAAAACAAGGATATTTCCCATGGGGGCTTTGGCAAAACGGTGACTGTGGAGCGGCTGGCGGAAATTTTTTTAGAGCTGGGGGCAAAAGGGGCGCTGAACATAAACCTTGTGACACCCACCCACTTTACCCTGCCCATCATTGAGGCGGTAAAATTGGCAAAAAAAAATGGGCTAAAGCTGCCTATAATCTACAATACAAGCGGCTATGAAACCCAAGAAACTATAAAAAAACTAGAGGGCACGGTGGACGTTTACCTGCCCGACTTTAAATATTTTGACGATAGGATAGCCCAAAGATATTCCGGCGCCAAGGGCTACAGCGACTATGCCAAGGGTGCGATTGAGCAGATGGTGCAGCAGGTGGGGCAGTGTACATTTGACGAAAATGGCATCATTCAAAAGGGCGTCATAGTGCGGGTTTTGGTGCTTCCCACCCATCAGCTAGACGCCAAAAGAATAATACAATATCTGTATAAAACCTATAAGGATAAAATTTTCATCAGCATTATGAGCCAGTACACCCCTGGTGAGGGTCTGGAAAATTATCCGGAAATAAACCGAAAACTAAACCGTCATGAATATGATGAGGTGGTGGATTTTGCCTGCGGTATAGGAGTGAAAAACGGCTTTGTTCAGGAAGGCGAGGCTGCGAGTGAAAGCTTCATCCCCGCCTTTGATTTACAAGGGGTGGAAAACCCATAAAGCTACTGCTCCTTGAGTGCCTGTATTACCAAAGTATACGCCTGTTCCACATCATTAAATTGCTCAAAAACATCATCTAAACGCTGAGAATCTCCGGAACGTATTCCCTCTACAATGATGGCGCAGCGCTTGTATAAAACATTCATGCTCAAGTTTCCGGACACGCCCTTTAGGGTGTGCACCGTCTTTAAAATAGAATCAAAATCTTTGCTGGCGATGGCGTTACGACAGGAGTCCATGGTTTCATCGGCAACAAATTTAGTCAAAAACTTTTCATATAATGCCGTGTTATTGGAAAATCGCTGAACACCCTCGTTATAATTTATGCCTGCTTTTTCTAGTACTTGACAGTTCATAGATACACCCACTTCATTGTTATTTGTTATAAAAAAAATCAATTGTTTGTTAGTCTTATTTTTATAATATCACAAAAAAATAGTGTTTGCAACATATTTACGCTAAAATGTTATTTTTTACACACTATTAAAAAAGGAGAAATCCATGCCTTTATTTTTCACTTTAGGGTTTATTTTACCACCCACAGTGGCGCTGAGCATCTATACCAAGAAAAGACCGCTGGAGACGGTGCCGCTGTTTTTTTTCGCAACCATCCTTTACGGCTACATATTTTCCCTGTTTAACCTATTAAAATTAAGTGTTTTAGCGGCGGTGATTATATGTATTGCAAGTGTTGGATATATTGTAGTTACCCTGTTTAAAAAAAAGCAACTTCAAATTGCGCCCATTGTGTTTGACATTGGGGTGATTGTGGCACTGGGAATGTTTTTATGGTGGCTGTGCCGTGGAAGATACTACGAAATATGGGACGAAATTTCCCATTGGGGCAAGGCGCTAAAGGGAATGTGCCAAAATGATATGCTCTACTGCTTGGCAAACCCTGCTCATAGCTTTAATGAATACTCCCCCTCCGTCTCGATTTTTCAGTACATCGCCATGGAATGTATGCCCTTTGGCTTTCGAGAGGACATATCAATGTTTGTCCAGTCCATCATGTACGCTTGCCTGCTCACATGGCCTATAACTAGGTTTAAAAAGGGGAATATCGCCTTTAAAATCATGGCAATTCCAGTGCTTTTGCTGCTGCCCGTCACCTTGTTTTTAAAGTTTTATACCTACATTTTGGCAGACTCGGGGATGGGGGTCATCTTTGGGTTTTTGCTGTTATATTATTTTTTGGCACAGGAGGACTTCACAAAATATGCAACCCTTGCCTTGGGCTGCTTTGTGCTGACACTTACTAAAACCGCCGCTGTGGGGTTTAGCATAATAGTTATATTGGTGATTTTGGTAAGCGAAATAGCGGCAAAAAAGAACCTTAAAAAAGCCGCCCTGCTCCCCATTATCATCACAGGAGCAACGGTGCTTGCACGGTTTTCTTGGTCAACATTTTTAAATGTGTACGGGGTCAATCGGCGATGGACGGCAAGCGACTTGAATTTTGGCAGCATAATAGCGCTGTTTAACGGCACAGCACCTGCCTATCGTCTGGAGACGGTAAAGCTGTTTTTCACCAATATATTCACGGACAGGGTGTACGGCTTTATAATAAAATTCAGCTATATGGAATGGTTTATACTGCTTATCATATTGGCGGCGGCGGCAATTTTTATGATGAAAAAGGAAAAGCGAAAGACCTTTACAGTGGCGGTTGGGACGTTTTTGCTCGCCATATTTCTCTATACACTGTCGGTGCTGGTGTCCTATCTATTTTACTTTTCCCAAGGGGAGGCGCTGGCACTCGCCTCCATCTCACGGTATCTAAATCCGGTTTTAGTGGCGGCACTGGTGGTGCTCATAGGAGTGCTGCTCTGTGAGATATCCTACAAAAAATGGACTGCTCAGCTTGTGGGCTGGGCGGCGGCGTTGGCACTGGTGATAAACCTCGGCTCACCTAGCATACTGCCCTTTTTTAAAACCTGCGCTACCGCTCCCACACAGGCGGCGGTGACGGCAAACATCCGCAGACGATTTACCGACATAACCCGTCAGCTGCTGCCATTAGCACAGGATGGGCTAGTCAACGTGTACATTGTATCACAGAGGGACACAGGGCTTGCTCACCTTACCTTCACCTATGAAATGGATCCGGTAACCTTTCCCCTCCACGAGGCAAGCATCGGAAAAAGATACGAGGATTGGGACATCTGGACAAAGTTCTACACCGCCGAAACCTTTGAAAAGGAGCTGTATGACAACTTTGATTATCTGTGCTTGTTCGACATTGACGAGGAATTTTTGGCGCAGTTTTCAGGGCTGTTCAACGAGGACAGCGACATTCAAAATGGCAACATACTAAAGGTAGAAAAATTACAGGGCGGCAAGATTAACTTGGTGCGGATAAACTAAGGGCACGGATAATCGGCAAAAACAAATAAAAGGACATCCGAAAACTAAAAATAAAGGTTCTGAACAAAGAAAAAGACACCCCGAAAAAAATCCAAAGGACACCCCGAAAACTAGAAAATAAAGGCTCTGAATAAACAAAAAGACACGGCAAAATACTACCGTGTCTTTTTTCTATAATCATTTGGGGAAAGCTTTACCATCTTTTTAAAGCTTTGAGAGAAATAGGACAGGGAGGAAAACCCTGCAATCTGTGCGATTTGAGACAGGGAATAATCGGTAGTCTCCAAAAGATATTTACACTCCTCAATCCGTCTTTCAATAAGAAAATTTATAGGGGTTATGCCATAGGTCTTTTTAAAGTTGTGTACAAGGTAATATTTGTTTAGATGGCAGATGGCGGAAAGCTCGTCCAAGGAAACATTTTCCTTATAGTTGGTTTCAAGATATCTTTTTACGCTGGCTATCTCCTTGCTCTCCTTTAACCCCGAGGAGGTGAAATAGCTTAAATTTGCATGGCGAGAGATGGTAATGAGGAAAATTTCCAATAAATCTTGGCACAAAATCTGATAGTTTTCCGGCTTACTTTCCATCTCGGCAATCATGGTGCTGAGATAAAAAGTCAAGGGCTTGCGCAGGTTGGAATAGGTGTCCTTGCTGTAGCTGCTGTTTTTACCCTGATCAAAGGAAAAGGTCAGCCCGTCCACCCCCAAAACGATATATTCCAAAGGATGTTGGTTGACAGAGCGCTCGGTGTGCTCAACGTTGGGATTGACAATAACCATGTCATCTGCCCCCACTTCAAACACATCGTCCTGCACCATAAAGCTGCCCTTGCCGCTCACCACATAAAAAAGCTCGGAAAAATAATGGGTGTGCATTGTGGAATGCCAATCCCCCTCATATTTAGAGGTGCTAACATATAAAAGTTTAACTTCACTTGCCGTGTCGGGCACATCCTGTATGTAATATCTCTTGTTGCTCATTATAACTCCTCCTTTTAGCAATATTGCTAAAGGCTGCGGTCATAGCTCCCTTTTAAAAATTAATAATATTTAATATAATTATATAATAAAAATGAAAATTATACAATCTGCATATATTACAAAAGGGTTACAAAGCTTTTGTAGGAAAAATTTGTCTAAAAAGTAGTAATATGTTTTAAAGTTGCATGATTTTGTACAAAAGTAGTATGGGATAACACCGAAATTTTGTACGATACAATAAAAAGCAATATATATAAAACTTTCAGCAATAATATTATTGGCAATAGTCATTAAAACGTATATACTACAAGTGAAATGGATAGGGGCTTTGTTAGGAGCCTCATCGAATTTACTATTTTTGGAGGAATTATAATGAAAAAGTTAATAAGCCTTGTTCTGGCAACAGCATTGCTTGCCACAACATTGACCGCTTGCGGCGGTGACCCAAAACCGGCACCGGACGCAGCAGCAACACCGGACGCATCCGCAGCACCAGCACAGACAGTTAAGGTTGCAGCTATTGAATCAGCTTATGGCACAGAGGGCTGGACAAAGGTTATCGCAGCATTTGAAAAACAAACAGGCATCAAGGTTGAGTTTATAATCGACAAAAACCTTGAGGACGTTATCGGAGCAGGCATGAAAGCCGGCGACTACCCTGACGTTGTTATGTTGGCTCTTGGCCGTAAAGCCGCTTTGACAGAGACAATGATAAAAGACAAAGCTCTTACAGATTTGACAGACGTTTTGTCCATGACAGTTCCTGGCGAAACTAAAAAAGTCAGCGAAAAAATAATCCCTGGTTTCACAGATTCTACAGCCACAAACCCTTACGGTGATGGCAAAATGTATATGGCACCAATGTTCTACAGCCCATGTGGTTTGTTCTACGATTCTAACCTTTTGAAAACAAAGGGCTGGGAATTGCCAACAACTTGGGACGAGATGTGGGCACTTGGCGACAAAGCTAAAGCTGAAGGCATTGCATTGTTTGCATACCCACACAGCGGTTACTTTGACGCATTGTTCTATGGCCTATGCAAATCCGTTGGCGGACAAGAGTTCCTTGATAAGGTTACAACCTACCAAGAGGGCGTTTGGGACACAGAAGAGGGCAAACAAGTTATCGACGTTATCACAAAGCTTGCTTCCTACACAGAGAAATCTGTACCAGCAAACGGCAACAACGAAAACTTCCAAAAGAACCAACAGCTTATCCTTGACGACAAAGCTATCTTTATGCCAAACGGCACTTGGGTAGTAGGCGAAATGAAGGATGCTAAGAGAGCAGAAGGCTTTACATGGGGCTTTGCTCCACTTCCAGCAGCTAAAAAGGGCGGCGCACAGTGCTCCTACACATTCCTTGAGCAAATGTGGGTTCCTGCACAGGCAGCTAACATAGACGCAGCAAAACAATTTGTAGCATTTATGTACTCCGACGAAGCAGCAAAATTGTTCGCATCAACAGAGGTTCCAGCAGTTCAGCCTATGACAGGTCTTGCAGCAAACCTTACAGGCGACAACAAAATGTTCTACAGCATTTATGACAATGGCGCAATGGGCGCAATGGGCTCCTTCGCAACAACTGAGCCAGTTGAAGGCGTAAGCGTTGCAGACGCAGCTTTTGCAGCAGTTGACTCACTAGTTAACGGCACAAAGAAAGCAGACGACTACAAAGCAGGCCTTGTAAAAGCATTTGACGCACTGCGTCCAGCTTTGAAGAAGTAATTTTCAAATTGAAATAGCCTCACTTATAGAGGTCTAAACTAACGGTGAGTGGAATTTTCTGCTCACCGTTAATTTTTAATTACAGGGATAGCATACAGATAATTTACCCATACTTTTCAAAATAGCTTGCTTGGCTGGAATGAAAGCTAAACAATACATAAGGAGGTTAACTATGGATAAACATAAGGGCAGAGGACTATTTACATTTTTATGTATTGCGCCGGCTACCATATTGTTTTTTATATTTATGATAATACCGACGTTTAACGTGTTTAAAATGTCCCTTTACAAATGGGGGGGATATTCAGCAAATAAAACCTTTGTAGGCCTTGGCAACTTCAAAAAATTGATGGTGGATGAAAAGTTTTTGCAGTCCTTCCAAAACACCATCCTGCTTATAATAGTGGTGACGATAATCACCTTTGCATTTTCACTGGTTTTTGCAGCGATTTTGTCCAGAGAAAAATTAAAGGGACAAAACTTTTTCCGTGTCATATTCTACATACCGAACATCCTGTCTGTGGTTATAATAAGTGCTATCTTCAATGCAATTTATGACCCAAGGTATGGTATGCTAAACAGCATTATTAGCCTGTTTAAAAATTCGGGTGAGCCTATCTACTGGCTGGGCAACCAAAGTATAGTAATCTATGCCATAGCAGGAGCCATGGTGTGGCAGGCGATAGGCTACTATATGGTTATGTATATGGCGAGTATGGCGAGTATTCCGGAAAGCCTTTACGAGTGTGCAAACCTTGAAGGTGCAAGCAGAATACATCAATTCTTTACAATAACCATACCTCTTGTATGGACAAATATAAGGACAACCCTCACGTTTTTCATTATAAGCAGTATCAATCTAAGCTTTTTGTTTGTTACGGCTATGACTAGCGGCGGGCCGGACGGTGCCTCTGAGGTGTTCCTAGGGTATATGTACAAGCAGGCTTACACAAACTCAAGCTATGGTTACGGAATGGCGGTAGGCGTTATCGTGTTCCTGTTCTCATTCGGTCTTAGCGCTGTTGTTAACTTCATTACAAAGCGTGAGCCGCTTGAATTTTAAGAAAGGGGCGGTCATATGAAAAAAGAAAAAATATCCACAGAAAAACTGTACAAAGCCTTTATCTATGTTGCCCTTATCACCTTCGCTATAGTGATAATTGTGCCGGTGGCATGGGTTTTTATGTCCTCAATAAAGCAAAACAGCGAATTTTACGGCAACCCGTGGACACTGCCCGAGGGCTTTTATTTCCAAAACTTTATCGACGCTTGGTCAAAGGCAAGAATGGGCGAATTTATGCTCAACAGTGTTATGACCACAGCTATGGCACTTGTAATATTGCTCATAGTGGCGCTGCCGGCGGCATACGCTTTGAGCCGCTTTGAATTTAAAGGCAAAAAATTCCTCAACACCATGTTTATGGGGGGCTTGTTCATCAACGTAAACTACATTGTAGTGCCAATCTTCTTGATGTTCGTGGACGGCGACAAGTTTTTAAAGAGCATGGGGGGCAGCTCCTTTTTCCTAAACAATATCTTTGTGCTGGCGGTGGTTTACGCTGCCACGGCACTGCCTTTCACTATCTATCTGTTGTCCGGCTATTTTGTCACCCTGCCAAAGGCGTTTGAAGAGGCGGCATACATAGACGGTGCAAGCTATTTTAAAACCATGACAAAGGTCATATTCCCAATGGCACAGCCCAGTATTATAACGGTTATCCTCTTTAATTTCTTGAGCTTTTGGAACGAATACATAATAGCTATGACCCTGATGTCCGACCCAAGGGGCAGCAAAACCCTGCCTGTGGGGCTTATGAACTTAATGAAAGCACAAAATGCGGCGGCACAGTATGGCCAGATGTACGCAGGGCTTGTGCTGGTTATGCTGCCAACCTTGATATTGTACATCTGTGTGCAGAAAAAGCTTACACAGGGTATGACATTGGGCGGCTTGAAAGGTTAGGTACAGTATGGATAAGATGAATAAAAACGTAATAAAATTAATCTGCCTAGCGGTGTTTATCCTCTGCCTTGTCCTTGTGATAACAGGGAGAACCATCCCCGGTTACAGTGGGCTGGGGAGAATGGCAATAGGGCTTGCAGGGCTTTTAGGGCTACTATACTTCTACAATGAGCAAAATAAATAACGGAGAACAGCTATGAGTGAAAAAACAAAATCAATGGGCAGAGTTACCATACCAACCGACCTTGACGTGGTGCCCCAAACCTTGGAACTGGTAAAACGCTGGGGGGCGGACGCCATACGGGACTGTGACGGCACAGCCTATCCCGAGGAGCTTAAATCGCTGGATGTAAAGGTGTATTCCACCTACTACACCACAAGAAAAGACAACGCTTGGGCACGGGCAAACCTTGATGAGGTTCAGCAGTGCTACATTATGACAAGCTTTAAAACGGCGACGGATAAAACCCTGTCCATCACTTTGATGCAAGGGCTGTACCCCGATATGCTAAAGGTGAACACCCGTGACGATATAAAACGCTGGTGGGAGGTTATCGACCGCACAACAGGGCAGATAGTACCCACAGACCATTGGCACTACGATGAAAAATCGGGGGCGGTGGTGCTCACACAGCCAAAGCAATTCCACGAGTACACCGTGAGCTTTTTAGCTTACATAATGTGGGACCCTGTGCATATGTACAATGCGGTGGTAAACGATTGGAAGGATGTTGAAAAGCAGATTACCTTTGACGTTCGCCAGCCCAAAACCCACGCTTATAGTATGGAGCGGCTGCGGAAATTCTGCCGTGCCAACCCCCATGTAAATGTCATTCGCTACACCACCTTTTTTCACCAATTTACTCTGCTGTTCGATGAGCAGGCGAGAGAAAAATTCGTGGATTGGTATGGGTATTCCGCCTCGGTCAGCCCCTATATTTTACAGCAGTTTGAACAGGAGGTGGGGTATAAATTCCGTCCGGAGTTTATAATCGACCAAGGGTATATGAACAATCAGTATCGTATTCCCTCCAAAGAATTTAAAGATTTTCAAAGCTTTCAGCGCCGTGAGGTGTGCAAGCTTGCCAAGGAGATGGTGGACATAACCCATCAAGAGGGCAAGGAGGCTATGATGTTTTTAGGCGACCACTGGATAGGCACCGAGCCATTTATGGACGAGTTTGCCGAGATAGGGCTTGATGCGGTGGTAGGCAGCGTGGGCAACGGCTCTACACTGCGTTTAATCAGCGATATCAAGGGGGTAAAGTACACCGAGGGGCGGTTTTTACCCTACTTTTTCCCCGACACCTTCCATGAGGGGGGCGACCCTGTAAAGGAAGCAAAGGTGAACTGGGTCACGGCGAGAAGGGCAATTTTACGCAAGCCCATCGACCGTATAGGCTATGGCGGCTACCTAAAATTAGCCTGCGATTTTCCGGAGTTTGTGGACTATGTGGAGAGCGTCTGTGACGAATTTCGCACCCTTTATGACAACGCTAAGGGCACAACCCCACACTGCGTAAAAACCGTGGCGGTGCTCAACAGCTGGGGCAAAATGCGTGCTTGGGGTGCTCATATGGTACACCATGCACTGTATCAAAAACAAAATTACAGCTATGCAGGGATAATCGAAAGTCTTTCCGGTGCTCCCTTTGATGTGCGGTTTATCAGCTTTGAGGACGTGACAAGCAACCCAAATATGCTAAAGGATATTGACGTTATCATCAATGTGGGGGATGCCTACACCGCACACAGCGGCGGCGAAAATTGGAAGGACGAGGCACTTGTCACGGCGATAAAAGAGTTTGTATACAATGGCGGCGGCTTTATCGGCGTGGGCGAGCCAACGGCTTGTCAGCATCAGGGCAGGTTTTTCCAGCTTGCAGGGGTATTAGGGGTAGAAAAGGAAAACGGCTTTACCTTAAATTATGATAAATATAACTGGGAGGAAAACCCTCACTTTATCTTGGAGGACTGCACTAAAACCGTGGATTTTGGAGAGGGTGTAAAGAACATTTACGCACTAGCGGGCACAAAGATTTTGGTTCAAAGAGATAAAGAGGTGCAGCTTGCGGTCAACGATTTTGGCGACGGCAGAGCGGTGTACATCAGCGGCTTGCCCTATAGCTTTGAAAATTCAAGATTGCTGTACCGCAGCATTATGTGGGCGAGCCACACAGAAAAAGACCTGCGTAAGTGGTACTCGGAAAACTTCAATGTAGAGGTACACGCCTACGTTAAAAACAAGAAATACTGCGTGGTAAACAACACCTATGAGCCACAGTCCACCACAATTTACAAGGGTGACGGCACATCCTTTAAGCTGGATTTAGCCGCAAATGAAATCAAATGGTATGAAATTTAAGGCAGGGCGTGGGACACGAAAAATACAAACAGGCGATAACGCCTTTCGGAGGGCTTTGATTTATGGAAAAATTACAGGGGCTGGAACAGGCACTTGCAGCATTTGATTTTGGAGGCGAGGTGGTAGGGGCTGCTCGCTATGGCGAGGGTCACATCAACGATACCTTTGCGGTGTACATTCAACAGGCAGATGGAGAGCCAATGCGGTTCATTCTGCAAAAGCTGAACACCCAAATTTTTAAGCACCCACAGGAGGTTATGGCGAACATTGTGGGGGTCACCCAATACCTAAAAAAAATTATCGAAAAAAATGGTGGCGACCCACTGCGTGAAACCATGACGGTGGTGCTCACCAAGACAAAGGACAACTGCTTTTTGGACTCCCACGGTGGGGTGTGGCGTGCCTTTGTATTTATCGAGGATACAATCTGCCTACAAAAGGTGGAAAAACCCGAGCATTTCTACAGCTCGGCAAAGAGCTTTGGCAACTTTATGCGTCTTTTGGAAAATTATCCTGCTGACACGCTTTTCGAGAGTATTCCTCTTTTCCACGATACGGAAAACCGCTTTAAAAACTTGGAGGAGGCAATCAAGAAAAACAAGGCAGGTAGAAAAGCCAGCGTGCAGCCCGAAATTGATTTTGCCCTTGCACACCAAAAGGATTGCAGCTTTTTGACGGACAAACTAAAAAAAGGGGAGCTGCCACTGCGAGTCACCCACAATGACACCAAGCTGAACAACATTTTAATGGACGAAAAAAGCGGCGAGGGGATTTGTGTTATCGACCTTGACACAATTATGCCGGGGCTTGCTCTTAACGATTATGGTGATTCCATTCGCTTTGGGGCTAGCACCGCAAGCGAGGACGAAAAGGACTTAGACAAGGTGCATTTTAGCCTAGAGCTGTTTGAAATTTACACTAAGGGCTACCTTGAAGCCGCAGGTTCGGCACTCACCAAGGAGGAAAAATCCTGTCTTGTGTGGGGGGCAAAGCTTATGACGCTGGAATGTGGAATGAGGTTTTTGACCGACCATCTAAACGGCGATACCTACTTTAAAATCCACAGAGAAAACCAAAATCTCGACCGCTGCCGCACACAGTTTAAGCTGGTGAGCGAGATGGAAGAAAACTGGGATAAAATGCAGAAAATCGTGGAAAAATACAGCAAATAATCTTGGCAACTGCGTTAAAAAGAGGAGAGCACAATGCTTGTTAAAACCCGAAAATCCACCGCCCCAATGCTGGCAGAATATATAGAACAAGACCCACTGCTCAAGCTTTTTATGGCAAGGGACGTGGTGACATTCAGCTATGATGTGCCCGACATAACCTTTTATATGGCGGCAAATGGACAGCTTAAAAAGCCCTCGGATATTTTAGGTGCGGCACTGTGCCTTGGAGACATTCACCTGTACTACGCCCAAAAAGATGGGGTGGATATGGGGGATTATGTCGCCTTAATCAAAGATAAAAAGCCGCTTTTAATACAGGGGCCGTCACGCTTTATGACACAGCTAAACACCGCATTGTCTGACGATAGCTACACCTTTACTCGAGGTGAGGGCGCGGTGCTTTACACAAAGGACAAGCTAAATTCACAGCCGATTTTAAAGGAGCGAGTGGAGATAGCCACCCCAAAGGATATTGAAGGGCTGTGCCGTTTAAATCAAAGTATGGCGGAGCAAGCACAGCTTTACAGCTTTGAAAGCGAGGAGAAATACCGTTTAAAGCTTGCTCAAGGGGAGGGCAGAATATACTATATAAAAAAGGATGGAATAATCGTATCAATGGGGGAAACCGCCTTTGAAAAGGAGGGCTGTGCCTACATATGCGACGTGTGCACCCATCCCGATTATCGAAACAGAGGGTACACCACCCAGATAGTCCAAAGGCTGTGCCAAGACCTGCTAAAAGAGGGTATGTCGGTGGGGATTTCCTATGAAAACCCACAGGCAGGCAGAATATACGAAAAGCTGGGCTTTACCCTTGCAGGGGAATACTCGGTGATGGAGAAAAAGGAATATTAAGCCATTCCAATAATCACATATCAAAAAAGCTGTGAAGTGCCTTCAAAGGGTTATTTCACAGCTTTTCTTTTGCATAAAACTTTAATAGTGGCGATATAATTAGAAAAGTGGGGTGCTGCCGATATGGAAAAAAACAATTCCTTTATACGGGCAAGTGCGGTGCTAGTGGCATCTTCAATGGCGGTAAAAATTTTAAGTGCCGCCTATCGTGTGCCCTTAACACGTATGCTGGGGGCATACGCTATGGGTAAATACAGCATAGTGTTCAACCTGTTTATGCCCTTTTTTGCCCTTTCCACAGCCGGAATAACGCCGGCGGTGTCACGCCTTGCAACCCAGATAAAAGCCGACAATCCAATGGACACCTTGGAAAAATTAAAGGCAAAGGCGCTGGCGCTGTACCTGCTTTTCGCCATAGCGCTGTCGGCAATTTTCATAGGGGTGGGGGCGGTTTACTCGAAAAGCTTGGAGGAAAAGGTGGTGCTTATAGGGGCGGTAATTCTTGCCCCAAACTTGATTTTCGGCGCTGTTGAGGGGGTGTACAAGGGGCTTACCCAAGGGAAAATGGATATGCTGCCCACCGCAAAGGCAAACCTTGTGGAGAGCGTGAGCAAGGTGTGCCTTGGCTTTGGCAGCGTGTTTTTCATAACCCAAGCGCTAAAAAGCTATGACAAAAACCTCCCCATTATAGCAAGCCTTGCCGCCATAACGCTCTCAGGGGTGGTGTGTGTGGTGTACCTTTATTTTAGCTGCCCCAAGCCAAAGGGAGCGTGCAGAGGTCGGCGGGTAAAAAACAAAGAGCTGCTGGGAATGTCGGTGCCCATCTCCCTGTCGGCGGTGACAATGTCCATAACGGCATTTTTCGACACGGCGGTGTGCCTACCCATAATAGATAAAATACCGGCGGAAAGCCTGATAAATTCCTTTCAGGGGGCATCCTTTAAAGGGGCAAATGACATACCGCTATTTTTGTTTGGCACCTATCAAGGGATGGTGCTTACGGTATTCAATCTAGTTCCGGCGCTTTTAGGCTCTCTTGGCACCGTCAGCCTGCCCGTCATAACCAAGGCGCAGACAGTGGGAAATTTTCAAGGGCTACAGCGCCAAGCCACAAGATTATTTGTTATAACAAGCGCTGTCAGTGTGCCCATGTGCGTGTATACTTTCTTTTTTTGTGCCGATATTATAAATGTGCTCTTTGGCACAAGCTCGGCGCAAGGGGCGATAGCCGCAGAGCTGTTAAAAATAATAATTCCAAGCGGTGTGCTGGCAAGCTTTACCCTAGCCTTTAACGCCATAATGCACGCCATGAAAAAGTCCTATTTGGTGTTTCGGATATTGATGGTGTCAGCGGCGGTAAAGTGTGGGCTAAGCTTTGTGCTGTGCGCCGTGCCGCAAATAAATATACGTGGCTTTGCCCTGTCTGCCAATGTGTTTTACGCCATAACATTTGTCCTTAGCTTGGTGGAACTGAAAAAATTAAAGCTGAAGTTTTCCTTTTTCAAGGTGTTCTTTGTGCCGGTGTCAGCGGCGTATATCATGGTGCTCGTCACAGGGGCAGTATGCAACAATCTGCTTTTCGGGCTGCCCTTGGCAGTCAAAATAGCTATAGGCGGCGGCTTTTTTCTGATATTGTATGGGATATTACTGATATTGTCCGGATTTCTTGTTGATATATAAGCTATAATAATGTATTATATTTATAATGCAGTTATAATGCAGCTACAGAACAGGAGATGATGCGGAGTGGAATTTACCTTTAAAGAAAAATACAATATGGAAGATTTGCTACAGATAGTAGCAATGCTCCGTGACAAGGACAACGGCTGCCCTTGGGACAAGGTGCAAACCCACAAGTCCATACGAAAAAATTTCATAGAGGAAACCTATGAGGTGGCAGAGGCGATAGACGACGACAATAAACCTCTTATGCAGGAGGAGCTTGGGGACGTGCTGTTGCAGATACTTTTACACAGCCAATTTGAGGCGGAGGAGGGCGTGTTCTCCTTTTTTGAGGTAGTAGACGGAATAGCGAAAAAATTAATACTGCGCCATCCCCACGTGTTCACCGGCTTTGACAATAAAACCGTGGAGGGGGTATTGGCGAAATGGGAGGAGATAAAAAAAGAGGAAAAAGGGCAGGAGACGGCAAGCGAAACTATCAGTGCAATCCCCAAGAGCTTTCCGGCGTTGATGTACACCCAAAAGCTGCAAAAAAGAGCGGTGGCAGGGGGGCTGGATCGGCAGAGCAAGGGCGAAATTTTGGATAAATTACAGGGTCAGCTAGACATTTTGCGCAGCGAGGTAGAACAGGGTAAGGAGTGCGGCGACTCAATTGCAGAGCTTCTCTACAACACGGTTAGCCTGTCATATCTTGCAAAGATTGATGCGGAAGAGCTGCTGGAAGAAAAAAACAAGGAAAAAGTGTCATATTTTCGGGAATTGGACAATTTGTTATTGCAAAACAGCTCAAAATTTGATACAATAAACAACGTACTGTTTTTGGAGTATCAGGAACAGGCGTTAAAAAATGTAAAATAAGGAATAAATTTCCTTACAATTTTAGGAGGATATTAAAATGACAAAAGCAGAATTGGTTGCAGTTGTTGCAGAGAAATCAGAATTGACAAAAAAAGATGCAGACAAAGCGGTAGCGGCAGTTATCGAATCAATAACAGACGCACTCGTTAAGGGCGATAAGGTTGCACTTGTAGGCTTTGGCACATTTGAAGTAAAGCAAAGAGCTGCAAGAAAAGGCCATAACCCAAAAACAAAAGAGCCAATCGACATTCCGGCAAGCCAAGCACCTGTATTTAAAGCAGGCAAGGCTCTTAAAGAAGTTGTAGCTAAATAAGTTTTTAAAAAACGACTAACTGCCGATACTGTATGTATCGGCTTTTTTTTACCCGAAAGGCGGCACCAGGAAAAAAACGCCAAGGGTGATGAGAAAAAGGAGAAGGCATGAGAGTTGATAAATTTTTAAAGGTGTCACGGCTGATAAAGCGCCGCACCGTGGCAAATGAGGTGGCAGACGCAGGGCGTATCTGCGCCAATGGCAGGGAGGTAAAAGCCTCCTATCAAGTGAAAATAGGGGACGAGATTGAGATTATGTTCGGCACAAAGCCTGTAAAGGTAAAGGTGCTGTCCATAGACGCTGTGAGCACCAAGGACGGCGCAAGGGAGATGTACACCGTTATAGAATAGCCATTTCCACAGCGATATGTAGGTACACCGTTATAGAATAATTTTAAACTCTAGGGCATATGCTTAAAACAAGAGCGGCGG
>JAVWUR010000021.1:0-26824 GCA_036667055.1 Oscillospiraceae bacterium
CATGGATCGCCGACTGCTGGTGGATTTTTATGTGACACGCATACACTATGACACACTGTCCTTGACCCTTAGCATGGATCGTTCCAGCATATATCGAAAGGTGAAGGTGGCACTGGATAGGTATATTTTGTCCTATTATGGGGTGGGGAAAAGCGACTAGAAAAATTTGATTTTATAAATGACATATGGTACAATATTAAGATAATATTATATAGAACTATAGGGGCACTGTGGACATAGTGGCGCTGTGGGACACGGTGATAGTTACACAGGCAAGGAGCGAGGACTTTTTTCTGTGAGATACACTAAGAGAGACACAGGGCAAAGGGCAGGGTCTTTTTTCTGTGAGACACGCTGATAGTTACACAGGCAAAGAGCGAGGTTTTTTCTGTGAGACACGCTGACAGTGACACGGTGACAGGACACAGGCAAAGGGCGATGCCTTTTTTCTGTGAGACGGCTAAAAGGGAGCAGACTGTGAAATTTATATTTTTTTCGGCACAATATCTGCCCACTGTGGGCGGAGTGGAACGATACACCCAATCTTTGGCGGCACAGCTTATAAAAAAAGGACATTCGGCGGTGGTGGTAACTAGCGCCTTGGAGGGGCTTGCCAAGTGTGAGACGGACGATATTGGAATAAAAATTTATCGGCTGCCCGTTGTGTGGCTGATGGACAGGCGTTTTCCTGTGCCGATTTTAGGGGCAAGCTTTAGAAAACTAAGGGCGGCTATAGTGGCAGAAAAGCCGGACTTTGGGGTTATCCAGACAAGATTTTATCTGAATAGCCTTTTTGGGGCACAGCTTTGCAGCAGCTGTCACATTCCCTCGGTGGTAATCGACCACAGCACCGCACATCTGCTTTCCGGTGGCATTGTGGGGCTTTTGGGGCAGAGGTACGAGCATTTTGCCGCTGCCTACCTTAAAAAAAGAGTGTCGGGGTTTTATGGGGTATCTAAAAGGTGCGGTGAATGGCTGGAGCATTTCGGCATAAAAGCCAAGGGCGTGTTATACAACTGTGTGGACATGGAAAGAATTGACAAGCTGCCAAAGGAGCTGCGGGCAAAGCTTGGCATAGCACCACAGGCGATAGTGGTGATCTATTCGGGGCGCATGGTGAGGGAAAAGGGCGTTTTAAAGCTGCTTACAGCATTTGAAAATATGGGGCTGTCTGCTCAAGAGGCGGTGCTGATAATCGCAGGCAGCGGTGAAGCGTATGAGCAGGTAAAAAAGCGAGAGCGTGACAACATTCGGGTGCTGGGGGCAGTGCCCTTTGAGAGGGCAATAGGGCTGTATAAAATGGCGGATATCTTCTGCTTGCCCACCGACTATCCCGAGGGCTTTCCCACCACGGTACTGGAGGCGGCGGCGTGTCACACCATGGTGATAGCCACGGACAAGGGCGGCACAAGGGAAGTGATACAAGGGGCAGAATACGGAATTTTGCTAAAGGAAAACACGGTAGAGGAGCTGGAGAGGGAGCTGGAGCGGGCGATGAGGGACACAGAGTATCGAGAGAGATGCCAGCAAAACAGCTTTGGGCGAGTGGAACAGGAGTTTGTATGGGAAAAGTGCTGTGACAAGCTTTTAAGGATAGCAAAGGGGCTGTGATAAACGCCGCACAGCTCGCCATACAACCCTTCGATTTATAAAAAAAACAAAAAGGACAGGCTAATGAAAATTATTGTAATCATTCCGGCTCACAACGAGCGGGAAAATATTGCTCAGGTGGTGGATAATTTGCGGTGTAACTTTCCACAGTACGATTATATTGTGGTCAACGACGGCTCGGTGGACGACACCGCCGATATCTGCCGCAAAAACCACTATAATATTATCGACCTGCCTATAAACTTAGGGCTGTCCGGAGCGTTTCAGGCAGGGCTGCAATATGCTAACAGAAATGGCTATGATGCCGCACTGCAATTTGACGGTGACGGTCAGCACCAAGCCCAATATATTAAGGACATGGTGGAGCGCATGGAGGACACGGGGGCGGATATTGTCATCGGCTCACGCTTTGTCACCAAGCGAAAACCAAAAAGTATGCGCATGGTGGGCAGCTATCTCATAAGCTGGGCAATGACCCTAACTACTGGGGAGCGGATTTGCGACCCCACCAGTGGTATGCGCCTGTTTAACAAAAAGATGATTGAGGAATTTAGCTTTGACGCAAACTTTGCCCCCGAGCCGGACACCATCAGCTTTCTTTTGAGAAATGGCGCTAAGATAAGCGAGGTTCAGGTGGAGATGAAGGAGCGCACCGCCGGAGTGAGCTATCTAAACCCAATAAACGCTGTAAAATATATGACCCGTATGGGAATGTCAATAGTTATAATTCAATGGTTTCGTAAAAGAGAGGAGAGGTAGACATGAGTATGCCGCTGAGAGTAATTTTAATTTTGGGCAGTGTGTTCACCTTCTTTTTTGTGACCCACTACATCCGCAAGGCGAGAATACGCATTGAGGACACCATCTTTTGGCTGTTCTTTTGCATGGTGCTAATAGTTATCAGCATCTTTCCGGCGCTGCCCTTTTGGCTGTCCGAGCTGATAGGCTTTCAGTCCCCCATAAATCTTGTATATCTGATTATAATATTCATATTGATTGTCAATCAGTTTTACACATCGGTTAAAATCAGCCAACTGGAGATAAAACAAAAGGAGCTTGTGCAAAAGCTGGCGGTGGACAAGGCACAGATGGAAAAAAAGGAGATATAATATATGTCAAACAAGCTTACCGCTTTGATTGATTTTAAGCCATGGAAAATTTCTCTGGAGCAAAGGGAGAAAAACAAGCTTTTTGCACAGGAGCAGATAAGCTTTTGTGACGAGGGGTGGGAGGTGCAGCTCTGCGGCTGTGTGTTAAACCTGTCTCAGCTTGAAAAGGGGGAAAAGGAAAGCCGTGGACAGCTGATAGTGAGGCTGTACCAACAGCACAAAGAGGGCATTGTGAAGGTGCTAAAGGGAGAGTACACCCTGTTTATCCAAGATAAGGGGACAGGGGAGTTTTTCCTGTCCAATGATTTGCTGTCCAAGGACGGGCTGTATTATTGGTTTGGGGTCGAGGGAGCAAGTGGGGTCGAGGAGACTCTTTTTGCGGGCAATGAATTTTTCGACCTTTGTGGTCGGGTGGCACACAGGGGGTCGGCGCTTACGGTAAACCATACCGCTGTTGCCATGATGATGGACGAGGGCTTTTTGTGGGACGATGTTACATGGGCTGAGGAGATAAAATATCTGCGGCCCTTTGAGTATATATATGGGGACAAAAATGGCGCTAAGGTGGGGCGGCTTGGCTGTGGCGTGGGGGACAGCACCCTTTCCTACAGCGATGCACTAAAGGAGTTTGACGGGCTATTTTGCAAGGCGGTTACCTTGCAATGTGAAAAGGCGGCGCAGACAGGGACAAGACAGCTTGCCAGCCTTTCCGCAGGGATGGATTCTCGCTCTACCGTCTTGACGGCGCACCGCTTGGGGTACTGTGACATAGACTGCTTTACCTATGCACAGAGCGGCTCGGTGGACGATACGGTGGCGAGGAAAATCGCTGTTGACTACAAGCTCAACCAACTTTTTTATCCCTTGGACGGGGCAAGGTTTCTGGTGGAATATGACAGGGCGTTCCCATTAAATGAGGGGGAGCAAACCTACTGCGGCGCTACAGGGGCGAGGATAGTATCGGAGCTGCTAGACGCAGAAAACCATCCTATTATACACACAGGCAGCCTTGGTGGGGAGCTTATGGGGGATGTGCAGTTTTCCAAAACGGCAACCCAAGCTGTGGACAAGCTGTCCGGCGCTAGCACCTCACAGGGGCTTGATGTGCCACGGATAAAGGCGGATTATGAAAGAATAATGGGGGGCTACACCTGCCGTCAGCACCTAGAGATAGAAAAACATCTCCGTGGCTGTCAAAACTTTGCACAGATGGTGGGGGGGAAGTTTCAGGCGGTATCTCCCTTTTTAGACGAGGAGGTCTACTGCTTTTTGGTGGGGCTGCCCTTTGAGTACAAGTACGAGAGAAAATTTTATGTGGACTGGATGAAGGGCTATCTGCCAAACGATTATATAACCACCTACGCCTATGGCAAGGTGAAGTCGGCACAGCTGCTGCGCAAGGCAAAGTACGCCATGAGAATAGGGGTGGCAAAGCTTTTCGGCAAGAGCCGATATGACATGAACCCCTTTGACTACTGGGGAAAAAATTATCCCGAAATGGTGGAGCAGCTGAGGGCGGAGCTGGGGCGGCTGGCACAGGAGATTAGAGAGCTAGAGAGTGGAAAAAGGATAGAGAGTGTGGCGGCAGAGAGCGCACAGGTCGCACAGGTCGCAGAGGTCGCACAGGTTGGTGCGGTTACACAGGGCACACAAGTCGCACAGGTTAGTACGGTTACAGAGGATAGTGACACTGTAAATAGCACCTTGGCGGAGTATTTCGCAGCGGTGGCAGCGCAGGGAACCTTGGACAGCTACACCAAAGGAATAACGGCGGCTATGGCGGCAGCGGCAGTGGAGAGCGCCGCAAAAAGAGGTAGAGTATGAACATTTTATTTACGGCATTTATAAATCCTCACGCCCAAAGCGGAGTGGAGAAGAAAATTCTGGGGCAGATAAAGGCGCTGGAGCAGCTTGGCAACGAGGTGTGGTATTTCACCTTTGAAAATGGGATGCTCACGGTGAACCACAGCGGCAAGCAGCACCCATTATTTCCGGTTAAGGACAGCATGGCAAGCTATTATTTGGCGCTGGAAAAAGGCTCTCGCATGATATGCCGTTCAAGAGACTTGGATTTAGCCTACATTCGGCGGATATTTTGCACCCCGATGCACCTAAAAACCTTGCATATGCTAAGAGCCAAGGGGGTGTTTTTGGTGGAGGAGCTGCCTACCTACCCCTATGACGGTGAGAGCGCAAACTACAAACAGCTATCCTACCGTGTGACAGCGGTGGTGGACAAGCTGTGCCGTGGGGGATTTAAGCGGTATCTTGACTATTTTGTCACCTACTCACAGGACAAAACCATCTTTGGAGTACCCACCATCTGCCTAGAAAACGCCATTGATTTTGACAATATTCAGTTTCGCCCTACGGTGTTCCCCAAAAAGGAGATAAACCTTGTGGGGGTGTCGGCAATGTGCCCTTGGCATGGGTATGAGCGAGTGATTAAGGGCTTGGCACGGTACTATGAAAGACCACGTAAGATACAGGTAAATCTGCACCTAGTGGGGCAGGGACCGGAAAAGGCAGGGTGGGAGGAGCTTACCGCCGCCCTGGGGCTGGAAAGGTACGTCACCTTTTACGGACATAAAACCGGAGAGGAGCTAAACGCTATCTTCGATAAATGTCAAGTGGGGGTGGGGTCTTTAGGGTTTTATAAAATAGGGCTGACAGCAGGCTCGCCCTTAAAAACCCGAGAATATGCCGCCATGGGAAAACCCTTTATCTATGCTATGGAGGACAGAAGTGTGGCACAGGTGGCAGGCTTTTGTCTAAAGGTGGACAACTGTGACGCAGCGATAAATATAGAGACGGTGGTAAAATTCTATGATGGTATTCGGCTAGAGCAGGGGCTTTGCGAAAGGCTGAACAAGTTTGCGGTGAAAAACTATTCCTGGGAAACTCAGATGGAAAAGGTGCTGGAGGCGGTTGTGCCACAGGACTAGGGGAGTTTTGCCAAGGGGTGAAATATCTGTCCTGGATAGGACAAAGGGCGGTTTTGATGGGGGATAAGAATTTTAAAAGCGGAGGGCTTTTTATGGACTATAAAATTTGCACACGGTGCGTTATGGATACACGAGGGGACAAGGGGATAACCTTTAATGAAAAGGGGGAGTGCTCCTACTGCACCAAGGCTTTGGAGGAGATGCCACAGCGGTATCTTAACGGAAAAGAGGGGGAGGAAAAGCTAACAGAGCTGCTCGCCAAGCTAAAAAAAGAGGGGGAGGGCAGGGAATATGACTGTCTTATGGGGATTTCCGGAGGACTGGACAGCGCTTATCTTGCCTATCTTGGGGCGAAAAAGTGGGGGCTTAGAATTTTGGCGCTCCATGTGGACGATGGCTTTGACACGGAGATTTCCAAGGGGAACATTCAGCGCTTGTGCCATAGCTGTGGGATAGAAATGCACACCGTGACCCCCGATAAAAAGCAGTTTTATGCCCTCACCAAGGGGTACATCAAGGCGGAGGTGCCAAACCTTGCGGCGCCGCAGGACAATGTGCTCTTTGCGGAGGTGTTTGATTTTGCCATAAAGCACAGAATAAAATATTTTCTGTCGGGGCACAACTTTTCTCTCGAGAGCATTTTGCAAGCCGGCAACACCCATCCGGCATCGGACACGAAAAATATCAGGGACATCGCCAAAAAATATTCGGCTGAAAAAATTGACAAATTAAAGCTGGTGGACACCTTTTACTGGCGGGTATATCTGCCCAAGGTCAAGGGCTTACAGCAGGTGTCACCTTTAAATTATATTGACTACAACCGCAAAAGAGCCATAGAGGAGCTAGAGGAGAACACAGGGTTTCAGTACTATGGGGCAAAGCACGAGGAGAACACCTTTACCAAGGTTTTCCAGACCTACTATCTCTATCACAAATTTGGGGTGGACAAGCGAAAAAGCCATCTTTCCAGCCTTATAGTGTCGGGGCAGATGACCCGAGAGGAGGCACTAAAGGAGCTTGAAAGCTTGCCCTATGATGATGTGGAGATAAAAAAGGACATACGCCTAGTGTGTGAAAAGCTAGGGCTTTCCGTGCGGGACTTTGAGGAGATTTGCCACCGACCGGGCAGACAGCACACAGAGTTTAAGACGGAAAAGCTGGCGGAGGTTTATAGAAAATTAGTGGCGGCAAAGGGGAAATAGGGCATTGCCATGGGTTTTATAAGCGGCGGCGGTAAGGGGCGAAAATGGGATAAGACAGGGGCAAAACAGCGGCGGAATTTGGGGGAGTTATGGGCAGAAAAGTTTATATTTTAACTCAAGGCTATCCGGTAATGCCGGGGGAGGACACCTTTTTGGCGCCTGAAATTTTGGGGCTGTCAAGGGAATTTGAGGTGGAGTGCGTGCCCTTGGAGATAGAGTGCAAAAACCAAAAATGGAGGTTCTTCAAGGAGGCGGCGGCACTGGTAAAATGCCCTTTTCAGGGGCGCTTTTTACGGCAACTGGGGGAGGATTTTAAGGGGGGCGGCTTTGTAAAAAAAGTTGCCTACACTCTTTTTGTGGGGTACAAGGGAAACCTGTACGCCGATTTTTTGGACAGGAAAATCTTTCGCCAAGGGGAAAATGCCATTGTATATTCCTTTTGGTTTAACGAAATTTGCCTTGGGGCAACCTCCTTAAAGAAAAAATATCCACAGCTGAAAATTATCACACGCACCCATGGGTACGACCTGTTTGACTTTCGCTCGCCCTCGGGTTCACAGCCCTTTAAGGGGTACATGGACAGGGGACTGGAGAGGGTGGTTTTTGCCTGTGACAGCGCCAAGAGCTACTATTTAAAACGATATAGCCTTGGGGAGAGTGAACGGTACAGAACACTATATCTGGGAGTTCCTGCCCAACAAAAGCCACCATATAATGTGGGGGCTGGGGAGGAATTAAGGATAGTAAGCTGCTCCAATGCGGTGGGGCTAAAGCGTATCGAGCTTATCATAACGGCGCTGTCGCTGCTGTGCGAGGTGGGGATAAGCTGGTCACATTTTGGTGGCGGCGAGGAGCTGGAAAGGCTGGAAGCTCTTGCCGAAAAGCTTTTGATAGCCCCCAATATAACCTATAAATTTTATGGGGCGGTGGACAACGCAAGCTATATGGAAGGGCTTAAAAAGTGGGGAGCACAGCTGTTTATAACGGCATCCTCCACCGAGGGGGGCGTGCCCGTGTCAATAATGGAGGCGCAAAGCCTAGGGCTGCCTGTCATCGCCACGGCGGTGGGGGGAATATGCGAGATTGTAAATTCCGGTAATGGCACTCTACTTTGTGAAAACCCCACACCCGAGGAAATTGCAGCGGCAATAATGGAATTTTATCGGCTGTCACCCGAGGAAAAACAGGCAAAATCACAGGGGGCATACAGTAGCTGGCAGGAGAAATTCGACTCGGAGAAAAATTCCGCTGACTTTACAAAGCTGCTAAGGGAGCTGTAGGGAGAGGGCAAAGCCAACTTTGGGGCAGGGGCGGCAAGCCAACTTTGGGGCAGGGGTGGCAAGCCAACTTTGGGGCAGGGGCGGCAAGCCATTTTGATAAAGGAAAATGAGAGGGGTTAATATGGATTATTTTGTGCATGAGAGCAGCTACATTGACAGCGGTGCCACGGTGGGCAAGGGGTGCAAAATCTGGCATTTTTCCCACATAATGTCCGGTGCGGTACTGGGTGAGGGGTGCTCCTTGGGGCAAAATGTAAACATCGGCAGCAATGTTAAAATAGGCTGTGGGGTGAAGATACAAAATAATGTGACGGTGTACCAAGGGGTGGAGCTGGAAAACTGGGTTTTTTGCGGCCCCTCCATGGTGTTCACCAACGATTTAACCCCTAGGGCACGTTACCCCAAGGGCAGTGAAAACTATAAAAAAACTCTCGTTAAGGAGATGGCGACTATCGGAGCGAACGCCACAATAGTGTGCGGAAATACTATAGGGCGGTGCGCCATGATAGCGTCTGGTGGGGTGGTTACAAAGGATGTGCCCGACTATGCCCTTATGGCAGGGGTGCCGGCAAGACAGATTGGCTGGGTGTGCGAGTGCGGCGAGGTGCTGCCGGAAAATAGAGAATGTCCGGTGTGCCAGCGGCGGTACAAGGAGAGCAATGGGGTTTTGGAGGAGATAGGGTAGACCCATGAAAAGGGTTTTGCTTTTGGGAGGAGTTTTTGGGATTTATGAAGATTTTATTTTGCACCGGTGAGCTGGATTTAAACTTTACCGCCACCAATAAAATCGCTTTTGAAATGGCGGTGAGGCTGCTAGACAAGGGGCACACCTGTCTTATGGCAGGTATCGCCTTGGACAGCGACCCCTCTAGCACTGTGGACAGGGGGGTAGCCATGATTAGGCTAAACTCCACTGCCCCCACCGACGTGGCACAGCAAAAGCTGGAAAGGTATTGCAGCGAGCACAAGGGGGAGACACGGGACAAGGCAAAAAAAGCCTTTATGCTCCGTCACCCCATTTCGGCGGCGGTGCTGTGGTACAAATATTCCCCGTTTTCCTTTCCTCAACCCACGGCGGCATCCTATAAAAAACAGGTGAAAAAAATCATCCAAAGGGAAAACCCCGATTGTATCATCGTCACCTATATGCCCTTTTTTGAAGCTCAAGGGGTGTTCAATTCCGAGGTACACTGCCCCATATATGCCTATCAAATGGACCCTTGGGGGCTGCACCGACTGCCCGAGCTTTGCAAGGACGAGGCGCAGCACATTTGCCAAGAGGTGGAAATCTTCCAAAAGGCACGGCACATTTTTACAACCCCTATACTGCTACGGCAATATGCCCAAAGAAGTGAGTATCAGCCCTATCTTGCCAAGATGACCCCCTTGGATTTTCCCAACATCAGAAAAATCAAGGTGTCTTGCCAAGGAAAAAGCGCATTTAACTTTGAGGGAAACTATACAAATATAGTCTATTGTGGTATTATAGAGGATGATTATCGCAGTCCGGAAACGCTTTTACAGGGGATAAAAGCCTTGGTGGACAGGGGGGCGGATATACGGCTTTATTTTGTGGGGATAAACCTATCGGACAGCGTGAAACGGTTTGCAAGGCTTTTTCCCGACTGGGTTTTTATCCACAGCCCTGTGCCCTTGGACAGTGCCTTTGCCACAATGGCAGGGGCGGATATACTGCTGAACATTTCCAACACCTTGGACAATCAGGTGCCAAGCAAGATATTCGACTATTTCTCCATGGGAAAGCCCATATTAAATGTGCAAAAGATACCCGATTGCCCCTCGAGAGAATATTTTGACAGATATCCTCTCAGCTTTACCTTTGATGAAAAACACCCTAACATAGACGGGATGGGTGAATTTTTAATAAAGGCAAAGGGGAAAAGTATTGATTTTAGCGAGGTGGAAAGGCTTTTTCCCACCGCTACGGCACAGTATGCGGCAGATGTGATTGAAAAAATCATAACGACCAAGGGAGAATAGTGAACCTAGCGCCCGATTTTATGTTATAGATAATAGGAATATAGAAATATGAAAATTTTATGGCTCACAAATATTGTACTGCCACAGGCAGCGAAGCTTCACGGGATAACAGGCGGCTCAAACGGCGGCTGGATGGTATCTCAGCTTGAGGAGCTGTCCAAAAAAGACTTTTTGCAGGTGACGGTGGTGTCTCCAAGCGAGCAGGTCACCGCCATTGAAACGGCACAAAAAGGGAACATAACCTATATAACCTTCCCTGCAAAGGAGGAGGGTCAGCGGATTTTCCAGAGCATACTCCGAAAGGAGAAGCCCGATGTGGTACACATTTTTGGCACGGAATTTAAGCAGTGCTATGATATGCTGTGTGTCTGTGACGTGGACAGGGCGGCGGTGAGTATTCAAGGGCTTGTAGGGGAATATTCCAAATACACTCAAATTGGGCTGCCTAAAAACATTCTGAGGGTTTCCCCCATAAAAAATCTTATCTATAGATTTTTCAAGGTGCCAAGCGCCGCTTTGGTTAAACGAGACATGGAAAATCGTGGGGTCTATGAGGCACAGGCGCTGAAAAAAGCAAAGCATATTTTGGGTAGAACCCAGTGGGACAAGGCTTGCTGTCTTGCCATAAACCCCCAGTTGACCTATCATTTTTGCAACGAGCTGTTGCGAAAGGAATTTTATACCCAAGACCAATGGCAGCCGGAAAATTGCCGTGTACATTCCATCTTTGTCAGCCAAGGGGATTATGCCATAAAGGGGCTGCACATTTTTCTGCCTGTTTTCGCTCAAATCCTAAAGGAATTTCCCGACAGCAGGCTGTATGTGGCAGGCAGCGAGCAAAAGAGCCATAAAAACCCCATCAAGCAGCGGATAGGGGATTATGTGTACGATTATGGCGCCTATATAAATAGGTTGATAGAACAATATTCTCTAAAGGGGCATATTGAGTTTTTAGGCAGCCTTACACCCACACAGATGAAGGAGCAGTTTTTATCTGCCAATGTATTTTTGAGCTGTTCCACCATAGAAAACAGCCCCAATTCTATAGGAGAGGCTATGCTTCTCGGTGTGCCTATAGTGGCAAGCGAGGTGGGGGGCGTGCCCAGTATCTTCACAGGGGGCGAGGATGGGGTGCTGTACCCGCTCATAGAGCCGCAAAAGGCGAAAGAGGGAATATTGGAGATATTTAAAAACCCACACAGAGCACAGGAATATGGCAGGCGTGCCAAGGCACACGCCATGAAAACCCACAACGTGGAGGCCACCACAGATGGGCTGATAAAAATATACAGTGACTTATCAAAAGGAGATATATAAGGGTATGAAGGTAGAAAAGGAACTGGTAATTCGCCCACAGCAGGGCTGGTTCAACGTGAATTTAAAGGAGATATGGGATTATCGTGACCTCATATGGGTCTTTATCAAGAAAAATTTTAAGCTGATATACAAGCAGACAATACTAGGCCCTGCGTGGCTGGTGCTAAATCCGGTGATAACAAGTGTGATATTCACCTTTGTGTTTGGGCAGTTTGCCGGAATATCCACGGATGGTGTGCCCCAATTTTTGTTTTACATGGCAGGCAACACCCTGTGGTCGCTGTTCAGCACAGGGGTTATTAGCAACTCCAACATCTTTGTCACCAACGCAAGTGTATACGGAAAGATTTATTTTCCACGACTTGCCTCGCCTATCGCCCAAACTATAAGCGGATTTATTAATTCACTAATACAGTTTGCGGCGCTCATGGTGATTTTTGTGGCGTATATGCTAATGGGGGAAAATATTGGGTTTTCCACAAGAATGGTTATCATTCCGGTGATATTTTTGCAGGTGCTGCTGTTGTCCTTTGCCATCGGGCTTATCGCCTCCAGTATCAGCGCAAAATATCGTGATTTTGAATTTATGCTGGTGCTGGGTATGCAGCTTTGGATGTATGTCACGCCGGTGGTATACCCAATGTCCCTTACCGGAGGATGGATGTACAAGATACTATTGTTAAACCCTGTGACCCCTATAATCAACAATTTTAAGTGGGCGCTGTTAGGCTCGGGGGAGATTATGCTGTGGAGCTGGGGGCTGTCGGCGGTGGTGACGGCGGTGCTGCTTGTCATAGGGCTTGCCGCATTTGGCAAGGTGGAGAAGAATTTTATCGACACGGTTTGATGTTGGGGCGTTGGACGTTGAGACGTTGAGACGATGGGTCGGGCGGATGTGGGCATCCGCCCCTACAACGTGGGGGATTAGGACATTGGTCGGGCGACGTTTAGGACGTGGGACGATGGATATACGATAAGTGGCATACGATAAGTGATATACAATAAGTAGCATACAACAAGCAACATACAGCGAGTAATATATGATAGTGGAACAGTGGTGAGGAGATTTTATGGACAAGCCTATTATAGAAATCAAGGACGTTAAAAAGCGGTATCGCATGGGCAAGGTGGGGGGGACTACCATCAAAGCAGACTGGGAGTCCTTTATGGCAAAGCTTCGTGGCAAGGATGACCCCAACGTGATGATTGGCAAGGAGCGCCTTATGGGGCAAACCTTTATGGCGCTTAACGGCGTTACCATGACGGTGTACCCCGGGGAGGCAGTGGGGATAATCGGGGTCAACGGCGCCGGTAAATCCACCCTGTTAAAGCTCATCTCCAGAATTACCGCCCCTAGCGAGGGGGAGATTGTTCTGCGAGGGAGAATTGCCAGTATGCTAGAGGTGGGCACAGGGTTTAACGGAGAGCTTTCCGGCAGAGAGAACATATACATGAACGGTACTATTTTGGGGATGAAGAAGGAAGAGATAGACCGAAAAATGAGCCAGATTATCGACTTTAGCGAGTGCGGAGAGTTTATCGACACACCGGTAAAAAGATATTCCAGTGGTATGTATGTTAAACTTGCCTTTTCCGTGGCGGCACACCTTGACAGCGACATCATGATTATGGACGAGGTTTTGGCGGTGGGGGACGTGAAATTCCAAAAAAAATGCCTTGGGAAGATGAGCGAGGCAGCCACCACCGAGGGAAAAACCATCCTCTATGTAAGCCATAATATGTCCACCATACGCCAGCTTTGCACCCGTTGTGTGGTGCTTAAAGAGGGCAAAATTATCTATGATGGTGATGTGGAGGAGGCTATCAGGGTCTATTCTGACGAGAGCTTTAAGTTTAATTTGTGCCAAAGCTTTCCTCAGCCGGAGGTCTACCCAAGCTATCAGCTTGCCTCCATAAAGCAAATAGAGGTTTTAAACACCGACACCCTTATCTTTTCCGCACAAAAAAAGCTTACCCTTAAAATCACCTGCAACGCTCTTGACCATTTAAAGGATGAGGTTTTCCGCTGTGTGGTAAAGTATGCCGGTGCAAATATAATAGGCACATATCTTTCTGTGCCCTTCGAAATGGAACAAAACCCCGATGTTGGGGTGGAGATAACCTTTGATTTGTCCACCATCACCCCCGGCAAATATTTTTGCGATTTGGCGGTGGGGAACGTGAACAGCGCAAGGTTTATTCTCCATGACGAGATAGAGTCGGCATTTGGGTTTGAAATTTCGGAAAACGACAACCAGATGGGTATACGCTGGTCAAGTGGACGGTGGGGCTACAACGTGTTCGCCCCATTGGAAGTAAAGGTAGAGGAATGAAAAAGGTAGATTTTTTGTTCATATACGAGGTGCGCTCACGGGAGATTGAAAATTTGGCTCTGCTGGCCGCCTGCCTTGAAAAACGTCACTACACCGTAGCTTTTTTAAATAGCTGGCAGTGCCTTGGCTTAAAATATCCAAGCTATGAGGCGGAGGTGGTGGTGATTAGCGCCTGCTATGACACAGGCACCTATCAGTATTTTACCGGCCATGCCGCCAAGTTTAAAAAGGTGGTAAACTTGCAGTGGGAGCAGGTGTTGAAAAACGGATTTTTACAGTCGGAGGAGCCGGTGTCCTGGGATTTTTCCGGCGAGGGGCTAGTCACACGCCATGTGTGCTGGGGCGAAAAAGAGCGGGAGCGGCTGGAAAATCGCTATGGGATAAAGGAGGAATTTCTGCGGGTCTGCGGCTATCTGCCACTGGATTTTTACCGCCCCGAGTTCTCCAATTTTATTATAAAGCGAGAGCCGCTCTTTAAAGAAAGTGGGCTTGACCCTCACAAGGTGACGGCGCTTTTCATCTCCTCCTTTGCCATGGTAGGCTTGCCAAAGGAGCATACAGGGGTGTGCAATGAGGCTCTAAAAAGGGAGATAATAGAAAATTCCTATGACAGCCAAAGGGAGATATTGGAGTGGTTTAGACAGGCGCTTAAAAAGTACCCCATGGTGCAGTTTATCTATCGCTTTCACCCCACCGAGGCAGACAACCCGATTTTGGGGGAGATGGCGAGGGAATATCCAAATTTTTTCTGTATTTCCACCCATGCCATAAAGCATTGGATTTGCGCCTGTGATAAAATATATAATTGGGTGAGCACCAGTGCCGCCGAGGTATATAAAAGTGGGAAGCAGGCGTTTATACTGCGCCCTATCCCAGTGTCCTATGGGTGCGATATGCCAATATTTGAGGGGTGCAGTGCCATAACCGACCTTGAGAGCTTTGAAAAAAGCGTGGAGCTTGAGGGGGAAAAAACCTCACAGCCCCTTGCGGAAAACGCCCTAAAGGGGTATTATGAGGTTGGGGAAACACCTAGCTATATTAAGGTGTGTGACTTTTTGTGCGACAGCCATAAAAGCTGTGAATACCACAGCCGACAGTACGAGAAGAACACCCAATTTACACGGTTTTCCTCTAGAATGTACACAAGATTTTGGACGTCAAGGCTGAATATATCGCTAGTTAAGCTGGCGAAAAGGACTAGGCTTAACATAGGCTTTTTAAACTGCCGCCGAGAGGCGGAGCTGCCTACAAGACAGAAGGATTTGCAGGAGGAAAGCTATCGCAAGAGCCGCTGTAGAGTGAACGTGGCAAGTGACAAGGAGATAAGAGAGCTTATAGATAGATATAAAACCAAGATATAAAATCAAGATAAGGGGTGGGACGGGAAAAATGAATGTAATAGCTATGGCAAATGGGAGAGAATATGCAAACCGAGGGATTATGGGGGCGCTTTGCCGTCTGGAAGTGGGGGAGCTGTTTTTAATAGACAACGAGGAAAATCCAAGGCAGGAATTTCCCTCCCTTTGTGCAAAATGCGCACAGCGATATGTGAACGAGGAGCTTCACGCCATCGACTATAGCGCCACGTTAGAGGGGGACAATCAAATCCCCATAGAGCCAAGCCTTTTAGCGGCGTTTGCGCCTTATCTGCTCACCGCTGTAAAAATGTTAGAGCGCACACAGGAGGAGGATATACCCTTTGATGAGCGTGTGCATATTATCTTCACCCATTTAAAATATTGGAACACCATTATAACAAGGCATGATATAGGGCTATATCTGGGGCTTGATGTGCCCCACGGCGGTTACAATTATATAATATACGCCCTGTGCAAAATCCATGGAATCAAGACGGTTTTTATGCAAAACTGTCCGGTTATGGGGTACTCCTATCCCATGAATAGTATAGAGGAAAACTATCCCCAGATTGTGGGGGTGTACCAAAAGCTTACCCAAGAATATGAGGGGGTAGCCACGGAAAAGATAGAGCTTTCCAAGGATTTTGCCGCCGAGTATGACCGTCAAGCGGGGGCGGACGATAAAAAAGTGCCCTACTATATGAAGGACGGCAGCATAAAAGACCACTATAGGCTGGTGTCAAAAAAGGAGGGCGGCGTTAAAAAAGCCTACAAAGCCTTCCGCCATATTGCTTCCTATGCTCTGCACCCCAGTATGCGTGGAGAGATAGCTTTAAACAGTGATATCCAGCACAACACCCGTAGATATTATGAAATTTGGGACAGCCTTGTAAAACCCATTGACATGGTGGGGGAGCGGTACATATATTTCCCCTTGCACCTACAGCCGGAATGTACCACCACTCCACAAGGGGGAGAGTTCACCTGGCAAATTTTGGCGGTGGAAATACTCAGCCGCTGTCTGCCCGATGACGTTTACATATATGTAAAGGAGAACCCAAAGCAGGGGATAAAGGCACGGAGCTTACATTATCCTATGGATTTAGCGAGAATACCCCATGTTAAGCTGGTGAGCCATGACACCGACACCTACAGCCTTATTGAAAACAGCATAGCCGTTGCCACCATCACAGGCACGGCGCTGTGGGAGGGGCTGTGGAAGGGGAAAAATGGCATTATGTTTGGCAGCTTTATCACCCAGCACGCACCGGGAATATTCAAGGTGGGGAATTTAAAGGAGTGCCAATTGGCGGTGGACAGGATTTTGCAAGGGGGGTGCGCCCCCACCCACAGAGAGCTTAAAATATTCTTAAAGGCAATGGAGCAGGTGACAAGCTTTTGCTTTATCAGCCGTGCCCCATTAGAGAAAAAATATTCCATGGAGCAGAGCGCCAAGGGAGTGGAAAATTGTCTATTACGTGGGGTAAAGGACAGCGGCATAGAGGTGAAAGCGGAAATTTTGCAAAAGGAAGAGAGGGAGACAACAGTATGAAATCAATTTTTATAACGGGGCTTGCCGGAATGTTAGGGTCAAACATTGCCTTTTTATTGCGGGATAAATACAACATTTTTGGCATTGACAAAAACCCTGTGGATATCGAGGGGGTACAATGCGAGGAAGGCTCGGCACTGGACACTCTGCGAGTGGAGGAGATTATCGAGGAGAACCATATTGACATTTTTATCCACTGCGCCGCCCTTGTGAATGTGGATTTGTGCGAGCAAAAGCCCGATTACGCCGAAATTGTCAACTATGAAATGACTAATACTCTCCGGAAAATCTGCCGTAAGCTAGGGGTAAAGTTTATCTTTATCTCTACCGATGCGGTGTTCCCCGGCACACAAAAGGGGCTTAACTGCGAAACAGATGTGACAGCGCCTATAAGCGTTTACGGCAAAACCAAGCTGCGAGCGGAAAATGCAGTTTTGGAAAATGAGGACAGTCTTGTTATCCGCACCAACATTTACGGCTTTAACTATCGGGATAAAAACAGCTTTGGGGAATGGGTGGTGCAGGCGTTAAATTCTGATGAAGCCCCTAATATGTTTACCGATTTAACCTTTTCTCCCATACTGGTAAATCATTTTGTGGAGATTTTGGATAGGTGTATCGACCAAGATTTAAAGGGCGTTTACCATATTTCCTCCACTGGGATGATATCAAAATATGACCTTGGTGTGGCTATTCAAAAGGCGTTTGACATTCGGGGAATGATAAACCCCATCAGCATGAAGGATTATAAATTCGCCGCTCCACGCACCCAAAATATGGGCCTTGACAACGGAAAAATCAAGAGGGAGCTGGGGATAGAGATTAACAACCCCTATGAAGATGCAGAGGAATTTTGCCGCCTGTGGAAATCGGGCTACGGCAAACGATTAAAGGAAGGCAGGAGAGAAAAATAGTATGAACAGTGAATTTTATATTGGAAAAACCCTTATATCACAGCACTCAGCCCCCTATTTTATTGCCGACATTGCAGCGAACCACGATGGGGACTTGCACCGTGCCTACAAGCTTATCGAGCTTGCCAAGGAGGCAGGGGCGGATGTGGCAAAGTTCCAAAACTTTAAAGCGGATAAAATAGTCAGCGACTATGGATTTAAAAATTTAGGGGGGCAGCTATCCCACCAAAAAAACTGGAAAAAATCCGTGTTCGAAACCTATGCCGATGCTAGTGTCAGTGACGATTGGTCGCCCCTTTTAAAGCAAAAGTGTGACGAGGTTGGCATTGAATATATGACCAGTGCCTACGATTTTGGGTCGGTGGACGTGGCGGATAATTTTGTAAACGCCTTTAAAATCGGGTCGGGGGATATATCATGGCACGAGATGTTAGAGTATACAGCTAAAAAAAATAAGCCTATGATGGTCGCCACCGGCGCTGCAAGCCTAGAGGAGGTTAAGATGGCGGTGGAGAAAATTCTGCCCTTAAACCCGAACATCTGTCTTATGCAGTGCAACACAAACTACACTGCCTCTAGCGAAAACTTTAAGTATATAAACCTGCGAGTGCTAAAAGCCTATGCACAAATGTACCCACAGATGGTGCTGGGCTTGTCCGACCATACCATCGGCCATGCGGCGGTACTAGGGGCGATTGCTCTAGGGGCTACCGTGATTGAAAAGCACTTTACCGACGATAATGACCGCATAGGCCCTGACCATAAATTTTCCACCACCCCCACCCAATGGGCGGCTATGGTGAAGGACGCAAATAATTTGTACAATGCCCTTGGTGACGGGGTAAAGCGTGTGGAAGAAAACGAAAAGCAGACCTGCATTGTGCAAAAAAGAGGGCTGTACCTTGTGCGAGATATACAAAAAGGGGAGATTATTCTGCCCCAAGATTTAGAGCCGCTGCGCCCGAGAAGTGATGAGGGCTTTGAGCCGTGGCAAGCAAATTTAGCGGTGGGAAAAGCCGCAAAATCCGACCTTGCCAAGGGCGTTATGCTGAAAAAGGGGGACATTGAGGGATGATAGTAGGCAAAAAAGTTTCCCTGCGGGCGGTGTGCCGTGAGGATTTGCCCCTCTTGATGGAGTGGCGAAACCGTGAGGATTTCCGCCAATATTTTAGAGAATATCAAGAGCTGAACATAGAAAACCAACAGGCGTGGTTTGAAAATTCCGTGGTTCGGGATAGAAACACCATAATGTTCACGGTGGTTTTAAATGATGAGGGGCACACCCCCATCGGGTGCTGCGGCTTGTGCTACATAAACTGGGTCAACCGTTTTGCGGATTTGTCATTATATATCGGCAAGGACGGAGTGTACATCGACAGCGAGGGGTATGCTAAGGAAGCCTGCGAGCTGCTCTTTCGCTACGGCTTTGGGGAGCTTAATCTCCACAAGCTTTGGACGGAGATTTACGAGTTTGACGCCCCGAAAAACAAGCTGTATCTAGAGCTTGGATTGCGGCAAGATGGGCTGCTGAGAGAAAATTATTTCCACCAAGGGAAGTGGCACAACTCACGGATAATGTCAATTTTAGCACAGGATTGGCAGGGGTAGGCGATATAAATAAAGCGTTACAGCCACTGTGGGGCGAGGGGAAAATCGCACTACAGTAGGTGTGGACGGCGAAAATAAAGAGCTATAATAGATAATAATTTATTGAAAATTCTTGTATAAAGGAGAAATGTTTATGGCGGCAATTGCAATTATCACCGCTCGTGGCGGTTCAAAAAGAATACCCAAAAAAAATATCAAGGACTTTTGCGGCAAGCCTATCATCGCTTATTCCATTTTGGCGGCGGTGGAAAGCGGCTTGTTCAGCGAGGTTATGGTGTCAACGGACAGCGAGGAGATAGCCGAAATTGCCCGTCAATATGGGGCAAAGGTTCCCTTTATGCGCAGCGAAAAAACCTCTGACGATTTTGCCACCACCAGCGATGTTATCTTTGAGGTGGTGAGTGAGTATGAAAAGCTGGGGCAAAGCTTTGACTATCTTTGCTGTATCTACCCCACTGCACCCTTTGTCACAGGGGAAAAGCTTAAAAAAGCCTATGCAACCTTGGTGGACAAGGCGGTTAACTGCGTCTTTCCGGTGGTGCAGTTTTCCTATCCTCCACAGCGGTGCTTGGAGATGGACGGAGACACCATGGTGTTTTCTCACCCCGAGTACGCCTTTACACGCAGCCAAGACCTGCGCCCGCTGTACCATGATTGTGGACAGTTTTATTTCATGAAAACCGCTGTGTTTACAAAGCACAAGGCGTTGGTGCTGCCAAGAACTGCACCGCTGTTTACCGATGAAACTCAGATGCAGGACATCGACACACTAAGCGATTGGGCAATAGCCGAGATGAAATATAGACTGGAAAATGAGAAATAAACGCAAAAAAGCTAAAAAAAAGCTGCGAAAAAGCTGCGACAACAAATGTACTTTTTTGTGGTATGATAATATGGATGAAAAAAGCAGAGATGTGAGAGTCTCTGCTTTTTTTGTGCTGTAAAAAAGAAATGAGGGAAATATGAAAGGGGAAAACATGAAGCTTGAGATGACGCAAAAGCAAGCACAATTTATAAACTGCACCGCTGACGAGGTGCTTTTTGGTGGGGCGGCAGGAGGAGGGAAAAGCTATGCACAGCTGATAGACTGCTTTTTGTACGGGCTGAAATATCCAAAATCTAAACAGCTTATACTGCGGCGCACCCTGCCGGAACTAGAAAAAAGCCTTATACGAGTGTCCCTAGAGCTGTTTAGCGAGGAGGTTTACAAGTACAATTCCTCCAAGCACACAGGGGTTTTTGCCAATGGCAGCTTGGTGGATTTTGGGTATTGTGACAATGAAAACGATGTGTTCAAGTATCAATCGGCGGAGTACGATGTCATTCGTTTTGACGAATTGACCCACTTCACACAGGAGATGTACGTCTATCTGCGCTCACGGCTACGGGGGGCAAACGACTATCCAAAGCAGATAAAAAGCAGTACCAACCCCGGTGGGATAGGACATTCTTGGGTTAAAAAGCGGTTTATCGACTGTTGTTTAGAGGGGGAGTACAGGGACGAAAATGGCTCACGGCAATTTATTCCTGCAAAGGTCAGCGACAACACCTTTTTAATGCGGAGTGACAGCGGATATATAAACCGCTTGAAAAGCCTTGGGGCAAAGGACAAGCGAGCCTTGCTATATGGTGATTGGGATATCTTTGAGGGGCAATATTTTTCGGAATTTCGCCGAGATATTCACGTGGTAAAGCCCTTTGTGCTGCCCAGCCACTGGAAGCGATATTTCACCATGGACTATGGTCTTGATATGCTTGCCGGATATTTCATTGCTGTGGACGAGGGGGGCAAGGGGTATGTGTATCGTGAAATTTACAAGCCCAATTTAATAATTTCAGCGGCAGCAAGGGAGATAAAAGCCGCCACTAGTGAAAAAATTGATATGTATTTTGCCCCCGGTGATTTGTGGAACCGCCGACAGGACACAGGCAAAAGCTTGGCGGAGATATTTTTGGAGGAGGGAATAATGCTAGTTAGGGCGCAAAATGACCGAGTTGCCGGCTGGTTTAATTTAAAGGAATGGTTGCAGCCCAAAAGGGACGAGGTGGGGGCGGTGACGGCGAACTTGGTGATTTTCGAAAACTGTACCAACCTTATCCGCACTCTGCCAGCGTTGACCTTTGACAAAAACAACCCCAACGATGTGTCAAATGTCCCCCATGAATTGACCCACGCCCCCGATGCTTTAAGGTATTTTGTGGCAGGGCGGCCGGTGAGCGCCTATATACAAGAGGAACCGGACGAGGAAAATTTAAGCTATGGGGAGCAGATAGAGAATTTTATACGGTATTAGGGAGGGGGCGAAAAGGGAGGGCGAGGGGGGGGAGCTGAGAGACGAAAGACGAGAGACGAAAGACGAGGGACGAAAGACGAGGGACGAAAGACGAGGGACGAGGGCGAGGGTGAGGGCAAAGGAAAAATAATTCGATAAAGCGGTAGAACCAAAAAATGGCAGAGTTGGCGGTAACATTCGATAAAGCGGTAGAACCCCAAAATGGGGGCATTGGCGGTAACATTCGAGAAAGCGGTAAAACCCCAAAATGGGGGCATTGGCGGTAACATTCGATAAAGCGGTAAAACAAAAAAATGGCAGAGTTGGCGTTCAAAGGGGACGTTCACTCTGCCATTGATATAACAAGAAAGAGGTAGAAGTATGTACGATTTTATGAGCGAGTTTGAGAAACGAGGGAAAAGACGTGGGAGAAATGGCGAGATAGCACAGCAGATACTCCAAGCGGCGCAGGACAATAATTCAAGACAAGCCCAAACAGCCACAAGCCGTTGGGGGGAGGAAAGAAATTTGACAAGCTCACACAGCCCCATGACCCACACCCCACTAGAGGAGCCGGAGCGCAATGAGGAGCTGGAGGAGACTATGCGGAGGTTTGCGGCAGGGGACACAAAATGGTTGGACGAGGCGATACACAAAAACATTGTGAAAAGCGGCGAGGAGCGAGACAGGATAGCCAACGAGGGGGTTAACAGCTGGGCTAGGCAGGAAAGCCGCAAGGAGGCGGAGCGTTGGAATTTTTTCGAAAGCAAGGAGCAGCCGGTAACCATGCCCTCACCCTTTAAGGCAGGGGAGAGATTTGCGCCTTATCCAAAGCCGATGGTGCAGGAGCAGCCAAAAGCCGCCTATGATGGGGTCAGCGCAAAGGTGCAAACTCCAAAAATTACACAGGCAAAGGGTTACGGAGACTCTGATATAGGCGAGGAGGTGAAGCCGCCAAAAAGCAGCTTTGAGTCACGTAGAGCGGTGGAAACGCCGACAATAAATGGCAAAGCTAGCACGCCGGCAGTACGGACAGAAAACAGTAGGGACGGCAGGGCGGTAATTCCCTATGGCACACGCCCATCCATCACTTCAAAGCCCAAGCTCGACAAAAGCTGGTGGGCAGGGTCGAGCAATACCCAGTACGATGAAAACAAGAATAAGTACCAAGGGATTCCCAATGAGCCGTTGCAGGGGTCAGAGACGGATAAAATAAACAAAGAGAGGGCAAAAGAGGAGGAAAAAAGAGTGGCGCAGGCAAATGACGAGGGGAGCATAAACCGCAGAAAGATAAAGAGCGAGATAGGTAACGATTTGTCAACGGTGGGTGAGATAGTAAGATATGAGGAGATGAACAGGGGAATTAACCAGGGGGTAGACTTTGATTTAGAGAACAATCCCAGAGACAGGGAAATATTTGAAAAGCACCATGGAAAATCTCCCGAGGAGTTGTTAACGGAAAAGCTGACGGCTCAGGGTAAGGTAAAAGATGGACTGAAAAAGCTGGGAAAAGCACAGGTTGACTATCTTACCCAAGAGGAAATCATAGAGGATGGCGCATTGGCGCTTAGCATGGATGCAGATACAGAGATGGAAAAGGGAGTTATGAGAGCTGCGCGCGCAACGGCGGGCGATGTAGTAGGGTCGGTGGCGATAGTGGGGGAATCAATAGGCAATTCCTATGCAGATATGGCGGCAAATTTAAAGAATAAAGAATATGTAGAAAAGAAGAAAGAAATTGCAGAATTAAATCAGCTCATAGGTGGTGTTAAAGGGGGACAAAGGATAAATCAAAATGGGAACCAGTGGGAATTTGGAAGGCTTCGGGGAGAGTATGATGGGGAGATGGCAAAGCTGTATAAGGGTAGAGAAACGGAGAAGCTTGCAGAGTATACTATGCAGCTAGAACAGGCACAAGAGGATCTAAAAAATCTAGCACAGGTGAGCTACAATGACATTGATGGTCTTGGGTTCAAGATGAAGGAGGCAGCGGACGAGGACATGAACAAGCTTTTGGAAAACCAACCCACATGGGTACAGGTGGGGGCTAGAGCAGGCAAGGATATTGTGGTTTCAATGGCACTGGGGCCGATACTGGGAACAGGATACAACGTGATAACCGCCGCAGGTGAGGAGGCGCAAGCGTCAACAGCGGCAGGGGAAAGCTCGATGAAAGCGCTAGCGGAGGCGACAAAAGGAGTGTCAATTGAGGTGGTAAAAAGTATGCTGTTAAGTGCGGCGATAGAGGCGTCACAGGTGAAGACGGTGACAAGGCTGGGAGAGGAAAAGAAATTAAGTGAGGAGCAAATAAAGGCGATATTAGAGTATGTGGACAAGATTGGGGTGGAGCTGATAAAGGAGTATCAGGATAATATGGTAATAAAAAATGACTAATTTAGAAGATTAGAGCGCTTTCGATATTTAATAAAGCGATAGATTAAGAATATGGCGGCAAGCGCTAGCACCAACAGTATGGGCAGGCTGCTGTAAATATCCGATGGCACATTGCTAAAATCAACAGTGGATAGGATGGCGTTGTAGATTTCCGTGGGTTTGTCTACAACGCTGTCCGCTTCCATTCTAAAGTCAAAGCAATAAGAGATATTGTTTATTCTTGAATTGTAAAGGTAGTATATATAAGTGCGGCTATCGTTATAACGGTATGGATATACCATATACATATTATTGCCAATTGAAAGCGTGGAATAAAGATTGTTACCAGTGCAGGATGAGTTAAGCCCATTCAGCAACTTCGACATTAGTGGCGCAGGAAGAGTTTTGAGGGAGCAAAATGGATAGATATGTGCAGGCTCATGAGATATTCGGAAATCAAGATCAAGATGTTCCTTTTCATTTACAGCCCAACAATAGCGGTAATCTTTGCTTAAGTCTTTTACAGCTTCATCGTAATTCGGGTCATTGTCTAGGTTGCCTTTTGCTAGGGAGTCTCGGGTGTAGACCTTTGTGCCTTGGGGGAGGGCTAGGGATATTCCAAGCTCGGGGATTTCGTGGGTTATCCAAGTGGAGGTGTCAATGGTGTCAGAGGTGTCAGCGGCAAAGGCTTGTAGGGAAAAGGTGAAGATTATCATTAAAGCGGCAAAAACAGATAAAAGTTTTTTCATAATGTGTCTCCTGTGGTGGGTGAGGGGGGTTGTCAATTGTGGTGAGATAGCAAGGATAAATCAAAATGGGAATCAGTGGGAATTTTATATAGGGGTTAAATTATATTTATCATTTCAAAAGCCATCAATATTTTAAGGGCAAACAAATGCGGTGGTTATGGCGGTGCATATATAAATATATTACCATATGAGGAACACAAAATCAAACTTGTATGGGGGAGAAATATAGGCGCAGAGCGGATTTTTGGGCAGAGAGGGCAGGAAAAAGCTGCGATAAAAATGAGAAAAAACAGCGACAAATACGAGACAGGTTATAGGAGATTTTGTGATATCATAGTATTAGGCAAAATAGGCAAGGGGCAGGGGGTAAAACCTCTGTCTTTTTTAATGGAGGGGGAGAATGAATGAGCCAAAAGGAAGACTTTAAGCGAACGCTGAAAAGGGCGCTGAAAACACAGGTGACGGAAAAGATTGCACAGGAGATACAGCAGGTGTTGGATGTGGACGCCACAACCTTGGATGCCCGAGCGGCTATCGCTTACGCACAGGTGGCAAAGGCGGTGAAGGGGGACAAGGGAGCATATGAAATGATAAACGAATACGCCGAAAAGCAGGACAAGGAGGTGGGCAAGGGCGGGGGCTTTGTGGTGGAGATACGGGTAGTAGAGGATGGTAAGTAGGCAGAGAAATTAGTTTATGGTAATGGGAGCAACGATTAGGCTAGCGCCGGAATTACACAGGGCGTATGTCAGTGGGAAGTTGCATTTACGTAACAATAGGGCAAAAGGGAGGGCTTGGCAGGGGCTTTTGACGCAGGAGGACATTGGGGGAGACGGAAAAACCCAAGTCGGTTTTTATGGCGTCGGAGGGCAGGCGAGGAGACTATCCGACCGGTGGGGGTCTAGAGGACTTGGCAGGGGTGGGCGAGGGTGAGCCTTGGGGGAGACGGCAAAGAAAAACGGTTTTTATGGCGGTGAAAATTTAAAATTGAAAGGGAGAAAAACATTATGATGAATCCATATTGGCAGACAAAATCGGGGGTAAACCTCAACGAGACACAGGATCAGCGGGACATTGATGACTACAAGCGCTTTATTGCAGAGAACATTAATGGCGGCAAAAAAAAGAAATGGACAGGCGGGGCGGGGGCAAGTGTTTCTGACGGCGGTGCGTGGGAGCGAGAGGAGGCGGCGGCAAGGCGGCGGGAGAAAATTGCGGAGATTGAGCGCTACAGAGGGGTGCAGCGTGAGCTGATAAATGGCAATCTCACCAGGCAAAAAGGCGAGGCGGCGCAGCGCAGTGAGGAGAACATGAAGCAACTGTATGTGTCGTATATGAAGGGGCTGAAAGGCATGCCGCAGCAGACTGCTGCATGGGGCGCCGGCGGTGCGGTGGAGAGCTTGAAAAACAGAAGTCAACTGAACTATGAGAACAACCGTGCAAAGGAAAATCAAAGCCATGCCACGGTGATTTCGGCGTTGCAGCAGAAGTACAATGACGAGCTTATGGCGCTTGAGGAGAAGTATTTGTCTAGGCTTATGGGGGTTTAGGGGCGAGGGCAGACAGAAAAGTGATTACTGGGAAAAGAAGAGGAAAAGAAAAGGAAAAGAAAAGGAAAAGAAGAGGAAAAGGAAAAAGAAAAGGAAAAAGGGAGGGATAAAAATGGAGATAATAAGTTTAATATATCTTTTGTTTGGGTTTGGGTGCGGATTTTTTATTGGGGGCGGTGTTAAGCCACGCATTATTGGGGCGGCGCCCGAGCCATCGGACAAGGAAAAGGATGCACTGAAAAGCTTGCAAAAGCAGCTTGAGGAGTTGATTTCCTACAGCGGCGGGACACGGTAAGGGGAGAGAAGGCAAGGAGAGGCGAGGTAAGGTAAGGCGAGGTAAGGTAAGGTAAGGTAAGGTAAGGTAAGGTAAGGTAGGGTAAGGGGTAACTGGGTTAGGCAATGGGCGTGGCGTGATATTGGAGTTGTCCACTGCGAGGGTGGGGAGAAAATAATATGGCTGTGTGGTGCGTGGGGGCGATGGGGCAATGGGCGTGATATGGGTTTTGTCCACTGCGTGGGTTGGGGAAAATAATATGGCGGTGTGGTGCGTGGGGGCGATGGGGCTTGGCGTGATATGGGTTTTGTTCCACTGCGAGGGTGGAGAAAATAATATGGCGGTTAGGGTGCTAGGGGCGTGGGTGGTGAGAGC
>JAVWUR010000022.1:0-26758 GCA_036667055.1 Oscillospiraceae bacterium
TATGTACTTTATTATATGTCCTATCTTTGTGTCAGGCGGAGCACTTTACAACGCTATTCCTGTGGGTAGCCTAATACAAGGCGGAGTTTTTTCGGGGCTTTCTACCACCATGGTTTACGCCGCTATGTTTCAAACAGGCTGGTTTGTGGAATCCATGTGGACACAAACTCTGGTAATTCATATGATTAGAACAGAGAAAATTCCATTTTTGCAAAGCCATGCTTCCCTGCCTGTGACGGTGCTTACCTTTATGGGAATTGGCTTTTTAACGGTAATTCCTTTCACCTCGATTGGACGGCTTTTAGGCTTTGTAGCACTCCCTCCAATATACTTTATGTATCTTTTTGGTATGGTGATTATGTACATCGTTTTAGTCACTGTTGTGAAGAAAATGTATGTGCGGCACTTTAAAGAGCTGTTGTAGCAAATGGCATAAATTGTAATAATAATCACAATCACACCCTGTCTTTCTTGACAAAGAGAGACAGGGTGTGTTATAATGAACATTGTTCAGTAAGGCTTAATTGTTCAGTTTACAATTTGTTATCCCCAACTGCTACAACCAAAATGAAAGGAAAAATTACTATGAAAAAATTAATAAACACTTCTTTTATCTATGCATTTTCTGCCATTGCCTGTGGCGTTTTTTATCGTGAATTTACAAAGTTTTCCGGATTTTCCGGCAAGACCACATTAGCGTTTACCCATCTCCATCTATTTGTGCTTGGCACCTGCATATTTTTAATACTTGCACTATTCAGCACACAGACAAATCTATTGGAGCAGAAAAAATTCAAAGCATTCTTTTTGACCTACAACGTGGGTTTGACGCTTATGGTCGGAATGTTTTTTGTCCGTGGTATTTTGCAGGTTTTAGGCACTGAGCTTTCCAAGGGTGCCAACGCCGCTATCTCCGGAATTTCAGGGATTACCCATACAATTTTGACTATTGGAATAGTTCTTTTATTTCTCTGTCTTAAAAATGTAACAGAAACTAAAAAGTCACATCATGGCATAAAATAAAAATATATTGTAAAAACAAATACCCCCAATATTTGAGATTAGCCTAGTCAAAATCTCAGATATCGGGGGTGTTTTATTTGCGAATTTACCTGTAAAGCTATGTAGCTTTACACTGTTTTGCGTTAACTAGCCAATACATTTTCAAAGGATATATAAGCGCTTTAATGCTCCTTTTGGACAAACGCCTTGCCTTTCCAGCCTCCGGTTAAATATCTAATTCCATTGGCTATCAGAACAGTTGACCAGCCGATTATCATGCCCATCCAGATTGAAATTTCGCCTAACTGAAGCACATACACCATAATATAGGTTATTGGTATTCTCACAAAAATCATACACAGGGTGGCAAACATGGAAAAACTGGCATCCCCTACACCACGATGAAAGTTGTTAAGCGTTTGAAAAGCTGCAAAGATAAAGTAGTATTTTGCGCAAAAATCTATTGCCATGGTGCCTATACGCATAACCTCTGCATCCTTGCCAAGCCCAAACATACTGATGAGTATAGGTGCTATCATGGGCAAGACTATGAATACCGCTATGCAGAAGAGCGCTTGCATTTTCATGGTTTCCTTTACGCCATTTTGTGCTCTTTTCACTTCACCAGCGCCTATATTTTGTCCGGCAAACATTGACAATGCCATGGCAATGTTCATCATTGGCATAGTCACAAAGTTTTCAATTTTATTTACCACGCTAAAGGAGGCAATCATGTCCTCTCCAAAAAAGTTTACAAAACGCTGAACGGCAAGAAAGCTTAGCGACAGTATTGACTGCTGAATTGCCGCTGGAAAGCCATATTTAATAATGGCTCGTAAAATTTCCTTGTCAAATACCAAATCTTCCCTTGACAGCTTAAATATCTCCACGTTTTTGCCTATGTACAGATGGCACAAAATTCCGCTGACACACTGTGCAATTAAGGTTGCAATGGCGGCGCCCTCAACACCCATGCCAAAGCCCACCACAAAAACTATATCCAGCACAATATTCACCAAGGTTGCCACAATTAAAAAGTAAAGCGGCGTTTTAGAGTCGCCTACCGCCCGTAAAACGGCAGCGTACATATTGTATAAAAATAGTGCCGGAAACCCTAAAAACATAATTGCAAGATATGTGAAGGAGTCCTTCATTATTACAGCCGGAGTATCCAGCATCACAAGTAACGGCTTTGTTATTAAAAGCCCAATAAGCCCCAAGGCAATGGATAAAAATGCGATGAAAATAAAACCTGTAGAAAATGCTCTTTTTAATTTATCAAAGTCCCTAGCTCCATATACTTGGGAAATGACTACCGACATACCTGTTGTAAATCCAATCGCCAGCGAAAGTATAAGAAATTGTATACTAAATGTCCCCCCCACCGCAGCGATGGCATTCTTGCCCACAAAATTTCCCACTATTATCGAGTCCACTGTGCTATATAACTGCTGAAAAATATTGCCTATTAGCATTGGCAGTGCAAAACTAAAGATAACCTTTGCAGGGTTTCCCTGCGTAAAATCTTTCGCCAAACTTGTTCCCCCATTTTCTTACTTTAATTCCACAACCGTAACGCCGCCTTCTCCCTCGCCATAGGCTCCAAGTCGATAGGAGGCAACGTGTTTGTGTCTTTTTAAAAACGTGTGTATACCATTTTTTAGAGCGCCTGTCCCCTTGCCATGAATGATATACAATGTGTGCAGCTTGCACATAATTCCTCTGTCCAAAAACCTGTCCACTTCCAAAATAGCTTCCTCCACCGTCAGCCCCAACAGATTTATTTCCATCTCGGGTGTGCGCACGTTGGATTGCACCTCTCGGCTTTCATTTCGCACTCTGCGAGTAGTCGATTGCTTCGCTGTGGGCTTGGACAAGTCCTTATACAAATCACTTATGTGAACCTTAGTTTTTATAATTCCTGCAAGAACATCCACCATACCGTCCTTATTTGCGGGCGCTTGTACAATAGCAGTCTTGTTTAGCGAGCCAATGATAACCTTGTCGCCCTTGCAAACCCTTTCAACTCTAGGATAAGCTATTGGGGCGCTGTCGTCACTATCCACCATGGCAATCAACTTTGCTGTATCTTTTCGAGCAATTTCCCTTGCCTTTTGCAGCCGTTGTGCCGCCGATATATTCTCTTGCTTTTGTAAGCTTTTAAGCTCGTCTGACAGGCTGTACGCCTCATCTTGAACTTTTTGAGCGTTCATCTTTGCTTTTTCCGTCACAAGATTAGCTCGCTCTTGGGCATCCTTAATTATCTGCTCGCTTTTTTCCTCTGCCTGCTTAATTTTTATGCTTGCGTAATCTTTAAGCATATCAATTTCATCTTGCCCGTCCTTTAGCTGCTTTTTCAAATCTTCCAATTGAGATAAAACGCTGTTAAATTTTTTATCTTCACTAGAGATATGCTTTTGGGCATTTTCTATAACCACATCGCTCAGCCCCAACCGGCTGCTTATGTAGAAAGCGTTGGACTTCCCCGGAATTCCCATAATTATCTTGTAAGTTGGGCGCAAGGTTTCTGTATTAAATTCACAGCTTGCATTTTGAACGCCAGCCGTTTCAAGTGCAAATATTTTCAATTCGCCATAGTGAGTCGTCGCCATCACCTTACTGCCCTTGCGCCGCAGCTCCTCAATTATACTCAGCGCCAATGCTGCTCCCTCTGCGGGGTCGGTGCCTGCGCCAAGTTCATCCAGCAGCACAAGACTTTTATCGCTTGCAAGCTGCAATATTGCTGCAATATTTTTCATATGTCCCGAGAAGGTTGAAAGGCTTTGCTGTATGCTTTGCTCGTCGCCAATATCCACCAAAATATTTTCAAATACACAAATACTGCTGCTCTCGTGAGCAGGAATGAGCATACCGCTACACGCCATGGCGCACAATAACCCAGCGGTTTTTAGCGCTACCGTCTTACCGCCGGTATTCGGCCCTGTAATTATCATGGTATCGTAATCAAACCCCAAGCTTATATCGGTTGGAACAACAACTTTTTTATCAATTAGTGGGTGTCTTGCCTTTTTTAAATTAAACTTTAAATCATCATTTACCATTGGCATTATCGCATTTTGCTGTATGGCAAGCTTTGCCTTTGCCATCACCAAGTCAATGTCCAATATCTTTTTATAGCTATCAAAAAACATACCTGCACTTTGGGCAACAAGGGTGGAAAAGCCAACGAGTATCTTGTTCATCTCTTCCTTTTCCGAGTTGTAAAGCTGCATTATTTTTGTGTTCAGCTCAACTATTGCCGCAGGCTCGATAAAAAATGTGGAACCGGATGCAGACACATCATGTACAGTTCCGTTAATTTCATTTTTATACTCTGCCTTTACCGGAACCACAAATTTATTTTGCCTTATGGTTACAACCGACTCCTGTAAGTATTTTTGATATTGGTTTGACCGTATGATACTTTCTAATTTTTCCCTCACGGCACTCTGTGCACCTTTTATTTTTTTGCGTATATCAAAAAGCTCATCGCTTGCAGTATCCGCAATTTGGGTATCGGAAAGTATTGCATCAAAGATTGCTTTTTCCAAGCTATCATTTTCCACAATTGACATAACTGTCCAGTCTAAAATATCGGAATTTCTCTCGTATTGCAGATACCATTTTTTTATACGTGAAAAATTTCTGAACATTCTGGCGACAATTAAAAGCTCTCCGCAGGACAGCATTGAACCCTTTTCGCTGTGTACAACAGCATCATAACAACCGTCAGCGCTGTCCAGCCGAGGGTCGGAGTATTTCATAATATAGCTCGCCATAACATCGGTGCCAAGCAGGCTCTCTCGCACTAGCTCTACATCGGTCATGGGCATAAGCTCATCTGCTTTTTTCTTATTCTCGTCGAAGATACATATCTTCGAAAGCTCGCTCCGCAGCGTCTTGAAGTCTACGGAGTTCAGACTTTTTTCTTTCAATTTCTAGCTCCTTATCTGTAAGGTCATGTAATAGCGGTCTTAAAAAATCAAGGGTTTTATAGTGTTCTTTTGTTTGGTATATAACAAATCTTTCGCATATCATGCACAATCGCACCAGACTATATCCGGTTAAATTAAAGGTGAACATCCTGTCAAGCTCCGGAAACACTAGATATCTCATGGCAAGCAGTGTGGGTGGCTCACAAATTATGTAAGAGAAATCCCATTCTTTTTTACATTGGGGACAAACTAGTTGACCGTTGTCCGGATCAAAGACAAAGTCTGGATGTTCATATATACCACATCTTTTACACCCCACTAAATCAGGCATAAATCCCGTGTCGCTCATAAGCCGCATCTCGAAAGCTGCCTTTGTTAAAAGCACTGACCATTTTTCCTCGCACATCATATACAGGCAGTTTAAGAACAATCTCAATGTATCATCGGTTCTGTCACTCGGCACAGTTACTTCCCCTACAAGCTCTGCCATGTACATGGCAAGACCTATCTTTTCCACCGATTGAGTCAATTTAAAAAAGATATTTTTAACATCTGCCTCATCCAATTGATACAGCTTGTCCTTGCCACCGTCATATATGGTGAATTCACTATAGGTGAACAAGCCTGTAGCGCTATGAAACTTATTGTTTAGTCTCATAGCGCCTTTGGCATATATTGATATCACGCCAAGTTCACTTGTCAGTACGGTGAGAATTTTATCGCTCTCTTTAGTCCTTATTTCTTTCAAGACTATTCCGTTGACCGTTTGTGTCAATCTGCTCATTTATCTCCTCTTGACCACCTTGAGAAATGCACTGTCTGTAGTCCAGATAATCCTGCACGCTTCCGGTTTTTAAAAATCTGTTCCAATAATCAATGTTCATAAAAGACAATCACCTCAATTAAGATTGTGAGGTTAGTGTGCCACATTTTGGAGCAACTATAAGTGGGAATTTATAGCTAAATTTTATTCATTTTTAAACCCAAAATCATTCAAGACATAGTTGCTGTCTCGCCAGTCTTCCTTTACCTTGACCCAGCACTGCATATTTACCTTGGTGCCTAAAAAGCTTTCTATATCCGTTCTGGCGTCTGAACCTATTTTTTTCAGCATTGCCCCTTGCTTGCCAATAATCATGCCCTTGTGGCTCTTTTTTTCGCAGTAAATGACAACGCTTATATCTACCATATCCTTGCCCTTGCGTTCCTTAAACTGCTCCACTTCAACGTTGGTGCCGTGAGGAATTTCCTCGAACATATTCAAAAGCAGCTTTTCACGAACAATTTCACTGACTATCACCTTTTCCGGCATATTAGTTATGGCATCATCTTCAAAATAATGCGGCCCTTCAGTGGCGTAGCTATCTATCACTTCCAAAAGCTCGTCCACCCCATCATTTTCCTTTACAGAGGTTGACATTATTTTAGTAAAAGCATTTAGTTCTTCCAGTGTTTTTACTCGCTTTTCCAAATCTGAGTCTTTTTTTATAGTGTCTTTTTTGTTGATGACAGCAATGGAATACATTTTATTTTTCTTTATATTTTCAATAAGCCCCAGCTCTGCCTCATTTATTTCGCCGTAAGGCTCAAATAACATAACGGCAAGGTCAACATCAGCAATGGTTTTTTGACTGGTTTTAACCATTCTCTCCCCAAGCTTTGTCTTTGGGGTGTGTATGCCCGGGGTGTCCATAAATACAAATTGAGTAGCTCCCTTTGTCAAAATTCCCGTTATGCTTGTACGTGTTGTCTGTGGCTTTTGTGTGACTATTGCAATTTTTTCTCCCAGAATTAAATTCATAAGGGAAGACTTTCCAACGTTTGGTTTTCCCACCATGGCAACAAATATGGATTTCGTATCAAATTTCATTTATTTTTTCCTATTTTTCTTTTTAAAAAGTTTATCGCTTATAATAAAGCAGTATGCCAGCACCAGAGAGCCTGCGAGCGCTAAGGAATTTGAAAGGCTGTCTGAGTAATATTTATAAATATCCGTTAATATTTCTATATCCCAAAATGTTACCGCCCCAGCTAAAAGTGCCCCCACTGCAACGATAAGCACTGCACCTGCCGCAGTGTCTTTCGCTTCACCCGCTATCATATATCGGTCAGGATGAGGGTCTTTTACCGTTCTCTCCACTGATGTATTCATCATTTCAAACGCCGGAACAAGAAAACAAATTAAAATAATCAGAGCAATTTGAAAGGAATCAAACTGGTAAAATGAGGAAAAAAACAAAACATAAAGCGCCATAACAATGTCAATTCGAACATTGCGCTCCTCACGTATGCCCAGCCATATTCCTTTGAGGGCGTAGCCTAAGCTTTTGAAAAATTTAATAATCATACTTGTTACTCGATAGCTGTACCATAAGAAATTGTCCTTTGCAGCCCTAATTTTGTAAGTGCCTGTTCTTCCTTTTCACGCATCTTGACAGCCTCAAGCCCGCCGGCTTCATGGTCATATCCCAAAAGATGGTACATGGAATGTACTGTCAAAAATGCAACCTCTCGCTGTAGTGAATGTCCATACATCTCACACTGCGCCTGAGCCTTTTCAAGGGAAATAACTATATCGCCCAAAACCGCAACACCTGTCTCTTGGTCTTTATCATATACGCCATTTTCGCCTAATGGAAAGGACAGCACGTCCGTTTCTACCGGTTTATTTCTAAATTCTCCATTTAAGCGTGCAATCTCTTGATTGTCCACAAATGTAACAGACACCTCACATGGATCTGGAAAAGCCTCAATAGAAAGAACAGCGTTACAACTTCTTCTTATCAAGATTTTAATTCCTGCCGGTACCTTGACTGCTTTTTGATTGTTTTTAATTAAAACTTTATTAGACATTACTAATTTTCCCTTCCTCTTTAATAAATGGTTTTTGTGTAGGGTTTTCGATATATGATTTCTCATACGCCCTAACGATATCCTGTACAAGCTTATGTCTGACTATATCTTTGTCATTTAGTTTAACTATTGCGATGTCATCTATATTCTTTAATATTGCAATTGCATCCTTTAGCCCTGATTTTTTATCCTGAGGTAGGTCAATCTGAGTTATGTCTCCTGTTACCACAATTTTAGAGCCAAGCCCCATTCGTGTCAAAAACATCTTCATCTGTTCCTTGGTGGTGTTCTGCGCCTCATCTAAAATTATAAAACTATCATCGAGGGTTCTGCCTCTCATATATGCCAGCGGCGCCACCTCAATAACTCCCTTTTCCACTAGCTTCTGAAAGGTTTCAGGCCCTACCATATCAAAAAGCCCATCATATAGCGGTCTTAAATATGGGTCAACTTTATTTTGCAAGTCACCGGGCAAAAAGCCCAGCTTCTCCCCTGCTTCAACGGCGGGACGAGTTAATATAATTCTGGACACCTGCCCTGCCTTAAATGCCTTCACTGCCATGGCAACTGCAAGATATGTCTTTCCGGTTCCCGCCGGCCCCACGCCAAAAGTGACAGAATTGTTAGTTATCGCCTTGATATATTCTGCCTGCCCTAGCGTCTTAGAGCGCACCGGTTTGCCTTTAGCTGTCAAAATTACAAGGTCATAGCTTGGGTTTTGTACATTTTCCACCCCATCACTTTGCGCCAAGGTTATGCAATACCTAACCGATTGTTCATCTATATCCATGCCCTTTGATTGTAAATCCGACAGCCCACATAGGGTGTTGTATGCTCGCCGCACATCATCAAATTCACCGCTTAGCTTATAGTCTGTTCCTCGGCAGATTATAGCCACATTCAGCGCTCTTTCAATGTCGGCTATATTTTTATTAAATGGCCCATTCAACTGTATCGCCATATCGCTGGTCAGCGTTTGAAAGTTTTTTTCTGCCAAATTGTCACCTCAATATAAATAAAATACATAACTGCCCAGCTTACAAAAATGAGTACAGCTAGATATGTTTGTTCAATATATTAGTATAACATAAAAAAGCATATAAGTAAATTATTTAGTTATATCAAAATAGCCAAATACTGTGCAGTAAATTCTAACAGAGTTATCTGTTTTTTCCACATAATACTCATATGCTTCTGTTTCTATTACCGAACAATCCTTTTGGATTAGTTTTTGTATGATATTATATGCCATTTGCTGGGTTATCTCCTCGTTCCTTGATATAGTGCATCGTTCCTTTTCATAGTATAGGGTCGTTTCAATGGTAGCCGGAATTTTAAACCCCATAAACTTTAGATATTCAAAGCTAGTAACTTTATCCCACCCATCAATATCGGTTATATCAGCTTTTTTTACAGCTATGTTATTACCCAAAAGCTTTAAAGTTATTTGTTTTTGAACATTTCCATTTCTTATGTACACCTCTTTTTCAAGGTCTACCTCACTTACATATAGTTTTGTGCCATAGGCTTTTATGTATGCTCTTGGCAGAACCTGACAAATCTGTTCACGCTTATTTGTTTTAACGGCGCTGACAAGCACATCCCCCTTAGCTACCACCTGCCCTAATTGTACCATGGAAAACCCTTTATATACTCGCAAATCTGTTATAATGCCGTCTGCTGTAGCGATGATATCCCCGTTAAATTGGTTTGCAAGGTAGGGCAGTTTTTCGATTTTTTCATCAATTTTACAGGTCAATATTCCCTTGTGAAAATTCAAGGTAACATATCCAATGTCATCTACTTTCATGAAAATTTCCTGTATGGCAGCTTTGTTGCTCGCCCTTGAGTATATGTTGCCCACGTAAATGTCCATTGAATATAGCAGGCTATGAATGTCCTGCCTTATGCTGGGGTTTTGTGTAACAATATTGATTTCCCAAATAATATTGTTGTAAACTGCCAAAAGAAATATGAGTAAAATGGCGCCTAGCACTATACCTTTTCGCTGTAAAATCCCTTTGAATTTAAAATACACGCCCTTTCGTTGTAACACTTTTGTGCGGCATTGAAATTTTTTGGCAGCCCGTGCAATCTTCCTATAGTCCTTTGCCCTGCAAGTTGCGGTAAATCCAAAATTCGTCCCCGAGATATTGGATATATAAAAATCATTTGCTACTAAATAATTTAAAAACTCGCAATAAAGCCCGGCAGCTACATCAAATTTAACCTTTGAAATCACAGCTACACCTCTTTATCAAAAATTTCAATTTTTTGTATTGCACCGTTTACCGTCGCTGTTTGCCTGTTGCAGGTGATGACTTTTAGCTGTTCGCCATAAATATATACGTTTTTTTGTTTCGTCTCTATAATTATTTTATTTATTGTATAATCTTTGATTTTTTTAAAATTTTCAATCATGACAAAGCCATTTATATCTATTGAAATTATGCACTGTGCGCCCTCATATGCTTTGGAATATATTGTTTTTATGCCATTTAAAACATTGTCCTTTTCTTTATTCACCTTTAATTTCATAAAACCCACCTAAAAAACTTTCTTATATCATATATATTGGTATGTGAGGTGTGGTTATGCTAAAAAACAGTGTCAAAAAAATATTGTTTATTGCCGCAGTAGTTTTATTTTTTTATATATATTTTAAAAACTCTAAGGAGATAGTTCAAAGTGTACAAAATTCACTTTTTTTATGCTATAATATTATAATTCCTTCTTTGTTTATCTTTATAGTGTTCTCCTTTTACATTTCAAGCGCAAAAATGCTGCCAATTATAGCCCTTCCATTTATGCCGCTTTTTAGACTGCTTAAAATACGTAACAATAATATAGGTGCATATGTTGTTTTATCATATATTGGCGGTTTTTCCGTTGGCGGGTATCTTTTATCCTACATAAAAGACCTATTTGCCCCCCATGAAAATGCACTTGGAATTCTTTCAATTTTAATGTGCAACAACTCGCCTGCCTTTATTATTATGGCAGTTGGTTTGGGGTTTTTGAACAATTCAAAGCTTGGAATTATTCTTTTTTCCGCACTTACAATATCAAGCTTTATGACTGCTTTTGTTTTCTCGTTTATATTCAGATACCCAAGCCTTACTGTAGGCATAAACAAGATACCAAAGACAAATAGCATTGTAGCCAGCATAAATAAGGGCGTAATCGCTATATTGAACATCTGCGGCACTGTAATTATCGCTTCTGTAGTATGTAAAGTAATTAGCCTTTACACTGATAACGTGCAGGTATTGATGGCAGTTACAGGGCTTACGGAGGTCACTGCTGCCTGTGTGTCGGGGCTTGCTCTTTTCGGGAAAAACATTTATCTATTTTGCGTTCTTCTTGCTTTAACACCCTTGAGCACGGCGCTTCAAATTAAGTATTTTTTTAATGGCGTATTGTCATTAAAGATATTGTTTCTATCGAAACTTTTGCACGTTCCTCTGAGCCTTATTATTGTGCGAATATTTGTAAATTTATTTCCAAGTGCCGCCAGTGTATACCTGCCCACAGGTCAAGGTGTGCATTTATTCTGGAACTCTCCACCCATATCCGTCTCTTTCTTTATTTTTTGCTTGATTTTTATTATTTTTTTTGATAAGAGTATAAATATATTTACTGAAAAGAAAAAGTTTTGACCGTCAAATTGTGCCACGGTTGGAGCGGAGGCGCTGATGCTTTCATTGTATAAAGTACAACGGATTTATGTTACAATGAATTTGTGGTACAATGAATTTGTGGTATACTATATTTGAGATTATTGCCAAGTATGCATGGGGATGTTATTAAGATGTACTCGCAAGGTATCTACAATCTTTTAATTTATAATCTGAGGTGTTATTGTGGAAATTTTTAAACAATCAAAAAAACTGTTTGGCAACAATATTGAGCCAGCTTGCATCTACTGCCAGTTTGGCAATGTTTCAAGTGACGAAGCGATGATACTATGTAGCAAAAAAGGGGTTGTTTCCCCATATTTTTCCTGCAATAAATTTACATATTCGCCAACAAAGCGTATTCCTAAAAGGCGTCCCGCCATGCCGCAATTTTCAAAGGATGACTTTTCACTTTAACTGACTAAGCTTTAATTTTAATGATTTTTCATAAGTACCCGCCAACTTTACTCACAGCTTGTAATAAATTCGAAATCATGCAAAAAAGGCAAAATAACTAAGGAGTGTAGAACCGATGAAGTGTAATATTAAAAAAATACTACATATATTTTTGTGGATAATTGTAGTATCGTTTATATACATGAAGGTGTTTATGACAGTCGATATATTTACAAGTAGCATTATTCGTTTGATTTTATATTTCACAATCGGAGTGTATGTGGTATATATTGGCTACACGAAAAAAGCTCTTAATGCGAAAGTATTAGGTATAATTTTAATTGTTGTGGCTGTTATTGATTTTCTATTCATATATATCTGATTGCCCTTGAGACAAATGTCTCTTGATACAAGCTTTTTTCTTTTGATACGAGCTAATTTTGACTATTTTCCAAGAGGACAGCACCATTTTATCGTTATCGTGTGCTATCCCCTTACATAAAGTTTAACCTTGCATAAAAATACCGACCTCCATATGTTAGCTTTTCAGTCTAACTTTTGGGGGTCGGTATAAATTTCTGCCTTTTCTCTGTACTTTTGTGTGAATATTTTTTCAATCAAATTTATCTTAACAAAATTACTATTTAATGTTCTCTTTGACTTTTTGTACGATTGTGACTGCATTTAGTCCAAAAACATCAAGCAGCTCCTTTGCAGGGCCTGATTTTCCGAAAGTATCCATAACCGCCACGGGAACAACCTTACAGGGCAATTCTTGGCTGACAACCTCTGTCACTGCGCTGTACAAACCGCCAATAACACTGTGTTCCTCGCAAGTTATTATACAGCCTGTTTCAGCGCTGGCTTTTATAATAATATCACGGTCAATTGGCTTTATTGTGTGGATATTGATGACTCTTGCGTCTATCCCCTCTGCCATTAAAATTCCGGCAGCATCAAGCGCACGAGAAACCATCAAGCCGGTAGCGATAATCGTTACATCCTTGCCGTCTCTCATAGTCACGCCTTTGCCAAGCTCAAATTTATAGCTTTCATCATTAACAACCGGAACTGCGAGCCTGCCAAAGCGCATATATACAGGCCCTTTGTGCTCCGCAGCGGCAAAGACCGCTTGTCTTGCCTCAACATCATCGCATGGATTAATTATTACCATTCCGGGAATTGTTCTCATGAGAGCGATATCTTCGTTACATTGGTGGGTAGCCCCATCCTCTCCCACTGAAATTCCGGCGTGAGTTGCACAAATTTTTACATTTAAGTGTGGATATCCTACGCTATTTCTTATCTGCTCAAAGGCTCTGCCTGCTGCAAACATTGCGAAAGAGGATGCAAAAGGTATTTTCCCTGTTGTGGACAATCCGGCTGAAATTCCAATCATATTTGCTTCTGCTATTCCACAATCAAAAAATCTTTCGGGAAATTGTTTTTTAAATACTCCGGTTTTTGTTGCACCGGCAAGATCGGCATCCAAAACCACAACTTCGGGATTAATTTTTCCAAGCTCAACCAGAGCATTTCCGTAGCTTTCTCGTGTGGCAATCATTTTTACTTCTGACATTTTATATTTCCTCCAACTTTTCAGCTATCAAATCCAGCTCTTTCATCCCTTGTTCAAACTGCTCATCATTTGGTGGGGTTCCATGCCAAGCTGCATTGTTTTCCATAAATGACACGCCTTTACCTTTTACAGATTTTTGAATAATCACCCAAGGTTTTCCATTTTTTTCGTTGGTTTTTTCAAAGGCATCATTGAGACTTTCAAAATCATGAGCATCACAGGTCGCCACATTCCAACCAAAGCTTGCAAATTTGCCATCAATAGGATATACCGACATGACATCACTCACCTTGCCGTCTATCTGCAAATTATTATTATCAACAACTGCAACTAAATTGTCCAGCTTGTAATGTGCAGCAGCCATTGCGGCTTCCCAAACCTGCCCTTCTTGAAGCTCTCCGTCCCCTAAAATAGCATATGTCGTATATTTTTTATTGGAAATCTTAGCACCAAGCGCCATTCCCACAGCCGCAGAAATGCCCTGTCCCAAAGAACCGGTAGACATATCCACCCCAGGAACGCCCTTCATATCGGGGTGACCTTGCAGCATAGCCCCCACTTTTCTCAGCTTTAAAAGCTCGGATTTATCGAAATAGCCTCTCTCTGCCAAGGTTGCATATAGTGCTGGTGCAGTGTGACCTTTCGATAAAACAAGTCTGTCACGCTCACTCCACGTTGGGTTTTTAGGGTCAATATTCATTTTTTCAAAATATAGGTAAGTCAATGTATCGGCTACCGATAATGACCCGCCGGGGTGCCCGCTTTTGGCGCTGTGAACGGCTTTAATTATCCCTCGTCTAATTTCTACTGCCTTGGTCTGCAAAAATTTCTTGTCCATTTTATTCTCCTTTTATTCACATGATTTAATTATTTGAGAAAGTAGCTGCCCCACTCCACCCTCAACACAGGATGTTACCGTCGCTTGGCAAATTTGTTTCACATCCATCGGTGCATTGTCCACGCAAACGCTTAAACCCGCAGTTTTGAGCAGCTCTATATCGTTGTAATAGTCACCGATTGCAACGGTGTTTTGTATATCTATGTCCATCAGATTGCAAAGCTGGCGCAAGGCTATGCCCTTTGTCACATCTTTGGGCATCATTTCAAAATAAATACTGTTGGTCATAACAAATTCAACATTTTCAAAGGGCAAACTTTCGCAAAATTGCTGTAACTGCAAAAGCTTTGAATTTTTATCAGCAAAAAGCACCTTTATCCAATTGTTTTTTATGCTTGACACATCACAATTTACAAAGCTTAACATCTCATCATCGGTATGCTTTTGAGTGTATGCGTTTTCTTGAAGCATATACAGCCGGTTGTTGTCACACATGACCTCCGTGCCAATTTCGGGAAAGTTTTTTCGAATTATAGCAAGTGCCTTTTTTGCTTCAAGCTGCGGCAATGCTTTTTTTGACAAAATCCTCTTGTGATTATAATCATATATAACAGCACCATTGTAAAGTATTGCCGGTGCAGAAAGCTTTATTTGAGTTAGGTAATGAGCAACAGACTCAATACTCCTCCCCGTCGCAACGGTAAATTTACCACCGAGTTTTTGGAATTTCTCTATCATTTCAATATTGTATAAAGGAATTCCCTTCTCTGCGGTTAAAAGCGTATTATCTAAATCACTTATAACCAAAATATCATTTATATTCTTTATCATATCTACCTTATTTAACTTTTGTTTTTATATAGAATTTTTCAAACTCCTCACACCATGGTGACGAAAATTCCAAATATTCCTGCGTGATTGGATGAATAAACCCCAGCACTCCGGCGTGCAATGCCTGCCCCTTAAGCTCCGTCAGCACATTTTTAGGCCCATATACAGGGTCACCTGCTAACGGATGCCCTATGCTTTGCATATGCACTCGTATTTGATGAGTTCTTCCTGTTTTGAGCTGTGCCTCGATAAGTGTAAAGCCCTTTAGCTTTTCAACCACTTTATAGTGGGTAAAAGCATTTTTAGCGTTTACATTGGTGACACAGAATTTTTTTCTATCGGTTTTATGGCGCCCGATGGGGGCATCAATGTCCCCTTCATCTTCCTTAACGTTGCCATATACAATGGCGCTGTATTTTCTGGTTATGGAATGTTCCTTAAACTGCGCCGCAAGATTTTCGTGAACAATATCATTTTTGGCAACCACCAACAATCCCGATGTATCTTTGTCAATTCTGTGGACAATACCAGGTCTAATTTCTCCGTTAATTCCCGAAAGTGACTCTTTGCAGTGAAACATAAGCGCATTTACAAGTGTTCCTGTCTCATTTCCGGCGGCAGGGTGTACCACCATTCCCTTGGGCTTATTCACCACTAACAAGTCCTTGTCCTCATAGTAAATATCCAGTGGAATATCCTGTGCCAAAATGTCTATTTCCTTTGCCGGCTCAATGAGTATTTTTAAGCAATCATCGGCTTTCACCTTATAGCTTTTTGTGACAACTTTATCGTTTACTGTGATTTTCCCATCTTCCAATAGCAGCTGTACTGAATTTCTTGAAAACCCAGTATTTTGCGTTATATACTGGTCTAATCTTGTGCCATTATCCTGTGCAGATGCTATTAGAATTATATTTTCCAATATTATTTATCTCCCTTTTTCCTTGCAAGCAAGAACTCTGTGTATATTGTATAAATGGCAAAAAGCCCCACACCACAACATACAAGTGTGTCTGCAAAGTTAAAAATAGGAAAATCAATGAATAGAAACTCCAGATAGTCCACCACCATCCCTGCCATTATTCTATCTATAAGATTTCCGACTCCACCCGCAAATATTAATAAAAAGCAAAAGCTTTCAATTTTATCATCAATCTTTTTAATAAAAACAAAATATGCAATTACCCCCAATGCCACTGAGGTTAAAATAATCAGCATATTTACCTTTCCGCTAAACATACTAAACGCTGCTCCGGGGTTTAATGTGTAAGTTAATCCCAAAAAGTGAGGTATTAAAACAATCGGTTGTGCGTTTTGTAAATAAAGTGTAGCTAAAAACTTAAACCCTTGGTCGGCAGCAATCAGCAGCACCGCAAACAAAATATTATATATCAAAGTTGTCTCCTGTTGTAAACACAAAAGGTTAGGGCAAAAAACACTAACCTTTTTATGCTGTATCTATTATTTGTCAAAAAGAGAGGAAATATTATTAAACCCTTGGTGAGATTCCGGAGAAATCACATAATCGTCGATAAGCTTTTTAACCTCAACCTTTGTGTCCTCCTCCACTGGTGCCGGAATAGGCGTTTCCTCAAATGCTGGTATTTGCGCTTCATTTGCTATAGTTTCCACCGGTTGCGCTTCAGGTGTTACTACATTGCTTGGTTCTTTCTTTACTTCCGGAAGGGCACTTAGTGATTCTATGTGTTCTCTGTACATGCTTAAAACCTTGATTTTAAAGTCACTTACTTCCTTTTTAATGCGCACTAAATTTTCCTCATGTGCTTCCAATTCCTCATGAGCATCTGCCAGTATATCATTCTTTCTGATGTTAGCTTCCTTTAATACTGCTTCCGCCTTTTGCTGCGCCTCATTAATAATGCTTTCACCTAGTTTTTGAGCGCTGATAAGTGTTGATTTTATCGACTCCTCCTCGCCCTTATATTGCTCTATCTTTTCAGCTAGAACATACAATTGCTCCTCAATGTCCTGCTTTTCCTTTGAAAGCGTTTCAAACTCATCTGCTATCTTTTCCATAAAAGATTCAACGTCCTCAGGACGATAACCCCTAACCACCTTCTCAAATGTGATTTGGCGAATTTCTTTTGCACTGAACATATACTTTCCTCCGATTTAATATTTAGCAAAATTTATAAACATTCTATCTTTACGGCTTTTATTTCCGTCGCAAAATATTTTATATTTTCCAATCTGCTTAACGCTTATAATATCTCCGTCAAACATTTCAAAGTCGGCACTGCAAACCTCCAATTGATTGACTTTTACCCTGCCTTGCTTTATAAGTTTTAGACCATCACTGCGGCTAATCTGGAGCAGTGCTGCAATAATAGCATCTATGCGCATTGAAGCAACGGTGGCTGATTTTAAATCCGCCGTTTTTTCAATACAGCTAAGTCGATTTTTATAAACACTAAATTCTACTGCGCTATTTTTAACCTGTTTTAGCTCTTGAATTATTATCTCTGAAACGTTTGAATGTACAACCAAATAGGCGCACTCTTGGTCGGCTATTATATCACCAATGTAATCCCTTGTGATTTTCAAATTCATAATTGCGCCAAGCAAGTCTCTATGTGTTATATTATTCTCATAAAGCTTTGATGTCAGCACCACTATTGGGATATCCTTTTCCTCTATGGGAAAATTAAAGGGTCGCACAACTGCCAGGCAGCGCTCGCCAGCTCCATCATATCCACATTCAAAGCTTACCTCTATATCTGTATATCGGTTACTCTGGGCTTTAAAAAGCTCTTTCTGCCTCAGGTCAAGAAAAGCAGAATACTGAATAGTATAATAGTCCTCAGCTTTTTGCAGCAGCTCCGACGCTCGCTTTACAAATATTGTCTCTTGGGTATTCTGCGGCGGTATATATCCTCTCATTTTTAGTAGAGCGAATTTGATTCTATTTCATCAAGAATACCAATGCCGGAAATATCCACATTGTTCGGTGTAATTATAAAAGTTGAGTTGGCAATCTTTTTAAGCTGCCCATTGTTTGCATATGCAACTCCGGATAGAAAGTCCACCAATCTTCTTGAGGTTTCTTTGCTTGTTGCCTCAAGGTTTAAAACAACCGTTTTTTTAGCATTTAAGCTGTCGGCAATACCGCTGGCATCGTCAAATTTTTCTGGCCTTACAAGTACGACTTGCAACTGTGGTAACGAGGAGAGAGACACGTTTCTTTCTTTTTTAACTTGAGAAAAATCCGCCTTAAATGCATTTTCTATCGGTGCTTGTTCCTCTTCTTCTTCAATTTCATCGTCATCATCATCGTAATCGTCATCATCCACCCCGAAAACGTTCTTCAATTTATTAAAAACTCCCATAGTACCTCCTAAATTTTGTTGTAGTCTCGTTGTCCAAATACACCCTGCCCTATTCGCACCAAGGTGCTACCCTCTTGTATGGCGTACATATAATCGTGCGACATCCCCATGGACAGCACATTCATATTAACATTATCTACTTTTTTGTGCGATATGTCAATAAATAACTTGTTCATTTCTGCAAAATATCTGCGAACAAGGTCGTTTTGGCAGATTGGTGGTATGCACATTAGTCCTTTTACACGGACAGACTTCAATTCTGCAATGGCATATAACAATTCTTCAAGGCTTTCAGCGTCAATTCCGCCTTTGCTTTCCTCCTTGCCAATGTTGACCTCCAGCAATATATTTGCGATTTTCCCTGCTTTACAATATTGTTTGTCAATTTCCTGTGCCAGCTTTAAGCTGTCAACACTTTGAATATAATCGGTCAGCGGCGGCAAGAATTTAACCTTATTGCTTTGCAAGCTCCCTATTATGTGGCAGGGCAGATTGTTTTCTTTAAACACAATATCCTTTTCCACAAGCTCCTGCACCTTGTTTTCACCGAAAAGCTTAATACCGCCTTTAATCGCCTTGGTTATATCCTCTATGCTCTTCGTTTTTGACACACCCATTATGCTTATATCACCAAAATTTCTGTTGCTTTTTATACAGGCACCATTAACATTTTCAAATACAACCTTAATGTTATCCTGTATGCTACAAGTATTTTCCGTCATATAAATTCACCCCTTTAACTATCACATCATCAAACAAGGAAACCTCGTTATATTCATCACGTGCTATTGGAAGTATTACATAATTATTGTTTTCAAATATCGGCTTAACCTTTTTAAACTGAACAAGCTTTGCAAATTTCACATACACTCCCAGTTCACCATCCAATATATGCAGTGCGGATTTCGGTATTTTAATGCCCTTATACTGCTTAAAAAGTATCTCGCAATCCGTTATTCTAATGGCTGCGGATTTTGTATCCATGGTTGAGGATTGCAGCACCACCAGTGACATATTTTCAAAGGGTATAACCTCTGATATTGTTGCCTTTTGATATTGCTCCTGCTCTGAATTTAAGGCAAGCTTTACATTGTTGCCGACTTTAAGCTTTGCCGCATCCTCATTGCTTACATATGTACACAGCTTCCACTTGTAGTCTGTAATAATCTTTCCATAATAACTGTCCGTTTGTTCAAAATCATTGGGCTTTTGAATAATATTATAGCCTTCCACAGCGCTGAGCGATTTGAAATTATCAACGGTAGCTATGCTTTCATACCCATCCACACCCTTTATAAAATATCCGGCATACTGGGAATTCAAAGTGCCTATTGGCGGTGATATTCCCTGTTTTGCGCTGTCAATTGCTTGAATAAACTCATTTTTTGCCGTCTCTAGATCTCCGCCTTTTCCCGTTGCTACATTTATTTTGTTGATATTTAAAATCAGCCCCGGTAAATCGGTTATAACCTTTTCGTACGCTCCCACGGAAATGCCTTGGGAAATATCTATAATACTATTGTTAAGCTGTTTTCTGGTGACGGAAATGTCAACGCCAACAGTTGTCATAAAGCTTTGTGCAGCGGTTATATTTTCAAGCTCCGTCTCTAGCGCTGCCACTCGCTTTATATTTTCCACATCTGCGGTACTGGGATATATTTCGCCGATTAGCATCCCGCCTGACACTCGTTGTCCGTCATTTATATGGTAGTTGACAGCTCCGTCAAATTGGTCGGTCAAAATCACTTCATCTCGGCACACAATACCGCTGGAAAGGATACTATCATTTATAAATCCCTCGGTAGCTTTTACCGTTTCAATTTTATTTCGGTTGATTAGATAGCCCTGCATAATAAAATAACATATTAATAAAAAAAATATTAATATGGACATAAACCTTGATTTCTTTTTTTTCTTCCTGTCCGTTCGCTCCATTTAATTGTTACCACCTACAAAGTTTTCGGTAAGCTGTAAAGCTTTTTCAATGTAATTTTCTGTACCATCCACATATACCCAGTTGATATTTTTCATCCGATTAAACCAGGTTAGCTGTCTTTTAGCGTAATTTCGTGAGCTTTGCTTTAGCTTTTCTGTACATGCTTCCAAGCTTTGCAATTGTTCAAAAAACGGGAAAAACTCCTTGTAGCCAATGGCGGCGGCAGAGTTTTTAAACTCATTTCTATTGTCATAAACATACCTTGCCTCCTTTAAAAGCCCCTGCGATATCATGCTGTCCACTCGTTTATTAATATTATCATACAAGTTTTCACGGCTAATATAGGAAATTCCTATCAACAATTCATCATAAGGTTTTTTGATAGGATGAGAATTTTCGAGCTGCTGTGTCATGGTTTTTCCCGTGGCTTTATATAGTTCTAGTGCTCGCAGTACACGCACAGTATTGTTTGGATGTACATTTTTCGCATAGTCGCCATCTATACTCTCCAGTAGGTTGTACATATATTGCCCACCCTTTTCCTTCAAAGCCTCTGCTAGCTCTTTGCGTATCTCCGATGTGTCATTTTGGTCTGTAAAGGTAATTCCATTTACAAGGCTCTCAATATACAAACCGGTACCTCCGGCAATTATTGGCAGCTTTTCCTCTGACGAAATTTCCATTATCTTTTCTGCGGCAAGCCGTGTAAATATTTCCACATTGTATTTCTGTGACGGTGGTAAAAAATCCACCAAATGGTGCTTTGCCTCCTGCTGCTCCTCCAATGAAACCTTGGCGGTTCCAATGTCCAACCCTTTATAAACCTGCATTGAGTCAGCCGATATTATCTCGCCGTTAAACTTTTTTGCCAAAAGCAATGACAGCTTTGTCTTTCCGCTGGCAGTAGGGCCGCAAATTACAACTATTTTTTTACGCTCTTCCAAATTGTTTTTCAAGCTCCTTTTTTGTAATGGTAATTATTACCGGTCTGCCATGAGGGCAAAAAAGTGGAATTTTTTCCTGTTTAATGTCCTTTACAAGCTCTACTAGCTCTGCCGTAGATGCTTTATCTCCCGCTTTAATGGCGCTTCTGCAAGCAACGGAATGTAAAATCCATTCCTGTTTTTCACTTAAGGACAACCTATTATTGTCCACTAGGTTGTGGGCAATTTCATTTATCAAGCTCTGTGGATCCTCACAAGAAATGTTCATAGGAATAGCACGCAATAAAACCCCGCCAATGCCGAAGTCCTCGATTATAAAGCCCTGCTGCGTCAGCGTACTTAAGTTTTCTATTACCGCTTCCTTTTCCGGTGCGCTCAGCTTTACATTTATAGGTGACAGCAGCATTTGATTGTCACAGCTTTGATATCTTTTCAGCCGCTCATAAATAAGCCGCTCGTGAGCTGCGTGCTTATCTATCATGATTAGATTTTCTCCGCTTTCGCACAGAATATAGGTGCTGAATACCTCCCCTATTACTCTGATGCTCCTATCCTGTTCCGACGGTTTGATTGCTGAATTTTCAATTAAAATGTCACTTTTATCCGGTGGGGTATCTATTGGTGGCTGGGTGCCATCATCACAGGTTTGTTCTGTCTGTGGCAGTGACTTATTAAAATCGCTTTGAGACATATAGGGAGTTATATTTCGGTCACTATTCAAAATCGACTCACTTGCATATTGCAAATTAAAGTCTCTTTCCGAAAACCTTTGATTTTCAGCTTTTGGAGGAATAATATTAATTTTCAGGGACACATTTTCAGCGGCTTGTGAGCTGCTCTCACAATTTGCTTGTATCAATGTATCGCCCAAGCTCTGCTGTGACGTCTCTTCATTTTCTTTAAAAAGGCTCTGCGCTTGTTTTGTGGCAAAGGTAAACTGCTTTAGCTCATCACTAGCAGCTAACGCCAGCTTTACCGCCCTATATACTGTGGAAAATATCTCCCCATCATTTGCAAAACGCACCTCTGTTTTAGCGGGATGAACATTGACATCCACAATTTCAAAAGGCATTTGAATGTTTATTACATATCCTGGAAATTTGCCAACCATGGTGCTACCTTTATAGGCATTTTCAACCGCCGCAATTATAGTTTTATTCTTTACATATCTGCCATTTATAAATGCAAACTGCATATTTCGGCTTTGGCGTGAGCAATGAGCAAGGGTTATATATCCATTTATTTTATATTTTACGTCACTATAATTAACCGGAGTAATCTCATTAACAAAGCTTGTGCCAAACAACCCTGCCATGGTATTTTTCAAATCGCCATCACCTATGGTGGAAAAAATCTCCTTGTTGTCTTTTTTGAATGTGAAGGAAATTTCCGGCTTTGACAAGCTTAAATTAGTTAAAATATCCTGTATATACCCTGCCTCTGTCCCATCTTTTTTCAAAAATTTCATGCGGGCAGGAGTGTTGTAAAATAAATCTTTGATAATAAACCGAGAACCGTCCACAAATGGTTTTACGCAAAAATCATCTTCATCTCCACCGGACATAGCTATCTCCACACCAAAATCCTGCTCGTGGGTTTTGGTTATAAGAGTTAGCCTTGACACACTTGCAATGGATGCCAGTGCCTCCCCACGAAACCCAAGGCTATGTATATGGTCAAGGTCTGCTCCGGTGGAAATTTTACTGGTTGCATGGCGAATAAATGCCGTCTTGACATACTCGCTGTCAATTCCACAGCCGTCATCCTGCACCAATATTTTTCTTATGCCACCGTTTTCTATATCAACAATAATATTTCTTGCACCGGCATCTATTGAATTTTCCACAAGCTCCTTTACTACGGAAGCTGGCTTTTCAACCACCTCACCCGCAGCAATAAGCTCGGCTGTTTGCTTGTCCAAAACATTTATTATTGCCATTTATTACCCCTTTTTAAAGCATTGCTTTCAATTTATTTAGAGCGTTCAACGCTTCTATCGGCGTCAAAATATTTACATCTATCTTTTCCAGTGTCTCTATAATTTCATTGGACACTATGGGCTGTGGTGCTATTGTAGGTAAAACTGAAAATGCATCATCAAAGGACATCTGTCGCACCGCCATCTTTTCTCTGCGGGCGTTTTCCTCAAGCTCTGTCAAAATCAGCTTTGCTCTTTCGATAACCTCGTCCGGCACACCTGCAAGCTTTGCCACCTGAATACCATAGCTATCGTCTGCACTGCCACGAACTATCTTGCGCAAAAATGTGATTTCATCTCCACGTTTTTTCACCGCAATGTTGTAATTTACAATTCCTGCCATCTTGCTTTCCATCTCGGTAAGCTCATGGTAGTGGGTTGCAAACAGGGTTTTACAGCCCAAATTATTTGCCTTGCTGTGTATGTATTCCACAACCGCCTTTGCAATGCTCATCCCATCAAAGGTAGAAGTTCCTCTGCCGATTTCATCCAGTATAACAAGGCTTTTTTCGGTGGCATTTTTAAGTATCTCGCTGACCTCGGTCATCTCCACCATAAATGTGGAGCGTCCGCTGGATAAATCATCCGATGCACCAACCCTTGTAAAGATGGAATCCACAATAGATATCTTTGCCGATTTTGCCGGCACAAAGCACCCAAGCTGCGCCATAATATTTATTATAGCTACCTGTCGCATATAGGTTGACTTACCCGCCATATTAGGGCCTGTAATGATGCTCACTCTGTTCGCTTCGCAATCAAGTAACGTATCATTGGGTATGAAAACTTCATCCTTTAGCATAGCCTCCACCACAGGGTGGCGACCATCCTTTATCTTTAAAGAGCCATCGGTGCTAATCAGTGGCTTGACGTAGTTATTTTTTAAGCTTATTTCAGAAAATGAAGCAAATACATCTATGTACGCTAGAGAGTTAGTGGTCAATAATATCTCTTTTGACCTATTGCTTATCTCGGTCAGCAAGCCTTGGAACAGCTCTTTTTCAAGTGCCAACAGCTTTTCGCTTGCGGATAAAATCTCCTGCTCCAAGTCTTTTAATTCCTCGGTTATAAACCGCTCGGCACCTGCCAAGGTTTGTTTTCTGAAAAAGGTAGGGGGAACCAAGTCAAGATATGACCGTGTGACCTCAATGTAATACCCAAAGACACGATTATATCCCACCTTTAAATTTTTAATGCCCGTTTCTTCCTTTAAACGGTTTTCAATCTCCGCCAATATATCCATGCTATCATTGACAAGATGGCGCAGATGGTCAACATCCTTGTTAAAACCATCCTTTATCACGTTGCCGTCCTTGGTGGTAGCCGGAGGATTTTCTGCAATGGCACTGTCTAACATATTGCATAAATCGTCAAGGGGATTTATGTTTGAGTTTAGCGAACAAAGCAATTCATCCTTACATTTGTTCAGTTGCTCTTTTAGCGGGTGCAGTGCCTTTAGTGACATGGACAATGAAAACACATCTCGTGGGCTGGCGCTTCCAAAGCCTGCACGAGAGCATAAACGTTCCATATCTTGAATGCATTTTAAATAGCTCTGTATCTCCATTCTTACCATCAGATTACTGTTAAGGTACTCCACCGCATTTAACCGTGACTCGATAGCTTTTTTATCCATCAAAGGCGACGCTACAATTTTTCGCAGCATCCTCTTGCCGAAAGAGGTTTTAGTTTGGTCTAAAATCCATAGCAAGCTCCCTCTTTTCTCCTTGGTTCGTATCGTCTCAAAAAGTTCAAGATTGGCAGCGGTTGTGTAGGATAGGTTCATAAAGCTGTCCTGCTCATAGCTATCAACAGTAGCAAGATTTTCTATACCAACCTTTTGAGTTTTCGAGAGATAATCTAGTAGCTGCCACAAGCTAAACTGTACTTCCGTGGAAAAATCCGTCTCGCCAAACTGCTTTTTTACTAGGTCTGCGGCAATATCCTCATCATATTCATCGTCGCTTATAAGCTCAACTGAGCATTTAATTATATCTTTCATATAGGTTGTAAGCCACTTTAAACTTAACAGTTCAGTGTTTACAATAATCTCTTTAGGCATATATTTATAAAGCTCTGCCTTTAAATTGTTTTCAAAATTACTCTGTTCAATAATGGTAGTTTGCATATTGCCTGTAGAGATATCACAAAAACAGGCATATGCAACGTTATTTTTAATGTAAAGGCTGGCAATATAGTTGTTCTTATCCTCGCACAGCATGCTGTTTTCCATAATAGTGCCGGGGGTGACAACACGAATAACATCACGGTTTACCAAGGCTTTACCCTTTTGCGGCTGCTCTGTCTGTTCGCATATTGCCACCTTGTAACCTTTTTCTATAAGCCGCTGAATGTACGCCTCACTGCTGTGATATGGTATTCCGCACATGGGGGCTTTTTCCGCCTGACCACAGTCTCTGCCCGTCAAGGTTAGCTCTAATTCCTTGGACGCAAGCAGGGCATCCTCATAGAACATCTCGTAGAAATCCCCTAATCGGAAAAACACAATATGGTCTTTATGCTTATTCTTTACATCAAAATATTGCTGCATCATAGGTGAAAGGTTTGTCAAAATATCAACCATCCTTTAATATTGTTTGTCGAAGTCTTGTTTTAGTGACAGCCGGAACAGGAGGAACAACTGCCGGAACATCCGTCATCGGGGGCTGCAACCGCCATTGGGTCATCGCCATTTACGGTAGCTGTGATAATCGCCTGTATATATTGTGTAAGGTTGTCCACCTCTGCCTTTGCCTCGTTGTAAGCCTGCATATTTTCATTGTCCATAATCTGTGCATATAGTTCATTTACTTCACTATTAAGCTTTTCAACTTCTTCATCACTTTTATCGGATTTTCTAAGCTCGGAGTTTAAATTAAAGCGAGCGAGGTTAAATTTTCCTATAAGCTCCTGTAGCTCGCCGTCCATATCATTCATTTTTCTAGCTTGCTCTAAGTAAACTATTACATCTTCCTTTTGTAGCTCCACTGCCAATTTCTTAAATTCTTGAATAAAGTCCATTTTAAATACCTCTTCCTGTTTTTTGTTTATTTTATAAAATTACTGCCGTTAATACTGTGCCCTTTTTCCCTGTGATTTCCAATTGTACAAATTTATCCAAATGGTTTTCATCACATTCAAAATGGGCGGTTAGGGTGTTTTCTAGCCGTGCTGTATAGTTATTGCCATTTTTACTGTCCACCAGAGCTTTAACTCTTTTCCCCTTAAAGCTTTCAAGATACTCAGAAAATATATCCTGCTGTATCTTGATAAGCCGATTAAGCCAGACTGTTTTTTCGGCATAGCTTACATTATCCGGCATTTCCGCCGCCTTTGTGCCTATCCTTTTTGAATAAATAAAGGTGAAAAGCTGCGTAAATCGAACCTGCTTTACAAGCCTCTCAGTGTCCTGATACTCCTCAAATGTCTCTCCCGGAAAGCC
>JAVWUR010000023.1:0-25261 GCA_036667055.1 Oscillospiraceae bacterium
GTGCGCTATGGTTGTTCTCACCAAGGAGATACTGGATAAAATTCAGCCGGAGGGCACGGATATCGAGGGAATTTCCGCCATGCCACGAGCTATAGATGGAGTGGATATCGGCGTGACTCTGCGGCAAATTGGCGACAACACCTTTAAAATTTCCGTGAGAACGGGTGAGGGAATAAACGCCAGCGAGATAGCACAGGGGCTTGGGGGCGGCGGTCACAGCAGAGCTGCCGGATGCGAGGTAGTAGGCAGTGTCGAATGTGCAAAGAAAGCAATTTTGAGAGAGATTGAGAAGGTCATATGCGAGTAGACAGATGCGGAATTTTAATATTGAACAAACCCACACAATGGACCTCCTTTGACGTTATCGCAAAAGCAAGGGGAATATTATCCACAAGAAAGCTGGGACACGCAGGCACCTTGGATCCTATGGCGACAGGTGTTCTGCCTGTTTTCATTGGCAAGGCTACCAAGGCAGTGGATATGCAGATAATTAAAGAAAAAGAATATATAGCCACCTTTAAATTGGGGCTGAACACCGACACAGGGGACATAACAGGGCAGCAGATAAACTCTCGTCCTGTTGTTTCAACAAAGGAAGATGTGCTAGCAGAGCTTTTAAATTTTAAAGGTGAGATAGGGCAATATCCTCCTATGTATTCGGCGGTTAAGGTGAATGGACAGCCGCTGTACAAGCTGGCAAGAAAAGGGATAACTGTTCAGCGAAAGCTGAGAAAGGTTGTCATAAAGAGCCTTGAAATGCTGGAGGAAAACGAGGAGGAGCACACCTATACCATAAAGGTGCTTTGCAGCGAGGGTACATATATCCGCACCTTGGTGGAGGATATAGGCGAAAATCTGGGCTGTGGAGCGGTGCTGACAAAGCTTGTGAGGACAAAGGCGTGCGGCTACTGCTTAGAGGAAGCGATAACCTTGGAGCAGCTGCAAGAGGCGAGAGAAAATGACACACTGGACAGCCTTATAACAAAGGTAGACAGCGTGTTTATGCACCTTGAAAGAATTGATTTATCTCAGGAATTGGCACTGCGGCTGGTGAATGGCGCACAGAGCACTATTTCCAAAGAGGATGGAGACTATAGGGTGTATTTCGAGGATGTCTTTTATGCGGTCGCTAACGTCGCAGACAAAAAAATCAGTGCAGTAAAACTGTTCGTAGACAGAGAAGTGCAAAAGGAGAGTTAAATTTGCAGGAGATATATGATGTTTTATGGGAGAACAGCCGCAGCACAGCGGTTGCACTTGGATATTTTGACGGAGTACATATAGGGCACAGGTTTTTGATTTCCGAAATGGAAAATTACGCTAAGAAAAACCACCTTGACAAGGGGATATTCACCTTTACAAAATCCGTGAATTTAGGGCATAAGGGCAAGGATATTTTAAGCGAGGAGCAAAAGCTTTCGGTTATGCAAAGCTTGAAGATAGACTTGTTTTACTCGCCGGATTTTTCCGTGTTCAGCCAGCTTACCCCACGGGAATTTGTGGAGCAGGTGCTGATAAAATCCATGGGGGCAAAGGCTGTTTTTTGCGGCGAAAATTTTCTGTTTGGCAAAAATAGGTCGGGGACTACCGCCGTATTAAAGGAGCTTTGCAGCGAACATAACATTGAAGTTTTCATACTGCCAACCATCACCTTGGACGGACAGACGGTGAGCAGCACCGCCATAAGACAGGCATTGGTGCAGGGAGATATGGAAAGGGTAAATGTTATGCTAGGCAGACCCTATTCGGTGGATTTTACAGTGGTGCACGGAAAGAGCCTAGGCAAAACCTTAGGCACGCCTACCATAAACCAAGCGTATCCCAGTGGAATGTGTACCCCAAAAGAGGGGGTGTACATCACTAAGACAACGGTGGAGGGCAAAGCTTACCCATCTGCCACAGGTTTTGGGACAAGACCCACGGTGGAGGGAGAAAACCAAAGCTGCGAAACCTTTATCAAGGATTTTAGCGGAGACTTATATAATAAGAATATAAAGGTAGAGTTTTACAAGTACCTTTATCCCCCACAAAAGTTTGACACCACGCAGGAGCTGGGGGCGATGATACTGTCGGCTGCAGAGCAATCGGCAAATTATTTCAGCCAAAAGCTATAAATAACTTTACAAAGCAAGTATGCTGTGGTATACTTTTACAGTGACCTATAAATCGGGCTAAGGGTAACGCTTGCATTGCAGGCAATCACCAGCCTTAACCTGAGTTATTGGCTAATATTTATGAAAGGTGAATAACAATGAACAAACAAGAAATCATTTTGGCAAACCAGACACATGAAGGCGATACAGGCTCACCTGAGGTACAAATTGCTCTTTTAACCGAGAGAATTAACCACCTTACCGAGCATCTTAAAACCAACAAACAAGACCACCACTCACGTCGTGGACTCTTTAAGATGGTTGGTCGCCGCAGAAACCTTTTGGCTTACTTGCAGAATAACGAAATCGAAAGATATCGTGCAATCATCGCTAAATTGGGTCTTCGTAAATAGTTTAAAAGCTTTAAGGCAGATGGAAACATCTGCCTTTCAGTCTAAAATCAACACCTTGCCACGGGGCAGAAAAATTATTATATTTAGCAGTAAATTGAGCTTTTATGCCAATATAAGGGCTGAGTTCATTGCTAAAATATAATCTTATCTGCTCAATAAAAAAAGAAAAACAGGAGATTTAAAATGAGTTTTAAAGTATTTGAAACCACCTTTGCAGGCAGAAAGCTTGTTGTTGAAACAGGCAAAATGTGTGCATTATCAAACGGTTCTTGCCTTGTAAGATACGGCGATACCGCTGTGTTGGCAAACGTAACTATGAGCCAAAAGCCACGTCCGGGCATCGACTTTTTCCCACTTTCAGTGGATTTTGAAGAAAAAATCTATGCGGTAGGCAGAATACCCGGTTCCTTTATGCGCCGTGAAGGCCGTCCTGCTGAAAGTGCTGTGCTGTCCTCTCGTATGGTTGACCGCCCAATGCGCCCACTTTTCCCTAAGGATATGAGAAATGACGTTTCTATAGTTATGACAGTTATGTCCGTTGATCAAGACTGTTCACCGGAAATTGCAGGTATGCTAGGTGCAATCATCGCAACTTGCATTTCAAATGTGCCTTTCAATGGCCCAATCGGCGGAATTTCCGTGGGTCTTGTGGATGACGAAATCGTTCTTATGCCATCTGAAGAGCAGAGAAAAAATAATAAACTAGAGCTGACACTTGTGTGCAGTAAAGAAAAGGTTGTTATGATTGAGGCCGGTGCCGCAGAGGTTCCGGAGGATGTTATGATGGAGGCAATCAAGGCAGGCCACGTTGAGATTAAAAAGTTTATCGAGTTTGTAAACGAAATTGTCGCTGAAATTGGCAAGCCTAAGTTTGACTTCCAGCCTGTTGAAGTTGACCACGATATGTTTGAAGCTGTCAAAGCCTTTGCAATTGAAAAGGTAAGAGCTGCTTTGGATACCGATGATAAAAATGTCCGTGAGGAGCGTTTAAGCCCTGTTTACACAGAGGTTCACGAGAAATTTGACGCAGAATACCCAGAGCAGGAGGCTATGCTGGACGAGTGTATGTACAAATTGCAAAAATTTGTTGTGCGTCGCTGGCTGCTTGACGATGGTAAACGTGTTGACGGACGTGGCATAAATGAAATACGCCCACTTTCCGCTGAGGTTGGCTTGCTGCCAAGAGTTCACGGTTCAGGTCTGTTCACCCGTGGACAGACACAGGTTCTCACCGTTGCCACACTTGGCTCTTCTAAAGACGGCCAGTTGATTGACGGCTTGCAGGATGTTTACGACAAAAAATATATGCACCAATACAATTTCCCACCCTATTCTGTTGGAGAATCAAGACCATTGCGTTCACCCGGCAGACGTGAAATAGGTCACGGTGCTTTGGCGGAGAGGGCACTTGTGCCGGTACTTCCAAGGCAGGAGGATTTCCCATACACAATACGTCTTGTTTCGGAAATACTATCCTCTAACGGTTCTACCAGCCAAGGTGCTATCTGTGCATCAACTCTTGCTCTTATGGATGCAGGCGTGCCGATTACAGCCCCTGTTGCAGGCATTTCCGTGGGTCTTATCACCGAGGATGACCGCTGGATGACCATGCTGGACATTCAAGGCCTCGAGGACTTTTTTGGAGATATGGACTTTAAGGTAGGCGGCACACACAAGGGCATAACCGCCATCCAAGTGGACATCAAGGTTGACGGCTTAACCTATGAAATAATCGCAGAGGCATTTGAAAAGTGCCGCAAAGCAAGAATACACATTATAGATGATGTTATGCTAAAGGCGATACCAGAAGTTCGCAAGGAGCTTTCACAGTATGCACCTAAGATGAAGAGCATCAAAATTGACCCTGAAAAAATCAAGGATGTCATTGGCAAGGGCGGAAAAATCATCCAAAAAATCTGTGCAGAATGTGACGTCACAATCGACATTGATGATGATGGAACAGTGTATGTCAGCGGCATAGATTCAAAGAACGTGGAAAAAGCCTTGGCAGTTATCGGCACTATTGTGTTTGACCCTGAGGTGGGTGCAATTTACAAGGGTGTTGTCACACGTCTTATGAACTTTGGTGCATTTGTAGAGATTGCCCCAGGCAAGGAAGGTCTTGTTCACATTTCAAAGCTTGATGACAAGCGAGTTGAAAAGGTGGAAGATGTTGTAAATGTTGGGGATGAAGTTTTCGTAAAGGTCACAGAAATTGACGACCAAAAGAGAATTAATCTTTCCAGAAAAGATGCTTTGGCAGAAATTGCCGCAAAAAAAGCAAAGCAACAGGCATAATAAAGGAATAAATTAATAAAAAAGGGTGAATTTTCACCCTTTTTGTTATTTGTTCAAAAATTATTTTTGATTTGTTTTATATTGTATGTTATAATAAGAATATATAAAATCACAATTATATAATTTAAGTTATCCCATAGAAAAGGAAAATATATGACTAAGAAAAAGATTGATATTTCGGACAATTCTCTGGACGTTATTCAAACAACCTTTGAAGGCGCAGGAAGTGAAAACTATACCGAAGATGAGTATAAAATGAAGAAGGAAGAAATTCTTTCAGTAGCCCAAAGAAAAACACGGCTTAGGCGAAAGAGAAGAATGATAGTTGGGGCGTTAATGTTTGCCCTTATGCTAGTCGGAGTAGCGACAATTATCAATGCAGGTTTTGGGTTTGGCAAGAAGCTTATGAATAATACTGCGGAGAAGGAGCGATATAACGAGCTGTTGGCAACCCTTGTTGTGGCGGACCCGCTCCCCTTTGAGTCGCCGGATTTGGCAGACCAAAAAATATTGATTTCCAGCAGCATATGGGCGGCAGTTATGAATGAGGACATGGAAAAATATGAAAAAAGTGAGTTTGCTCAGACATACCTTCCGGCGGTAGATGTGGACAAATATTTTGCTAAAATTTTCGGTACACAGTATAAGCTTACACACCAAACATTTGACGACCAAGGTATTACCTTTGAGTATGATGCGGAGAAACAAGCATATGTAGTGCCGGTTACAAGCTTTCCAATGGGCTTTACCCCAAAGGTGGCAAAGATTAAGTCCTCTTTCAGTGAAAAGGTTGTGACGGTGGGGTACGTATCTCCTGCCATTTCATGGAATGATGCCTCCGACGGCAGCGTGTCAAAATACGTTGATTACATCTTCCAAAAACAGGATAAAAACTTTTATTTGGTGGCGATAAGGGAGAGCAACATGAAGGTTGAACAGCCCAAGCCCTCGCCAACCAAGGAGCCCGGCAAATAAAATTTTGTAACATTTTGGCAGTATAAATTTTCAGATATAAAATAAGGAGGCGAGTTGCAATGGATATAGCGGCAATGAGTATAGGGCTTAACCAAGCAAAGCTTATGCAGTCAGTCAGCCTTGCCATGACTAAAAAAGTTATGAATATGCAGCAGCAGCAAGGTCAGCAGCTTGTGGAGGCAATGGCAAAAGCGACACCGCCATCGGATAGAATTATAGATGTGAGAGCCTAGAAATTAAAGTGCGCTACAGCGCTTGTTTGGCGTGCAAACTCTTGAAAAATAAGGCGCTATTCTTTGGTTACTCCAACATTTGACATAGAGTCTTTTACAGTAACTTATTTTTTCACTTTCATTTCAACCTTACGCTTGTTCACCTATCTGCCTTGTATGAATATACTTAGGTAGGTAGGTGATTTTTTTGCTTAAACGTAAAAGTAGGGGTAGGAGTAGGGGCGGGATATTTTATGGGGTGTTCGCTGTTGCGTGGCTAGCTGTGCTGGCGGCGTTTTTTGTGTTTGCTGATGCTCGCTTGCGCCCTGAGATTGCCACGATGGCTCGGTATCGGGTGCAGGGGCTTATCACTAAGGCTGTCAATGATGCAGTAATGAAGCAAGCGGATAAAACAGAGGTTTCTTACGATGACCTTGTAAATATAGAAAAAAACAATGCCGGTGAGATACTGTCCATCAGCTACAACAGCTTGCATATGAACAGACTGAAATCGGAGATAACTTATGCGGTAATAGAGGAAACTCAAAAAATACCTGACACCGACATATATATACCTATAGGAAACATTTTAGATATTGATTTTTTGCAGAATAAAGGCCCGAAATTAAAGTTTACCTTCACCCCCTCCTCCTACGTTGAGTCGGATATTGAAAGCGTGTTCCAAAACACCGGAATAAATCAAATTAACCATCAAATATTTATCATTGTGCGGGTGGTGGGAAGTGCGTTGATACCGAATTTCTCCACCAGTATAACCGTGGAAAATAAAGTTTGTGTCGCAGAGACAATAATTATTGGGAAAGTGCCAAATAATATAGGTAATGGAGTGGTTTACCCCCAGTAAGGGGCAATATTTATATTGTAAAGTGGTGTAAGTTTTGGTATAATTTATATTTGAGGTGAATAGTTTGAATATTAAATCAGCACAGGAAAAATTGTCCGAGCTAAAAAAAACAATTGAATATCACAGCAATTTGTATTACAACGAAAATCGCACGCAGATAAGCGATTATGAATACGATATGCTTGTTAATAATGTAAAAGAGATTGAAGCGGAGTTTCCGGAGCTTATAACGGAGGACTCGCCCACCCAAAAGGTTCAAGGGCTGGCAGATTCCAGCTTTGAAAAGGTTCAGCACGCTGTCAAGATGGAAAGCTTGCAGGACGCATTTTCCACAGGGGAGCTGCTTGAATTTGACCAGCGAACACGGGCGGCAATAGACGCCCCTCAATATGTTGTGGAAGCTAAGATTGATGGGCTGTCCATGAGCCTTGAATATGTGGACGGCGTGTTTACAAGAGGCTCTACCCGTGGGGATGGTTTGGTGGGGGAGGACGTTACAAGCAACCTTGCCACCATAAAATCCATACCTAAAAAAATTGAAAATGCCCCCAAATTTCTTGAGGTGCGTGGGGAAGTTTATATGCCCAAAGAGGTGTTTTTAGAGCTAATCACACGGCAGGAGGAAGAGGGCAAACAACTTTTTAAAAACCCCCGAAATGCAGCAGCAGGCTCAATACGCCAGAAAGAATCAAAAATTACTCAGGAGCGGAAATTGGATATTTTTGTATTCAATATTCAGCAGATAAGCGATGATTTTAAGCTGACAAGCCATAAACAATCACTAGATTTACTAAAAAGCTTTGGCTTTAACGTGTCCCCACGGTACAGCCTTTATGATAATATTGAAGACGCCGTAAAAGAGGTTGAAAACATTGGAAACCTTCGAGGACAGTTCAGCTTTGAGATAGATGGTGCTGTAATTAAGGTGGATAATTTTCACCAGCGGCAGGAGCTTGGCAGCACCAATAAATTTCCTCGTTGGGCGATAGCGTTTAAATATCCTCCGGAGGAAAAAGAGACAACGGTGACTAAAATTGAGGTATCAGTTGGGAGAACTGGAGTGCTTACGCCTACGGCAATATTTGACTCGGTACAGCTTGCAGGGACAAGTGTCCAAAGAGCGGTGCTGCACAATCAGGATTTCATAAACGAAAAGGGCGTTAATGTCAGCGATAAAATCATTGTGCGCAAAGCGGGAGATATCATTCCGGAGATAGTGAGAGTGTCACAAAAGAACACGCCCACAGCCTTTCAAATACCATTGATATGTCCGTCCTGCGCAAGTGAGATAACGCCTACCGAGGAGTCTGCGCTGCGGTGTATAAATCCGGAATGTCCACAGCAGCTCACACGGAATATCATTCATTTTGCCTCTCGTGGCGCCATGGATATTGATGGCTTGGGGGAGAGCATTGTAGAGCAGCTTGCCGATAAAAAGCTTATTGCCGATGTGGGTGATATATATTTTTTAACCCATGAAAAACTATTGCTTTTGGATGGGTTCAAAGATAAATCGGCACAAAACTTGATGGCAGCCATTGAAAACTCTAAAAATGCCAATTTGGATAAGCTGATTTTCTCCTTTGGAATAAGAAATATAGGGGAAAAGGCGGCAAGACTCTTGGCAGAAAAATTTAAAAGCCTTGAAACCTTGATAAATGCAACGGTTGACAGTATAATAGAAATAGATGGATTTGGCTTGATAGGAGCACAGAGCGTGGTGGACTATTTCAAGCGGGATACGGTAAAATACGTCATAGCAAAGCTGAGGGAAAGTGGCGTTAATATGGTGTACCGTTCCAGCGTTATAAGCGATATTTTCAGCGGAAAGACAATTGTTGTAACGGGCACATTGCCCACCCTCAGCCGTGAAAAAGCGGAAAAGTTAGTAGTGGACAATGGGGGCAAGGCGGCATCCTCTGTATCGAAAAAGACAGGATATGTTTTGGCAGGAGAAAAGGCAGGCTCCAAGCTGGACAAGGCAAATCAACTAGGGGTTACGGTTATAAATGAACAACAATTTTTAGATATGTTAAATAATTAAAAGGAGACAAAAATGGACATAAACATAAAGCACATTGCAAAGCTGGCAAGGCTTTCCATTCCTGAGGACAAGGTGGCAAAATTTGAATCGGAGATGGTTGACATTATAAAAATGGTGGAAAATCTGCCGGAGCTTCCCGCAGGGGGCGCATTGGTGGATGTAAACAATACTATGGAGCTGCGCAAGGATGAGATTGTGCCATCCTGTTCAAGAGCCGATATGCTCATGAATTCCCCAAAAACAGCCGCCGGCTGCATCTTAATACCACGAGTTGTTGACTAGAATATAGGAGATTAAAATGGATAAATTATATAGCTTATCAGCCAAACAGATGCGGGAGCTTTTGGATAAAAAGGAAGTTTCCTCTGTTGAAATAACACGGTCAGTCATTGATAGAATTGAAAAGACGGACAAGGATATAAATGCATACATCACATATAATTTTGAAAATGCGCTAGCGCAGGCAAAGGTTGCAGATGAAAAAATTGCCAATGGCACTGCAAAGGGTAAAATGGCAGGAATTCCCATTGCAATAAAGGATAATATGTGCGCAAAAGGCATTAAAATGACCTGTGCCTCCAAGATGCTGGAAAATTTTATAGCGCCATATAATGCTACTGTTGTAGAAAAATTACTGGATAATAATGCTGTAATAATTGGAAAAACTACAATGGACGAGTTTGCAATGGGCTCATCAGGCGAAAATTCCGCCTTTCAAATAGCTAAAAACCCTTGGAATATACAGCACGTTCCCGGTGGTTCCTCCTCGGGCAGCGCAGCTACCGTTGCGGCAAGTCAAGTACCGGTGGCGCTAGGCTCGGACACAGGTGGGTCAATCCGCCAACCGGCAAGCCTTTGTGGAATAGTGGGCATGAAGCCTACATATGGCTCGGTGTCACGGTACGGTCTGGTGGCTTTCGGCTCTTCCTTAGACCAAATTGGGCCTATGGCAAGAACTGTTGACGACACAGCAATGCTGTTTGAAACGATAGCCGGCAAAGATAGACGTGATGCGACATCTAAAGACTACACCTGTGCGCCTTATGGCGGCGAAATAAAGGGAATGACTATCGGAATACCTTCACAATATTTTGGTGAGGGCATCTCAAAGCAAGTCAAGGAAAAGGTCTACGCAGCAATTGAAGCGCTAAAGGCGCAGGGGGCAAAAACCGTGGAGGTTTCCCTGCCATCAACGGATTATGCGCTGTCTGCTTACTATATAATTTCCTCTGCGGAGGCATCCTCCAACTTAGGCAGATTTGACGGTGTAAAATACGGCTATTCCGGCAACAGAAACGGCGGCTTGACCGAGCTTTACGAGTCCTCACGCAGCGAGGGCTTTGGGGATGAGGTAAAGAGAAGAATTATGCTGGGCACCTATGTTTTAAGCTCGGGTTATTATGATGCCTACTATAAGCGTGCAAAGGTATTGCAGCAAGTTATCTCGAAAGAATTTGACGATGCTTTTAAATTGTGCGATGCAATCATCACACCAATATGTCCCACAACCGCATTTAAAATCGGCGAAAAGAGCAATGACCCTGTGGCGATGTATGCGGGTGATATTTGCACGGTAACACTGAATATTGCAGGGCTGCCCGGCATTAGCGTACCCTGCGGATTTGACGACAATAAGCTGCCCATAGGCTTTCAGATTATCGGGCAAAAATTTAGCGAAGCCAAACTATTGACACTGGCAAAAAGCTATGAAAATTCCGTTGGCGGCTTTGCAGTAAAGGAGATATAGCGTATTATGAATGATAATTATGAGATAGTTGTTGGCTTAGAGGTACACGCCGAATTGTCAACCAAAACGAAAATTTTCTGTGGCTGCAAAAATGAATTCGGCGCCGAGGTCAACACCCATGTTTGCCCTGTGTGTATGGGCTTGCCGGGGACATTACCGGTTTTAAACGAGAAGGTAGTCGAGTATGCAGTTAAGATGGGTCACGCTTTAAATTGCCATATTAACGGCGTTACAAAGCAGGACAGAAAGAATTATTTTTATCCCGACCTGCCAAAATCCTACCAGATTTCTCAGTTTGATGTTCCACTTTGTGAAAATGGATATCTTGACATATTGCTTGGAGATGAGACAAAAAGAATTGGTATAACCAGAATTCATATAGAAGAGGATGCAGGCAAGCTTATACATGATGATGAATTGGGTGGGACACTCGCCGATTACAATAGGTGCGGCGTTCCGCTGATTGAAATTGTGTCCGAGCCGGATATGCGCTCCGCTGAGGAAGCTAAAATTTATCTTGAAACGATACACACCACGCTTTTGTATCTTGGCATAAGCGATGCTAAAATGCAGGAGGGCAGTGTTCGATGTGACGTTAACGTATCCATTCGACCCAAGGGAGCCACGGAGTTTGGCACTCGTGTTGAAATGAAAAATGTCAACAGCTTTTCCGCCGCCTACAGAGCTATTATCTATGAGGCAAACAGACAGCTAGAGGAGATGGCAAAGGGCAATACCATAGCCCAAGAGACTAGAAAATGGGACGATGTAAAAGGTAAAAACATACTGCTGCGCTCCAAAGAGGATGCCCAAGACTACAGGTATTTCCCCGATCCGGATTTACTTACATTTATTGTGCCGCAAGAGGAAATTGACCGTCTAAAAGCGGAGCTGCCCGAGCTGCCTGTGGCTAAAACCATTAGATATATCAAAGATTTTGGCTTGTCCAAGGCAGATGCACAGCTAATAGCCCTCAACAAGGAAAGAGCGTCATTTTTTGACACCTGCGCAGCGCTGAAAAAGTGTGATGCCAGAGGAATTTCCAACTGGATAATCGGGGACATAACCAGAATTTTAAATGAGAAAAGATGCGAAATTAATGATACTGCCCTCACACCACAAAACTTGGCGGATATGGTGGCACTTATCGACAATAAAACTATCTCTAATGCGGCGGGCAAGACCATCCTTGATGTTATAATTGACAAGGATGTAAGCCCGATGGACATAGTAAAGGAAAAGGGTTTAGCACAAATCAGCGATTCCTCAGCGCTTAAAACCATAGTTGACAATGTAATTTCCGCTAATGAAAAAGCAGTTGTTGATTACAAAGCAGGCAAGACCAATGTTGTGGGCTTCCTTGTGGGGCAGTGTATGAAAGCCAGCAAGGGACAAGGTAATCCGGCAATGTTTAAGGATATGGTGGTTGCCGGCATTGAGGCAAAATAATTTATTGAATAAAAAAACCAAAAATCATAGGGGCAGCTCTATGATTTTTGGTTTATAAAGCACTGCTTTTAATTGCGGAGCTAGGAGGAGCAAAGGCTATGAGAGAAAAAATTGCAAGCTATATTGAACAAGATATAATATATATCATATTAAGCGATGTGAAAAAAAATGCGGTCACTGACTATTCCAAGGCGGCAGTAAAGCCGTTTTTATCGGAGGATATTTTAAAATACCAAATAGAATATACGGTGGGTAAAAAGGTGGTACATAAAAATATTGACTCGGAGCAGCTACTTGACGAATTGACAGAGCTGCTCAAAAACACCTTTAATCAGTGTGTTATATACGGCACAGAAAAGGACATTCACCTTAATTGCTTCAATGAAAAAGTAAAGGCAAAGACCTTTCCACCAAGCAAAACCCAGAATATTGCCCTTCACAACAAGCAAAAAAATTACATTTTAAATGAGGGGGAGCACATTGACTTTTTAACCTATCTTGGAGTTATGACCAAGGATAATAAGGTGGTAAAATCCAAGTACAATAAGTTTCGGCAAATAAATAAATATTTGGAGCTGTTAACCCCATCAATTCAGCTTTTGCCCAAAGACCGACCCTTGAAGATTGTGGATTTTGGCTGTGGGAAAGCCTATCTAACCTTTGCTTTATACTATTATATTGTGAAAATATTAAAGAGAGATGCATTTATAACGGGGCTTGATTTAAAGGAAGATGTGATAGATTTTTGCAACAAGGTGGCAAAAGAACTTGACTATACAACTCTTGAATTCCAAAAGGGCGATATCAAAGATTACTCGAGAACCCAAGATGTAGATATGGTGATAATGCTCCACGCCTGTGACAATGCAACGGACGAGGGACTAGTGCAGAGTATAAAATTCAACGCAAAGGTGATTATAGCCGTACCCTGCTGTCAGCACGAATTTTTCAGTCAAATTGAAAATAATTCCTTAAAACCAATGCTGCAATATGGCATAATTAAGGAGCGATTATCCAGCCTTGTAACGGATAGCTTACGTGCTCAGCTCCTGCAGGCGGTTGGCTTTGAAACATCTATGATGGAGTTTATTCAGACGGAGCACACGCCGAAAAATATTGCCATAAAAGCGGTGAGAAAAGGTGGATTTGATGGGAAGGCGTTTGAAGAATATGAAAAATTCAGGGATACATTTGCGTTAGCGCCATATATAGAAAAGCGATTTTACCAAGAAAATATTTTGAAACAACCCACAAAAACAGTATAAAAGTACTAATTAAATGCAAAAACATAAATATGTTCATTATTGTATAGACAAATACTTTAAAAGATGTTAAAGTAAGTTCGGAACACTAAAAACGAATGAGGGGTGGATTTTTTGAGAATTGCAATAGTAGATGATTTGCAATGCGAGATCAATAAGCTTGTAGCACTTATAGAAAGATATGCAAATGAAAACAATATGGAGCATACTTGCTGTGAGTTTATGGACGGAGAGACTTTTTTAAAGGAGCTTTTTGAAAACGGATTTGACGTTGTTTTTTTAGACATCTTTCTAAAGGACGAAAGCGGTATTGATGTAGCTCAAAAAATGCGGGATGCGGGCAGTGAATGTCTAATAATCTTTTCCACCGCCACCGACCAATACGCCGTAAAGGGCTTTCGTTTACGTGCATTTGACTATCTTGTAAAGCCTTATGATTATAGCAGAATGTCAGAGGTTTTATCGCTGTGTGCAAAAACCTTAGTAAAGGATGATAGGTATTTTACGGTAAAATCTAAGCGTCAAAATGTACGGATAATGTACAGAGATGTGATATATGTTGATTATTACAACCACTATGTGCAGATACATACAAAGACAGGCATTATCTCAACCTATTCAAGCTTTGACGAATTTTATTGCAATATATGTGGCCAAGAACGATTTTTGCTCTGTTGCAGAAACTGCGCCATTAATATGGATGAGGTAGGAGAAATTTTTCCAAAAAGCTTCACAATGACTAGCGGAGACGTTATTGCAATGAGCAAAAAACAGGAAAAAGAGGCGAGAAGCAGATATGCCGATTACGCTTTTGCAAAGCTAGAAAAATCCATATAAAACATAAGGGAAAAAATAAATTTAATATTATAGTATGTAAATATTTTTAAAACATCACTACTCACAATGATATAATCCCACTAAATCGGACAGGTAAAATAATTAAATAGTAGCGCTTATGATGGGGCTGAGACGAAATAAAAAAATCGTCTCAGCCCCATTTTGGATTTATTATATATAAGCAATTTAATATTTAACCATTAAAATCCATACTTTATTAGTGTGTTTTGCATAACAACTTGGGTATGCGTTTGTCTAAAACAGATAAAAATTGGCAATATCTAAAAATACTATTGAAAAATGATAATTCATAAACTATAATATAGACACATTAAAGACTAGTCTTAAATTGTTTTCAAAAGTGCATTTTTGAAAATTAAAATTATTGGAGGAAAGTTATGAAATATTTTGAGGTTGCAAATAGTCCGTTCTTATATCTATTGGTCGCACTTGGCATAGCATATATCATTATTCTTGCGTTGGTTTTTCTAATAAAAGCGTGGAACAGGTGTATTCAATTGGGCATTAGCAAAGAAAAGATGTTCAATGTGGCAAAATCTTCAGCAGTGTTTACCATAGTTCCATCGGTGTCAATTATTATAGGCTTGTTTTCATTGTCTACAGTTATGGGTGTGCCGTGGCCGTGGTATAGACTATCAGTTGTCGGTTCTGTGAATTATGAATTAATGGCGGCAGAGATGGTATCGGACGGAATGGGTTTTAAATCCTTGCAGGATATGGCAACTAACGCTGATTATCGCAGCTTTGGTGCAGTAATGTTTGTTATGAGTATCTGCATTTTGACAGGTATAATTGTAAATATTTTTGCAGCAAAGAAAATTCAAACGGGGATGACAAGCTATAAAAAGAAAAAAGGTGACTGGGGCGTAATTATGACAGGCTGCTTTTTCTTAGCTATGATAGCGGCTTTTACCCCCACAATGTTTGCTAGCGGAACAGTTTATGCCCTTGTTTTTATAGTGAGTATAATCACAACCCTTGTCCAGTATGTAATTGTTAAAAAATTTAATGTTAAATGGCTACAAAGCTTTATAATGTCAATTTCTCTAATCGTCGGTATGGCATCATCTGTAATATTTACCGCAATTTTAAAATAGGAGATATGAAAATGAAAAATTCACAAAGTTCTGAAAAATATGTAGATTCAATACATACATTGGGTAGAATAGGCAGCATAGGTGCAATTGCCTGTATGCTGGGAATACCGGCGATAATGTGTGCTAAGTACGATATGTTCCCAACTATTGGACAGCTATTAACCTTTGGCGGAGGATTGCTGGCATTGTATGTTCCAACAGCTATATCCGAGGTTATAACATATGTTCCAATGCTTGGTTCTGCCTCCTACCTTGCGATGATTACCGGAAATGTTTCAAATGTAAAGCTTCCCTGTGCCTTGGCAGCGATTGAAACGGCTGATGTTGAGCAAAACACAGAAGAGGGAGATGCGGTTGCAACGGTGGCAGTGGCTGTATCTAGCCTTGTTACCGTAATAGTTCTCATAATTGGAGTACTTATGGCGGCACCGCTGCAACCGATTTTACAATCCACCACAATTAAAACAGCAACGGCGTATATGCTCCCTGCATTGTATGGCTGTTTGTTTTTAAGCCAGCTTATGACAAAATCCGGTGGGGTGCAGGTCAAAGGAAGACTTAAAGCAGTTATACTGCCGGCAATATTGGTGTTTTGTGTTCATGTATTCGTAGCTCCTGTCAACAGAGGAGTTGCAATACTGGTGTGTATTCCACTTACAATGCTATGCTCTTGGGTACTGTATAAAATGGGACAAATAAAAGTTGTGCGTGAAGTTAAAAAAGAAAAAGCGGAGGAAATATAGTGAATTACCTTGAAAAATCAATGGAGATAAAAGAAGAAATAATAGAGAATAGGCGGTTTTTACATCAAAATCCAGAGCTTGGTATGCACCTGCCCACAGCGACAAAATTTGTAATGGAAAAATTAAGAGCCATGGGCTACGAGCCACAGGAAGTCAATGGCGGTGGAGTTACGGCACTGGTGGGCAAGAAAAACGGAAAGGTCATATTGCTCAGGGCGGATATGGACGCACTGCCAATGACGGAAGACAGCGGACTGGAGTTTGCTTCAAAATTTGAAGGGAAGGCTCATACTTGCGGGCATGATATGCACACGGCAATGCTTTTGGGAGCTGCTAAAATGCTAAAAGAAAATGAAGAAAACCTAGAGGGGCAAGTCAAGTTTATGTTTCAGCCCGGTGAGGAAACCCTTGAGGGAGCGGCATCAATGATTAAAAACGGGATTTTAGAAAATCCAAAGGTAGACGCCGCAATGGCTATGCACATGATCCCTCTTGTACATACTGGGGTTATAGCCTATGGAAAGGGGGCAGTTTCGGCAAGCTGCAACATAATAAAAATAATAGTTAAAGGCAAAGGCGGTCACGGTGCACGCCCAAATGATGCCATAGACCCAATTAACGTGGCGGCACACATACACATAGCTCTTCAAGAGCTTATAAGCCGAGAGGTAGACCCAGGGCAAACGGTAGCACTTACAATAGGCAGCTTTAATGCGGGAACAAAGGAAAATATAATTCCGGAAGAAGCGGTTATGCAGGGCACCTTGCGTACCTACGATAAAGCGGTGCAGGAGTTTTTAGTTGGGCGTATAAAGGATATTTGTGAGTACACAGCCAAAGCCTTTAGAGCTACGGCGGTTGTAGAATTTAATGGTGACGTTTGTGCTTTGGTGGCAAATCCCCATATGGTGGATGTTATGGATAAGGCATTTAAAGAGATGGTTGGCCCCAAGGCGGCTGTACTGATGGATAAAAAAATGAATGGCTCGGAAGATTTTGCTATGGTGGCAGATAAAGTGCCCTCCATGTGCTTTGTCCTTGGGGGCGGGGGAGTAGAAGAGGGATATACTAAGGGTATACACCACCCACAGACAAGGTACAATGAGGATTGTTTGCCTATAGGGGCAGCGGCTTACGCACAAGGTGCAACACGCTGGCTGGAACAAGCAGAAAACGCATAGTAATATTATTTGAAAAATATTTTAATATGTGATATGATGTATATGTAAAATTGCACAGGGCATAGCTTTTGCTGTGCCTTTTGCTTTTGACAAGTGGAAAGAGGGTGTATTACAATTAAAATTGCAGTTATAAATGCTGACTATATGAGTGCTTGCGTGGAAAAAGCTGTGGAAAATTACAGCGAACAATGTACATTTGATGTATTTAAGTGCAATACATCTATAGAAGTCGAACAATGCTTTTTAAATAACAAAGATAGAGTGGATGGATTTATAGTCAATGGAATATTGACGACTACCAGAGTTAGAAAAGCTTTTCCCGAATATCCAAAACCTATAGTATGCTTAAATATTGATTATATTTCCATCTATCAATCGTTTATTTCACTGCTGATTGAAAATAGAAATTTGGACTTAAACCGTGTTTATGTGGATTTTTTGGCGAAGTCAAAATGTACAGATTTACAGGAAATTATAAAACAAAACCGCATAATTGATGAGGTGAAAAAATATTTAGAACACATAACATCCCTTGAAATAAACGAGATAAGCACGGAAAAGGAAAATCTAATAAACGAGATACTCTCACTATGGAAAAGCAAAAAAATTGATATGGTATTGACAAGATACTCCACAATTATTTCAGCCCTTGAACAAAACAACATTCCATATATGTTTTTGTATCCCAGCGACGAGTATATAGATACAGTGGTGCAAAGTGCTATAGATAAAGTGAAAGTGTACAATTTGCAGGGCAAATCTATTGCAGTAATCGATGCTGTACCACTTATAACACCCGGCGATAATGAGGTAGACATAGCTTTAAAGAAAGCAAAGCTAAACAAGGCATTGTCCATATTTTCAAAAAGATATTGCTTCGATTTTTTAATAAAAGATAATATCGAAGGGTTTGAAATATTGACTACATCGGATATTGTAAAAAAAATTACAATAGATTTTTCCGAGTGTACATTAAGTGAATTTTTGCAGGCCGAGGTAAAAGAAAAGTTTTTTATTGGATATGGGATTGCACCGGATTTAACGGTAGCACGAGTTAACGCACAGAGTGCTTTAAACCAAGCCAAGCGGCACGGGAGCGGCGTCAGCTATGCAATAAAAGAAAACGGACAGATGATAGGCCCTCTCACAAAGCTAAACGGTTTGGTGCTGTCAGAATTTTCGCCAAAAATGTTGGAGGAGCAGGCAAAATCTGCCGGAGTGTCATCAATAACACTTCAAAGGATACTGTCGGTTTTAAAAAATTTGGGAACAGAAACAATTACAGCAAGGATTTTGGCGGAAAAAATGGATATAACTGTACGCTCTTCAAGCAGGTTTTTAGCAAAGCTAGAGCAGGCAGGACAAGCCGTTCCAATAGGTAAAAAGCAGTCAAAAACCAGAGGACGCCCCGAGACGGAATATCAAATTAAATATTAAAAACGAATGCACTGTATGGACAGCTTTTAGCTTACAATACAGTGCATTTTATTTGTCAGGTGCGGCTATACATTTTCCGGAAAAACTTTTTCTCCCCCATACTTATAAAATTCTTCAATCATATCTAGGAAAATTTGGCAGGCCTTGCTCAGGTATGCGTCCTTGCGGTATACCGCTGCCAAGGTTATGCGGGTTTCCGGCTTTCCGAAGGAATAGACGTTTGCCTTGACGCTAGAGGAGGAGTTGTGGACGTAGGTTTCGGGAATAAAGGATACTCCGTAGCCGTTTGCGGCAAGGCGATAGGCCGTGTTAATATTGCCCGTTTCAATGATACTTTTGGGAGCAAAATTTATAGTGTTTAAAACAGCGTTTGTGATTTGTCGTGTTTTAAAACTGGGTTTTAATAAAATGTAGGAATCGTTTTCAAAGTGCTTTAAATCAATCCAAGGGTAGCGATGCCCCTCGTTTATAATGCCATAATCGGATTTAGGGTGGTCGGGGGGGATGGCAAGTAATATTTCCTCGTCCAAAATAGGGATATAATCAAGGTTTGGCATGGTCAAGGGGATGTTTAATATGGCGAGGTCAAGCTCTCCACGGGACAACATCTGTTCTAGGTTTTCAGCACTTTCCTCACTCACGCTCAAATCCACCTGTGGATAGGAATTGTGAAATTTCGATATGACCTTGGGCAGCAGATATGGCCCTCGGAAGGTGGAGATGCCAAGACGAATTCTCCCCTTTGCAGCATTTTGAACATCGGTTAGCTCGCACTCTAAATGCTCAAAAATTTCCAGCATTTTTGTGGCGGCAAAGATGTATTTTTCACCGGCAAAGGTGAGGGACAGCCTGCCATTGTTGCGGTGGAAAAGCTCCACATTTAATGTGTCCTCAAGGTTTTGAATGTATTTGCTAAGTGCCGGTTGTGAGATGTACAAATGTTGCGATGCCTTTGCCATAGTGCCATAGGTGTGTATAGCCAAAACATAGCGCAATTCTTTTAGAAGCATATTGTTCCCCTCTGTATAACTTTAGTTCATAGAGTAAATGAAGTATATGTATTAGACATATAGATGTTTTTGATATATGATATAAGTAAATAATACAACCTGTAACAATATAAGTCAAATATTTTACACTTATTATAATAATACGGAGGTACTTTATGAAAATTATGAAAAATGCCGTGGCTGGCACACTGGAATCAAGTGACGCTTATGTGAAGGTAGAGCCAAGCAATTCCGGCATTGAAATTGTGTTGGAATCTGTTGTGATGGCACAGTTTGGTGAGGACATCAAGGCTTCTATTGCAGAGGTTTTAAAGGAAAACGATGTGACATCCGGAAAAATCTTTGTAAATGACAGGGGTGCAATCGACTGCACCATCAGAGCAAGAGTAGAAACCGCAATTAAAAGAGCACAGGGGGATTTATAATTATGAGACGTTCAATGCTTTTTATTCCCGGAAACACACCAAGCCTTTTGATGAATGGCGATATTTTAGGTTCCGACAGCGTTATACTAGACCTTGAGGATGCTGTTTCACCAGGGGAAAAGGATTCTGCAAGGATTTTAGTGAGAAATGTTTTAAAACATCTTAACTACAAGGGCTGCGAAATCATGATAAGAATAAACCCTGTAGATACCGATTACTGGAAAAAGGATCTTGATGCACTTATTCCTGAAAAACCAGATATGATTATGCTGCCAAAGGTCAATGGCCCACAGGATGTTTTGCTAGTTAGCAACTACATAGCTGAGATTGAAAAAAAATGCGGAATGGAAAACAATACCGTAAAAATTATCACATTGCTGGAAACTACACTTGGCATAGAGAACGCCTTTTTGATTGCAGGGGCTGACAAGCGTGTTACTGCTATGTTCTTGGGCGGTGAGGATCTTACCGCTGATTTGCGTTGCAAAAGAACAAAAGAGGGCGGAGAAATACTATACAGCCGTTCAAGAATTGTTATGGCTGCAAGAGCTTGCGGCGTAGATGTTTATGACACACCTTTCACCGATGTTGAGGATATTGACGGCTTGTACAAGGACGCATATTTTGCAAAGAGCCTTGGATTTACCGGCAAAGCCTCCATATCACCACGTCACGTTGAGGCGATAAACGAAGTGTTCAGCCCAACAATGGCGGAAATTGACTATGCACATGAAGTTCTTGATGTTATAGAGGAAGCAAAGAAGCAGGGCAGGGGAGTTGTTTCACTGCGTGGCAAGATGATTGATGCTCCAATCGTTGCAAGGGCAAAACAAGTAATAGAGATGGAAAAAGCTATTTTCGGAGGTACAGACCATGAATAAAATGCTAGGTTCAATCAAAGATGCCATCACAAGCTGCGGCTTAAAGGACGGTATGACCATTTCCTTCCACCACCATATGAGAAACGGTGACTATGTTTTAAATATGGTTCTGCAAGAAGTTGCGGATATGGGTATAAAAAATATTACAGTTAATGCAAGTTCAATTTTCGACGCTCACGAGCCAATTATCGGACACATTAAAAACGGTGTTGTCACAGGTCTTGAGTGCAACTATATGGGTGCTAAGGTGGGCAAGGCAATCTCCGAGGGCGTTCTTGCACAGCCGGTAATTTTTAGAAGCCACGGCGGCAGACCAAGCGATATGGAAAAGGGCACATCCCACATAGATATCGCCTTTATTGCGGCACCAACTTCCGATAATATGGGCAACTGTACCGGCAAATACGGCAAATCCGCCTGCGGTTCAATCGGCTATGCTTTTGCAGACGCTATGAATGCAGACAAAGTTGTTGTGGTGACGGATAATTTGGTGGATTACCCACTGGTAGGCTTTTCCATCCCAGAGGTTTATGTAGATTACGTTGTTGTAGTGGAGAAAATCGGTGAGCCATCGGGCATCGTTTCCGGCACAACCAAAATCACAAAAGACCCAGTTGGCTTAAAGATGGCACAGTATGCTGCAAAGGTTGTCAAGGCTTCCGGCTTGCTGAAAGATGGTTTCTCCTTTCAGACAGGTGCTGGCGGAGCAACTCTTGCCGCTGCAAAATACATAAAAGAGATGATGCTTGCCGATAATATTAAGGGTAGCTTTGGCATGGGCGGTATCACAAAATATATGGTGGATATGCTAAATGAGGGCTGCTTTAAAGCACTTATCGACGTGCAATGCTTTGACCTTGATGCTGTTGAATCAATCAGAACTAACCCTAATCATATGGAAGTTTCTGCAAGTCAATATGCAGGAGTTAATGGCAGTGCTGTAGACAGCTTAGACGTGGTGCTTTTAGGGGCAACTCAAGTAGACGTAAACTTTAACGTCAACGTACACACCGACTCAAACGGCTACATTATGGGCGGTTCAGGCGGACACGCAGACACAGCCGCAGGTTCCAAGCTATCTATAATTATCGCTCCATTAATAAGAGCGAGACTGCCACTTATAGTGGACAGAGTTACCTGTATCACAACCCCAGGCTCGACCGTTGACGTGGTTGTAACACAAAGAGGAATAGCTGTTAACCCTAAAAACCCAGAGCTGAAGGAAAAGCTGAAAAAAGCAGGATTGCCAATTATGGAAATTGCAGAGCTAAAGGCACTTGCCGAGGGTATCACAGGAGTTCCAAAGCCTGTAGAGCTTGACGCTTCAAGAGTTGTTGCCAATGTTTTATACAGAGACGGAACGTTGATTGACACCATTAAAAAGGTTAAAACCAAGTAAAAATTGGCTGTAAAGCAATGTGACTTTACATACATAAATCATTAAATATTAGCGTGGAGGAACGTATGGAGTATAGCGATTTCTATGAGGAATTTGGTTCGCCCTTTTCGGGGAGAAAAAAGCAAAAACTTGTAGATTTTCTTGCCAAAGAAGGGCTTACCTATGATGAGCAGATTGAAAATTCTGTTAATCTGGTGGATGGCACAGGCGAGATTGCGGCATCCTGTTCTCTCCACGCAAATGTTTTAAAGTGCATAGCGGTTTCCGACAAATACCAAGGGTATGGGCTGTCCCCAAGGGTGGTTACTCTAATGAGCAACATCGCCTTGGAAAAGGACATCACGCACCTGTTTTTGTTTACTAAACCCAAAAATAAACAGATGTTCAGCGACCTTGCATTTTATCCAATAATGGAGACAGACACGGTTCTGTTAATGGAAAACACAAGAGATGGTATAGTAAAATATATTGACAGCTTGGAAAAAGGCGAAAAAAGTGAAAATATCGGTGCAATTGTAATGAATTGCAACCCCTTTACCAACGGGCACAGATATCTTATCCAAACGGCGGCAAGCGAGTGTGACACATTGCATTTATTTGTATTGTCGGAGGATAAAAGTGAGTTTTCGGCACAGGTGAGGTATGAACTTGTGCAAAAGGGCGTTAGGGATATATCCAATGTCATTGTGCACAAAACCAGTGATTATTTAATTTCCTCTGCGGTTTTCCCAACCTACTTTATAAAGGAAAAATCCAAGGCGGAGGATGCTAACTGTGAGCTTGATTTGAAGATATTCTGCGAATATTTTGCGAAAAAGCTGAATATTACCAAGCGGTTTGTTGGAACGGAGCCAAACTGCCGAGTGACAAATGCTTACAATGAAAAAATGAAACAAATACTGCCCCAATATGGGATAGAGGTTATAGAGGTGCAGCGAATTGAAGCACAGGGCAGAGCCATAAGTGCGTCTACCGTAAGAGAATATCTGCACAAGGGCGACATTGAAAAAACCAAGGACTTGGTGCCGCAAAGCACCTATGAATACTTACAAAGAGAGGGTTACCTGTATAAAAAATAGCCAACAACTGGAAATTTTACGGTCAAAAGAATATGAAGTCTCGCTTTGTGAAATGCTTGATGCCAGAGAAATAAGGGTTAACCGCCAAGTAAAGCTTATGGAAGGCGGTGACAGCCTTGTTTGCTTTACTATGAACATTGCAGGCCCCTATAAAAATTCGCCTCTCATTAAAATGGCTTTTGATGAGGGTGTTTTTAGAATAAAACAGATGTTCGAGTGGAGCGACATTTGCGTAAAACAAATTGAATGTTATATAGAAAAAACAGGGTGTGAAGGATATTTTTTATCGGACAGTGACCCATATAAAATAAAAAAAGCACTAATTCAAATTGAGGACAGCTTTACTTTAGGCAGACTCTATGATATTGATGTAATTAAGCCTGACGGAGTTAAAATTTCAAGGACAGATATAGGGGAAGCACCAAGAAATTGTCTGATTTGCGGCGGTGAAGGGGCAGCGTGTGCACGGTCAAGAGCCCACACTGTTGAACAGTTGCAGGAGCATACTGTAAATATTATGTGTGACTTTTTCAACAAAAAAGCTGCACAAAATATAGGCGAAAAGGCAGTTAAATCCCTATTATATGAAGTGTCGGTGACCCCAAAGCCGGGTCTTGTGGACAGAAAAGATAGTGGCGCACACCGTGATATGGATTTTTTTACATTTGTAAATAGCTCGTGCAGTCTGTATAATTATTTTGAAGAATGTGCCACAACCGGAATATTGCTATGTGACGAAACACCACAAAGAGTTTTTCAAAGGATACGGTATTTAGGCAGGCTTGCAGAAGAAAAAATGTATAATTCCACTCAAAATGTAAACACCCACAAAGGTGCTATATTTTCTTTGGGTATTATTTGTGCCGCAGTGGGATTTCTTGAAGCTAACAAAAAAGAGCTGACCACAGATAGCATTTTAGATGTTTCCTCACAAATGGCAAAAGTTGCCATTGATGATTTTAAAAGTGTGGTAGAGCCACATACTTTTGGAGAAAAGCTATATAGCGTTAGCTATATTTTGGGCATTAGAGGGCAGGCGGCAGAGGGTTATCCGGCAGTTAAAAATATTGCCTACCCAATTTTAATGCAGCAAATAAAGGCAGGGGTCGGTTTCAATGGGGCAGGCACGAGAGCACTTATACATCTAATCGCCGAGGTTGAGGACACCAATATCATTAAACGCTCCAGCGAGGAAGAATTAAAGAGGGTGCAAAAATCCGCAAGGGAGCTTTTGCAATTAAAGGGTGATGAATTTGACAGGGGACTAGATTTGCTAAACGAGGAGCTTATACAAAAAAATATAAGCCCGGGAGGATGTGCAGATTTGCTGTCTGTCTCCTTTATGCTTTATTTTTCTATTGAAGATTAAAAAGCTGATAAAACAAAACAAACAAATAACAGGAATGAAACAAGGAGTATCAAATGGAAATAAATCTAAATGTATACCAAACTATGGCACTTGCTGCAATTGTATTATTTGTAGCTAAAAAAATACTGTCTGCCGGCCGCAGTTGTAGGCGGAGTGATATTCGCAACACTTATACTTATATTCAGACAAACAGGCATAGCCAAAATAGGTCTTGATTTAAGCCTACAGGCTATATTTATGGAAATATTTTTCACAAGCGTTGGTTACGGAGCAAGCCTTAAAACGCTCAAGGAGGGCGGTGTAAAGGTTGCAATTTTCTTGGCGGCGGTAGTATTATTAGTGCTGTGTCAAGACATTGTGGGGGTAGCACTTGCAGGATTGTTTGGGCTAGACCCGCTCTTGGGACTGTGTACAGGCTCTATCT
>JAVWUR010000024.1:0-24481 GCA_036667055.1 Oscillospiraceae bacterium
GATTTTAGAGGTGCTAAAACATTCGGGGCTGGAGGACGTTATAATTGTAGTCACCCGATATTTTGGGGGAACACTGCTTGGAACGGGTGGGTTAGTCAAGGCTTACACAGCCGGAGCAAAGGCGGCAATAGAGGCGGCAGAAATTTTGTCCTACAGCTTATGTGTAGATTTAGTCATTGAGTTAGAGTATACTAACTATGATAGAATAACCTCGGTCTGTTCCAGCCTTGGGGCAAGGATTATTGATACACAGTTCACCGACAGGGTAACGGTAAAAATGAGGATGCTATCAGGGCAGGAGCAGCCGCTAATAGAAGAAATTGCCCTTATCACCAAAGGCAAAATCCCTATTGTCAGCGAAAGGCTTTTAGATATTTTTTAAAAATCTTGGAAAAATAAAGGTTTTTTGAAAGCTAATCGGTATAGGATATATAAGGGGTGATGTAGGTGGAAAATGTCAGAGAGAGAACGGAAAGACAGGAAAAAGCTATTTTAAGCCAATATGCGCAGCTTGCAATGGACAGCAAAGGGAGAAAAGCGCCGGAGGAAGAATGTACAATACGCACCTGTTACCAAAGGGATAAGGACAGAATTATTCACAGTAAAAGCTTTAGAAGATTAAAGCAAAAAACCCAAGTGTTTATCTCGCCAGAAGGGGATCACTACCGAACACGGCTGACGCACACCTTGGAGGTAAGTCAGATTGCTCGAACCATATGCAGAGCGCTTCAATTGAATGAGGATTTGTGCGAGGCAATTGCAATGGGACATGACATAGGGCACACTCCCTTTGGACACGCCGGGGAGCGAGCACTAAACGCACTAAACCCAAAGGGATTTGCTCATTATAAACAGAGTGGGCGTGTGGTGGAATATCTGGAAAAAAACTTGCAGGGGCTAAATCTTTCTTGGGAGGTAATTGATGGAATAGTCAACCATACAAGCGGTAGCTGGCCTGCCACCCAAGAGGGTATTGTGGTTAGGTACGCAGACCGGATAGCCTACATCAATCATGACATAGAGGACGCTATCAGTGCCGGAATATTGCAGGAAAGCGACCTGCCGGAAGATTGTACAAACACGTTGGGACACTCTAAAAGCGAAAGGATAACAACGCTTATCATATCCCTTGTAGAGAATTCAGGAGATACGGTCAAGCTTGCACCGGAGATAGAAAAGCCATATTTAGCGCTTCACAAATTTATGTATGACAGAGTTTATATCGGCTCCGATGCCAAGATAGAGGAAAAAAAGGTGGACAAGCTGGTGACGGAATTGTACCGATATTACAGCAGCAATGTTGGTGCTATGCCGGAAATGTACCGTTTTATCGCCCAAAATGAGGGGATAGATGTGGCAGTCACCGATTACATTCAGGGCATGAGCGACGATTTTGCCTCCCATACCTTTGAAAATATATTTGTTCCAAAACCATGGAAGTTGAAGTAAAATGTATGTCCCCTGTGTGCTACTATTAAAAAAGATGCGGAGATAAAGCACTAAAAAACAGGGGCAAAAAGGCAATATTAGTGTAGACGGATAGAAATTAGGATAAATTAAATGATGTAAAAATCAGATGAATTAATGGGATAGGAGGGGCTTTTATTGGCGATACCACAACAGTATATACAGGAGCTTGTACAGCGAAATGACATAATAAGCACAATTTCCGCACACGTTCAGCTAAAGAGAAATGGGCGGATATACAAAGGATTGTGCCCCTTTCATTCCGAGCGAACCCCATCCTTTATGGTCTACCCCGAAACCCAAAGTTACTATTGCTTTGGGTGCGGCGCAGGCGGCGATGTGATAACATTTATAAAGGATATCGAGGGGCTTACCTACATAGAGGCGATAAAACAGCTAGCCCAGCAAAGCGGAATGTCCCTACCCGACGAGGATGATGGGGCAGCAAAACGCAAGAGCAGAATTTTAGAGATGAACAAACTGGCAGCCATGTATTACCATCAAAATTTAAACTCAGAAAATGGAAAATCTGCACGGCAGTATCTGCGCCAAAGGCAGCTTAGCGACAGGACAATTGTTGCATTTGGAGTTGGGTATGCAAGTGACAGTTGGCAGGCACTAACCGATTATTTAAAGAGCCATGGATACTCGGAGGATGAGTTAGTTATGGCTTATCTATCGGGGAGAAATGCCAAAGGAAATCTTTATGACATCTTTCGAAACAGGATAATGTTCCCTATAATAGATTTGCGTGGCAACGTAATTGCCTTTGGAGGGCGTCAGCTCTCGGAGGGGGGGCCTAAGTATTTAAACAGCGGAGACACCCCAATATTTAAAAAAAGCAATGGACTGTTTGCATTGAATATTGCCAAAAAATCCGGCAAGGACAAGTTTATTTTGGCAGAGGGGTATATGGATGTTATATCCTTGCACCAAGCAGGGTTTAACAACGCCATAGCAACCTTGGGTACAGCGCTTACAAGCCCCCAAGCAAAGCTGATAGCCGACTATACAAAAACCGTGGTAATTTCCTATGACTCGGACGAAGCGGGGCAAAAGGCAACAAAGAGAGCTATGGAAATATTTACAAAGGAGAATGTGGCGGTACAGGTTTTGCAGATGGAAAATGCCAAGGATCCGGACGAATATATCAAAAAGTTTGGGAAGGAAAGGTTTGAGCTGCTGGTGAACGGCGCTAGCTCCGCACTTGATTTTGAACTGTTAAAATTGAGAAAAGAGCATGACATAAAGGACACTCAAGGGCGAGTGGATTATCTAACCAAGGCGTGTGGGGTGCTGTCCAAGCTACCTAGCCCCATATTGCAAGACATATATTGCTCCAAGCTGTCGGCAGAGACGGGCGCTGAAAAGGCGTCCATAAAGTTACAGCTTGAACAGACCCAAAACAAATATATAAAGGGTCAGGGCTTTCAGCGAGACAAGGAGCTGCTAAAAGAGGGCATAGGGGCAAATATAAAGGTGGACTATCGCCAACAGGGCAACAGCTTATCCAAAATTTTTGCGCAGCAACAGATTATGGCAGCGCTTATACGTGACAACAGTATGTTTCAAATGGTAAATTCCCAGCTTAGTGAAACGGAATTTACCGATGTAAATATGCGAGCTGCCTTTGAGGCATATAAAAAATTAGAGGGCGAAAATGTGGACGTTAGTTATGCCTTACTCTGCCATTATCTGGACGAGGGCGCACGGAAGGATTTGGCAAAAATAAATGCCACAAATGCCGATATACTAATTAATAAATCGGATGTGCAGATGCACATAGACAACTTGAAATCGGCGCCTTTGCAAAGACAGGATATAAAAACCGCAAGTGTTGAAGATTTGGCACAGAGAATACAAAATCTAAAAGAGAGAAAAAAATAGAAAAAGAGGAAGCATATGATTAATAAAGAGAAAAAAATTACTACCATGCAGGAGCTTGTAGATCTTGGCAAAAAGCAAGGTAAGCTAACAACTAAAGAGATAAGTGCCTTTTTGGAGGAGGTTTGCTTTGAGGTAGAGCAGGTGGATAAGCTGTACGAAACCTTGGAGACAAACAGCATTGACGTTATCGACCTTGGGGACGGCGAGGAGGAGGAAGAGGTTTTGACGGAAAAAACCGTCGAAAAATTCGAAAAATCCCTCTCTGCGGAAGGCGTTAGCATAGATGATCCGGTAAAGGTTTATCTAAAGGAAATCGGCAGTTTCCCTCTTTTAAGCTTGGAGGAGGAAATCGGTCTGGCGGAGAGAATTTTAAAGGGTGACGAGCGGGCAAAAAAGAAGTTAGCGGAAGCTAACCTGCGTCTTGTGGTGTCGATAGCTAAACGCTATGTGGGAAGAGGGATGCTTTTCCTTGACCTTATCCAAGAGGGAAATTTGGGCCTTATAAAGGCAGTGGAAAAATTTGACCACACAAAGGGATTTAAGTTTTCCACCTACGCAACATGGTGGATAAGACAAGCGATAACAAGGGCAATTGCCGACCAAGCCAGAACCATCAGAATTCCTGTGCACATGGTGGAGACAATTAATAAGGTGAAAAAAGTTCAAAGCCAGCTGCTACATAAAAATGGGCAGGAGCCTTCAGTGGAGGATTTGGCGGAAGAATTGGATATGCCACAGGACAAGGTGCGTGAAATATTGAAGGTAGCCCAAGAGCCAATCAGTCTTGAAAGCCCCATAGGCGAGGAGGAGGACAGCCATCTGGGCGACTTTATCCCCGATTATGACGCTCCTGTGCCGGAGGAAGCGGCAACCCACACCCTTTTAAAGGAACAGCTAGGAGAGGTGCTGTCCACCTTGACGGCTAGAGAAGCAAAGGTACTTTCCCTGCGCTTTGGCATTGAGGATGGCAGACCCAGAACATTGGAAGAGGTTGGCAAGGAATTTAATGTCACCCGTGAAAGGATACGGCAGATAGAGGCAAAAGCCCTTAGAAAGCTGCGCCACCCAAGCAGAAACAAAAAGTTAAAAGACTTTTTAGACTAACAAGGGGGCGAATATGCACATCACTAAGGAGAGCGATTATGCCGTTAGAATTGTTTACTGTCTCGCTTGCGGTGACGGCCGAACTGATGCAAAAACAATCAGTGAGAGAACAGGAGTAACCTTACGGTTTTCATTAAAGATATTAAATAAGCTTGTGCAAAGCGGAATTGTAAAGTCATATAAAGGGGCAAAGGGCGGCTATGAGCTGGAATTGCCCCCTAAAGATATCAGTTTAAAATTGATTATCGAGACGATAGAGGGCACCTATTCTCTGGTAAAATGCACCGATCCGGAGTTTGAATGTAGCCACAATTTACAGGGCTTGTGCAAGTTTAAACAGGAATTTGCACGTATAACTCAGCAGACGAACAAGGAGCTGGAAAAAGTCACCTTTGACCAGTTTTTAGAGTAGATATTTGTAAAATAGACGGCGGCAAAAGGGTAATTAAATGATTAAAAAAGAAAAAGCCGATAAATCGGACAATAAATTAAAGATAATAACGGCGGCGTGGGAGCTTTTCAACCAAAATGGGTATGACGAGACAACGGTGGATGAAATTATCGAGAGAACACAGACATCAAAAGGGACATTTTATCACTATTTTAACAGCAAGGAGGACTTGCTGAGCTTGCTGAGCTATATGTTTGACGAGCGGTATGAGGAACTGTCCTTAAAGCTGGATGTGGACATGAACAGCTTCGATAAGCTTATGTTACTCAGCCGAGAGTGCTTTTCCACCATTGAAAATGACTATTCCTTGGACCTAGTGGCTAGGATGTATTCTGCGCATCTTTTTTCTAAAAATCAAAAACATCTGCTAGACAGAAACAGAACCTACTATAAGCTGCTGAAAAATATTATAACAGAGGGTCAGCAGCGTGGGCAAATTCGTGAGGATATGTCCCCAGCGGAAATTATCAAAATGTACACCATAGCAGAGCGGGCGTTGTTGTATGATTGGTGCGTGTGCAACGGAGAATATTCTCTGCGAGAGTATGGCTGTAAGATGATGGCTATGTTTTTAAGGGAGATAAAGGACAATGGCTAGGGCAGTGGCGCATTTTGCTGCGGGCAATTTATTGCAAAATAAAATCGGCAGGAGCTGAAAGCACAGTCTCATAGGGACAAATTAAGAAACGCAAACTGAATACGAAAAATATCCGACCGAACAAATTTCGGTCGGATATTTTTATTTGAATAAAGAGATAATGTTTGATTTTTACCTTCTAAATTACATTAGAATAGTAATCACCGTCATAGCTTTAGTATATTAAAAATGGATTTACCATAAGTCTGCTAAGAAATCTTTTGGATTTTTTAGCGTAAGCTATTTTTTATAGCCGGATGTGCACACCGTTCTCATGTCCAAACAAGTTCACATTCTCTATATTTGGCATTGCAACAGCACATTTAATGGTCGTTTAGAAAAATTTGATTTAAACAGGTTAGAGGACTGTAATTTCTTGGCTGCCGGACAAAATAGCACCATAATACCCTTGTTCTGCCAGACGATTTAAAAATTTGCTTGTCTTTTTTGGGGTGTCAAAAAGGGTGGTTTCATATTCTCCTTGAAGCTGCTTTGCGTATTTTGCAACGTGGATAAAGTTTGTGTCATCGAAAAGCAAGGCAAGCTTTTTCTTGGCATTTGGTATGGCGTAATTTTGCTCGGACAGTATAGCGAATATTCTCTCAAAACCGATGGAAAAGCCAACAGCCGGAACATTTTCGCCGATAAACTTGCCGATTAAATTGTCATATCTGCCGCCGCCACCAACAGAGCCTTTGAAATCTTCACTTACAACCTCAAAAACTGTGCCGGTATAGTAGCCCTGTCCACGCACTAACGAGAGGTCAAATTCTGTCTTGTATCTGCCCTCGGCAATTTGGTCGGTGTATGCCATTATTTGTTCAACGCTTTCCACCGCCTCATTTTCTCCAAGCAAAACCTTTAAGCGTCCAAGAGAAAAATCATTTTCCTTGAGGAAATCGCAAAAGCTGCATATGGCTTTTTCTTCAAAATTCTTTTCACGCAGCTCCGCCTCCACACCTTCAACTCCTACTTTATCAAGCTTGTCAAAGGTTATGCACACGCTGTCAAGCTGGCTTTCCTCAAACCCAAAGCTGGCAAGAGAACCACGCAAAAGTCGGCGGTCATTGATTTTAATTTTGAAGTTTTTAAGCCCAATGGCGATGAGAGCCGTTGCGGTGATGTCGATAAGCTCTACCTCACAAAATATGGAGGAGGAGCCGATAATGTCGATATCGCACTGAATAAACTCACGCAGGCGACCTTTCTGCGGACGCTCTGCCCGATAAACTCTGTCTAGCTGAATACATTTTAGTGGGCTGGACAGCTTGGCACGGTTGTTGGCGTAATATCGTGTGAGTGGCAGCGTTAAATCGTAGCGCAGCCCCATATCGCAGAGGTTTTGCTCGGTAGGATTTTCTTTAATTGCACTCTCCAGCTTGTCACCACGTTTTAGAACTCTAAATATTAAGTTGAGGTTTTCCCCTCCATCGCTCTTGTCAAGGTTTTCAATGTCCTCGATAATGGGGGTTGTGATGCGCTCATAGCCATTTTTTTTATAGACATTCAAAATTTCAGTTTGTAGGTAATCACGAAGCCTTGCCTGTTGTGGCAAAAAATCATTAGTACCTCTTACGGGAGTAGTTTTCATAAAAGTAACCTCAATTTCTTTATAATGTAGCCACGGCCGCCAATATTTGTTTAAATATCAGTGACCGTGTTTAGATGATATTATAATAAACTAAACCCACCGCATATGTCAAACAAAATCATGACATTGTTACAATTTTTGTATAAAATTACAATATAACAGGGTTTATAATGGCGTTATAGGGCTTTTTGTATCAACAATTTTAAACGGCGCTTACCTTTAAAATGTTGTGGAGCAGTTTTTCTCTGCCATACTTGATGGCGAGGGTCTGCACCGGTATCATGATGACGCATTTCAAAATTCTGGCAGGCAATATGGCAAGAAAACCTTTTCCTGTGAGGACGTTTATCCAGTAGGTGTCAAGCCCTAGGTGCAAAAATACCGACACGATAACTGCGGCAGTCAAAATATATTTATAGCTGTTGTTTTTCTTGTAAAGGAAGATGCCATACACTAGCCCCACTAAACCGGCGGTCAGCGTGAAGCCGGGGAAATATGCCCCCACAGGAAATAAAAGCGCACCCACAAAGTCTCCCAGTGCCCCTGCTAGCGCCGAATAAAACGGGCCATAGAGTATGGCAACTGCGGCTATTGGCAGAAAAGCAAAGCTGATTTTAACAATGGGGGTAGTTATGCCAAGAAACCTTGACAGGGTTATCTCTAGGGCAATTAACAAAGCGATGTGAACCATGCGGGTTATGTTGGGCTTTTTATTCATACTATAGTATCTCCTTTTTTGGGTGGTTTAAGCCGGTGAAAATGTCGAAACCAAAGGCGGTGCGTATCTCTCCGCACATATATAGAGAGCCTACTGCCAGTGCAAGCTGATCATATTCTCCACAAAGAGCCAAGGACTTTTCTATTCCTGCCTTTACAGTGGAGCAGGTGTAGACCGGCAAATTATATTTATTTAGAAATTCTGCAAGCTTTTCCGCTGGCAAAGCACGAGAATTATCCGGCGCAACGGCAACAAAGCAGGCGGCAAAGGGTGCGATAATGTCATACATGGCGGCGTAGTCCTTATCTGCCATAACGCCCGTTAAAATGACCGCTTTTTTGCCATTAAAATACAGCTCCAAGTTTTTTGCCACGCTTTCCATGCACTGCGGATTGTGACCGCCATCCACTAAAAAGTATGGGGCACGGCAAAGAGGTTCAAAGCGCCCAGGCCACATTGCATAGGCTAACCCCTCCCTAAGCGCACGGTCAGTGATGCTATACCCTAAGCTGCGCAGAACCTCGATGGTTTCTATGACAGTGGCGGCGTTGCGTAGCTGGTGCTCTCCAAGGAGATGAATTTCTAAATTTTCATAATGCTTGTAGCTGAATTTTTGCCCCTCAAGATTGTGACTCAAAGGGGCTATCCTATGGGGGTCGCTTGTATAAAGTGGGCTATTGCTAGAAAGAGCAATGGTTTTAATGGCATTTTCCACAGGCGCACTTTGACTGTACAGCACAACGGGTCTGCACGATTTTATAATTCCAGCTTTTTCTGCGGCGATGAGGGGCAGCGTATTGCCTAGCTCCTTTGTGTGGTCAAGCCCGATGTTGGTTATCACACTTACCGCTGTGGTGGATATGACATTGGTAGCGTCTAATCGCCCCCCAAGCCCCACCTCCAAAACCACAATATCACAGTTGTGGCGCATAAAATATTCAAAGGCAATGACGGTGACAAGCTCAAATTCAGTGGGGTGGTCATCAAGAGCTTCCGCCTTTTCCCGCACAAAATTTGTTATATCGTTTAACTCCTCGTCAGAGATACAGCCATCGTCCACCTGCATACGCTCGTTGAAAATATGCAGAAAAGGCGAGGTGTACAGCCCAGTTTTGTAGCCAGCGTGGCGGAGAATACTCGCCGTCATAGCACAGCAAGAGCCCTTGCCGTTAGTGCCGGCAACGTGTACAAAGGAAAGCTTGTTTTGTGGGTTGCCCATACTCTCCAGCAGAGTATAAACTCGGCTTAGCCCAAGGCGGCTCTCCTGCCAATTTTTATTGCAGATATAATCTATCGACTGGATGGTGCTGTCCATAAAATACCTCCATAGTTGTGTTGTAATAATATAAAAAAGCTGAGAAACCGACAGACAAGCGATTTGCGCTCATTGCTGCGTTGGTTCTCAGCTACATTTTAATATAATGCAAAACGTCTATACAAGAGAAAAATTTTTAAAATAATTTTTTAGACGTTTATGTGACGAAAAGGTCAACCACCATACCAATTATTGGTAAAGTAAAAAGATAAAAGGGAATATATGGAACCTTCACCAAGAAAAAGCCGCCTATTCCGTTAAAAAGTTTTTATTTTTGCTGTATAATTCGTCAGTTGTATAGGGACGCTCCTTGTTTATGCCGTAATAAAGACACTTTTTTAGCGTCTCAAGCTCATAGGCGTAGGGGTCCTCCGACAGCAGCTTTATGCCTTTTTTACAGTACAGGGTAAGGGGCTTTTGTAAAAATAAATCAAGAGAATTGTTGTGTGTGTATGCCATGTCCAGACGCTGGCGAAGCTGTGCCAATATGCACCAGTAGATGCCGTTGTCCTGAACAATTCCACCGATGGCGGCATAATCTCCAGCACGCTTTAAGCTTTCAACGCTGGCATCATAGTTGCCCTCCAAAGCCAAGTAGTAGCCGTTGTACGCAAATGCCATAGCCTTGCCAAACAGCTCACCTGTTACATTATATATATCACAGGCGGTACGGAAAAGCTCCCGTGCCTTGGTGTGATCATCCAAAGCTAAAGCGGCTCTGCCATAATCGGTGTACATGGCGGCAATTCCGGGGATGTGGGTGATACCGCTCAAGACAGAGACACCCATCTTGTACTCGTTGCAGGCACCGGCAAAGTCCTTTTGCTTGCGCTTTATCTCTCCCAGATAGTGATATGCCGACATTATGAACATACGATATCGGCGGGAATTTTGCAGCCGCATAAACCTTTCCATAGCTTCTGCCACATAGTAGGCACTGCGGTCAAACTCACCAAGGCGCAGAAAGTAGTACCCTCGCAGCAGCATAAAACGGGCAATCTCCGCCCCGTTTCCGGCGCTTTCCCCAAGACTCATCCCCGCCGCAATTCTCCGCTCCATCTGCTCCATGTCATTTATCCTAGAGGAGTAGAGGGTCAAAAGGAAGTATGCCTCAAGGGTGAAAGAGGTATCCAATTGGAAGGTGGGGTCGGACAAAATTTTCCCGATAGCATCAAGCGCCAGATTATAGTTTCCGCTAAAAATTCCCCACCGCCCCTTTATGCACAGCATTATGCCCTCCAGACGTTCGATTAAAAGAGGGTCTTCATTTTTCTTGTGCAGCTCCTCCAAAGAGCTACAAAGCTGAACAATGTAGCTTTGCATATCCACATCCTTGGGCACGGGCATATTGCTGTTTTCAAGCAAAACCGAGGGGTATTGGTGCATGGTTGAGGAGTACATCTCCAACCCTAAAATGCGATATTTAACCTCATTTACAACGTCTGCGCCACTGGCAAAATGATATATCAAGCGGCTGCAAAGCCGTCCGTCACTGTCGGTGTACTCTCGCTCTAAAAGCCTTGCCACTCTTAGGTGCAGAGATTTTCGCTTAAAATAAGACTGGGATTGATAGATGAAATCTCGCATTTTACTGTGGGTAAAGCTTAGAACGCTCTCGTCACAAACACACAGCTCCTCCACTAAGCTGCGAGATTTTAATTCCTCGTAAAGATTGAGCAGTTCGTTGGGGCTTTTGTCGGTTATGGAGGATAAAAGCTCACAAGGGGCATGGTCAGGGAAAAGTGAGATGATGTCGATAAGCTGGCGAGACTGGACGCTTAAACCGGAAAGGCGCTGTTCCATAATGTTGTTTGTGCTTAGAGACAGCTCATTTAGCGAGCCGTTTTTGGTGATGCTAGCCACCAACTCACTGATTAAAAATGGGTTGCCGCTAGTTTCTTCATAAACTCGCCTTGCCAAATTATCGGTTATCTGCTCCCCCAATTCACTGCGCAGGGTAAGCACCGTGTCCTCGAAGGAAAAGCAGCCTATGTCAATTTTCGAGAGCAATTTGTCCTCCAGCTGGGTCACAAGGCTTCTTTTTATAAAGGCAGAGAGAAAATCACGGCAGGTGAGGATAAACATTATTTGATTGCTGTTCATGCGCCGCAAAAGAGCATCTAAAAGCTCCATGCTGGCAGAGTCGATAAAGTGTATGTTTTCAAGGACAAAAACCAGCTTTTTTCTGCGGGATAGAATGGAAAAAAACATGGCGATATTGTCGATGTGCACTGGGCTGCATTTTCTTGGGGGGATATGGTTTCGGCTGTCAAAATTTTCGCTGAACACGGAAAATATGTCCGACACAGCGTTGCGCACAGGCTCGGGTATCTGTATGCTGTTTGCCAAAATATATTCGGCGGCAGAAAGCATAATGGTGTTCCATGGCTCAAAAGGAGCGCTGCTGGAGGTCTGATGACAGGTGCCGGAAAAAACAGCCACACCGGAAAGGTCGGTTTGAGACAAAAAGCTATTTAGAATATAGGTTTTCCCCACACCCTTTTCACCCCAAAGCAGAAAGGAACAGTATTTGCCCGAGGACAGACTGAAATCTCGAAACTTTGACTGCATGAGACACAATACCTCGCTATGTCCCACAGGCAGTTCATTTTTTTGCATATCCTCCGCTTGTGTGGCTATAGAATTCCAGCGGTTCATAATGTCGTAATACAAAGCGGTAGTCTCATTCATGGGGGTTATACCCAGCTCATCCGCCAGTTGAGTGCGAAAATTTTGGTACACCTTTGTCGCCTTGTGGTATAGCTGTGTGTCGAGGTAAATCTTCATTAAAAGAACGGTCATCCGCTCGTCCAGCGGGTCCTCACGCAGATAGTCAAAGGCATATTTTTCCGCAGCGGCGGTCTTGTTTTCATCAAGGCTGTCTTGAGCTTTTTCTGCAAGCCCACGAAGATATTTAGATTGTAATTCTTCACGGGTGGCAAAAATCCAGTCCTCAAAATTATCAGCGTTTTTTACAGAAAAGCTATGTAAAAATGCCCCCGAGTACGCCGAAAAATCATCGTTATTCACAAAATCATCATAGTCACTGGTGATGGGAATATCGGGGTTTAGCTGTATTGTAGACTTGTGAGGTGACACTAAAAGCTCTACCCCAAGGGTCTTTTTTAAGGTGTAGAGGGTGTGGCGCAGATTTTTATAACCCGTTTCATCGTCACTATTTTCCCACAGAAGATTTACAATTTCACGGCGGCTTGCAGTTTTGCGGCACACCATGTAATATAATAATGCGTCTACACGCTTGAAAGGGAAGGTTATGGGTACACCATTTAAAGTCACGGATGGCATCTGCAATGTTTTTATATGTATTTCCGGCATCAAAATTCCTCCAAACTTAAAAATGTACAAAAAGTGTACTTTCTTACATAAAGTATTATATATAAATATGGTCAATATTACAATAAGACACAGCTATGATTGTAACTATTGCATAAAGAATAGCTAAAAAAATATAGAACATTGCCAAAACAAAAAACACCTTCCGGGCGGAAGATGCTTTTTGCAAAAGGAATGGGAAAATATAAAAAAGGATGGTTAGCAGTAGATAAAGCAGACAAATGCCCCCACGCTGCCCCGAGAGGTAAGGGAAATGTCTGTGGCAGGGCCCTCTATCAGCCCAAGGCTGCCCTTGGGACACAGGACATTCTGTCCTAAAACCCACAGGTCAACATCGCCGTCAATGGGATATATAGCGCAAAAACAATTTTCAAATTGGGCTGACTTTGCGCTGTCACAATGTGAAGAAAAAGAAACGCTAGGGGATAGCTTGGCAAAATCTACGCTGCCACAGCACACGCCCTTTTTCATCATAAGGTTAAAATCTGTGCATACACCAAAACATTCCGTACTTTCGCCGCCGTCAAAGGAATGAATTACACCGGGCAAAACTTGAATTTCGCAGTCGGGGTGTACAAGACGGATATCTCCGGTTATGACGGAAATAATGCGGTTGTAATGGGGCAGACAGGTGAAGCTGGAATGTTCGTCCTCCACAGTGGCACTGCTTAAACGCCATATAAAATCACGGTTTTGGTATTGGGAGCTGTCGGGATGGATAGCGAGCTGGGTAGTGCTCCCCCCCGACCATAGAGAGGTGGTAAAACTGTCAATTATTTTAATGGTAGATGGTTGCATATAAATGACCTGCCTTTATTTATGTTATTTAAAATGTAGGATAACTCATTATTTATAAGTATATTATATACCTTACTACGTCTAATAACCGTCAAATATTTACAGTAACTTCAATTATTTTTATGATAGACGGTTGAATTAAGACGCTGTTTAGGGTATCATTGAGGAGTAAAGCAAGGAAAGCTTTAGTGGCATAGCCAAGACAAGTCGATGACGTTTATCTAAACGTACAAATAAATCATTTTAAAGAATGGAGTATATTCACTTATGGAAAAAATTATTGAATGTGTACCAAATTTCAGCGAGGGCAGAGACCTTGAAAAGGTAGAGAAGATTGTCAGCCCCTTTAGAGGTAAGGAAAATGTAAAGCTTTTAGACTACAGCACCGACAAGGATCACAACCGCTGTGTTGTAACCGTTGTGGGAGAGCCGCAGGCACTAGCGGATGCTATGGTAGAGGCGATAGGCATAGCATTGCAGGAGATAGATATGACAAAGCACGAGGGGCAGCACCCGAGAATGGGCGCTGTTGATGTTGTGCCCTTTATTCCCATTCGCAACTGCACCGTTGAGGAGGCAGACGCTGTGGCAAAGGACGTTGCCAAAAGAGCCAGCGAAAAATTTGGTCAGCCTTTCTTTTTATATGAAAAATCTGCCACTGCACCCCATCGTGAAAACCTTGCCAACATCCGCAAAGGTCAGTTTGAGGGCATGGCAGAAAAGATGCTGGACGATATGTGGAAGCCAGATTTTGGCCCCGATACAATCCACCCAACAGGTGGCGTGACAGCCATCGGCGCTCGTATGCCTCTTGTGGCATTCAACATAAATCTTGACACTTCCGATATAGAAATTGCCAACAAAATAGCCAAAACTGTGCGCCACATCAGCGGCGGTTTTAGGTATGTAAAGGCGATGGGCGTTATGTTGGAGGACAGAAACATAGCACAGGTTTCCATGAACTTGACCGATTTTACAAAAACATCGGTATATCGTGTGTTTGAAACGGTTAAGATGGAAGCGGCAAGATATGGCGTAAATGTTGTGGGCAGTGAAGTTATAGGGCTTGTTCCAATGCAGGCGTTATTGGATTGCGCAGAATACTATTTGAGAATAGAAAACTTTTCTACCGACCAAGTTTTAGAAAAAAGATTATAATTTAAAGGATAAAAAGCCCGGCTGAAAAGCTTGGCTTTTTGTTCTTTACATAAAATAGCACAAAGGGTGCTATTGAAAATTACATAAAAGAGTACAAAGTGGTGTTATCTGTCATTAACATTAATAGAGTGCAAAAGCATCGGCAACATTAAAGGTATTAAATGTATATATAATATATAAAGCTTTATAATAAATGTTGTTATAAGCAAGGAATAGGGCTTAAAGCATTAATATATACAACCGATACAATTAAAATATCACACGGATAGGGAAAAAGACTTTGTTAATTATTTGTTAATTAAATATGTGACTTTAAGGGCATAAAATGGCAAAATACATATAAAACAACCTGAGAATAAATAAAAAATGTTGAAAAAAGCAATTTTTTGACGTTTTTTAGACAATGACGTGATATACTGAGTTCAGAAATAAACCAGATGTGATTTTGGAAAACAGAGGAAAGGAGAAATTTATTAAAACCTATAATCCATCGGGCATTTATGTCATAAAACATAGAGCATATACCAATTATCACTTAAAAAGGCAAAACGGCTGTAACAGGAATAAAAAGCGGCAAGCTGTAATAAGTTTAATGGATAGACTTGTACACACCGCAAAACTGTTTACTTACAATTACAGTCTGTTAAAAAAGAATTATTAAGAAAGAGGGTAAATTTCAATGTTATTATTTAATCCGGTAATCGTATCTGTTATCGTCCTGTGTATTCTTTGTCTTATCAAGACAAACGTACTCATTGCACTGCTACTTTCCGCACTGACCGCAGGTTTGGTTGCGGGCTTGCCAATTGGTGAGGTTATAAACACACTTATCAATGGTATGGGCGGCAACTCACAGACAGCTTTAAGCTACATTCTTTTGGGAACCTTCGCAGCGGTTATGGCACAGACAGGGCTTGCCGACATTATGGCAAGAAAAATTTCCAAATCAATAAAGGGCAAAGCTCTTGTTCTTTTGATAATACTTGCGGTTGTCGCTTGTATGTCACAAAACTTAATCCCTGTGCATATCGCCTTTATTCCGATTTTAATTCCACCAATGCTGATGATGATGAACGAGCTTAAAATTGACCGCCGTGCAGCAGCTTGCTCACTGGCTTTTGGTCTTAAAGCACCGTACATAGCAATTCCGGCAGGCTTTGGTCTTATATTCCAAGGCATAGTAGCTGACAATATGACAGCTTGCGGTATGCCTGTAGCAACAGGCGACGTATGGAAATCAACTTGGTTCTTAGGCCTTGCAATGCTTACAGGTTTGCTGTTTGCACTGTTTATCTCCTACAGAAAACCAAGAGAATACAAGATGATATCTATCGTTGAAGCACCGGAAACAGCAGAAATTTCCGACAAACTAGAGCCAAAGCACTACATCACAATGGTTGCGGCACTTGCAACATTGGTAGTTCAGCTTTTGACAGACTCACTGCCACTTGGCGCACTTGCAGGCCTTGCAGTTATCTTTGTAACAGGCGCAGTCAAATGGAATGAAATGGACAAAATGCTCAACAAAGGTATCGGTCTTATGGGCTTTGTAGCTTTCGTTATGCTAGTTGCAGCAGGCTACGGTGCAGTTATCAACTCTACAGGTGCAGTTGAAGTACTGGTAGAAGCTACAGTAGCAGTTACAGGCGGCTCTAAGCTTTTGGCAGCTATCGCTATGGTTTTGCTGGGACTATTTATCACAATGGGTATCGGCACCTCCTTTGGTACAGTGCCAATTCTTACAACACTTTATGTTCCGCTATGTATAGCACTCGGTTTCTCAACACAAGCAACAATCATTCTTATCGCAGCGGCTGCAGCCCTCGGCGACGCAGGCTCACCAGCTTCCGATACAACACTAGGGCCAACCGCTGGTCTTAACGCAGACGGTCAGCACGACCATATCTGGGACACCTGTGTTCCAACCTTCCTGCACTACAACATTCCGCTGGCAGTATTCGCAGTTGCCGGCAGCTTGATATTCTAAATTAGACAAAATTCAAACGGAAAGCTGCTCTGTGCGGCTTTCCGAATGAATTTAAAGCGAAAAATGGAAAATATACAAAATTTCCACAATAAATTAGTAATAAACATCCTTTATATTTTCTTATAAAGGTGCTACAATAAAAATATTAAAAAAGAAAAGGTGACCAAATTATGAGAACAATAATTATAGGCAAAACCGATTTAACACTTGAAGAATTTGTTGCAGTGGCAAGAGACGGGGCAAAGGTTGAGCTATCACAAGAGGCTATTGAGAGAATTAACGCATCAAGAGCGGTTGTGGACAAGTTTGTAGAGGACGAAAAACCGGTTTACGGCGTTACCACAGGCTTTGGCAAGTTCAGCAACGTGTCCGTTTCCAAAGAGGATTGTGCTCTTTTGCAGAAAAACCTTATCATCACCCACGCAGTTGGAGCAGGCGACCCCTTTGCAGAGGAAATTTCAAGAGGTATGCTGTTGCTTAGAACCAACAACATCACAAAAGGCTACTCGGGCACACGTCTTTTAGTGGCACAGACAATGGTGGATATGCTTAACAAAGGCGTTACACCTTATGTTCCGGAAAAAGGCTCACTTGGGGCAAGCGGAGACTTAGCACCTCTTTCTCACCTAGTACTGCCTATGTTAGGTCTTGGAAAAGCTTACTACAAGGGCGAATTGCTACAGGGCGGCGAGGCTATGGCAAAGGCAGGTATCCCTGTGATAGAGCTTTCCGCAAAGGAAGGTCTTGCACTTAACAATGGCACACAGGCAATGACCTCCGTGGGTGCTTTGGCAGTTTGGGATGCGTTACAGCTACTTAAAATTGCAGATATAATCGCATGTTTGAGCGTCGAGGCTCACCGTGGAATAATCACAGCATACGATGCAAGACTGCATAAAATCAGACCACACGCAGGGCAAATCCAGACAGCGGAAACCTTCTTACAGCTTCTTGATGGCAGCCAAATGACAACAAAGCAAGGGGAAATCCGTGTTCAAGACGCATACACCCTAAGATGCTTGCCACAAATTCACGGTGCAAGTAAGGACGCAATAAACTACGTTAAAAACAAGGTTGAAATTGAAATCAACTCTGTGACAGATAACCCGATTATCTTCACCGAGACAATGGAAGGTCTTTCCGGCGGCAACTTCCACGGACAGCCAATGGCTTTGAGCTTTGACTTTTTGGGAATTGCACTGGCAGAGCTTGCAGACGTTTCCGAGAGAAGAATTGAGAGACTTGTAAATCCTGCACTTAGCGAGCTGCCTGCATTCCTAGTGGAAAACGGCGGTCTTAACTCCGGCTTTATGATAGTCCAATACTCGGCAGCGGCTCTTGTATCGGAAAATAAAATCTTGGCTCATCCAGCGAGCGTTGACAGTATTCCATCCTCTGCAAACCAAGAGGATCACGTTTCTATGGGTACAATAGCGGCAAGAAAAGCAAGAGAAATATTGGAAAATGTACGCCGTGTATTGGCAATGGAGCTTATGTGTGCGTGTCAGGGCATAGACCTGCGTGGCAAAAAACAGCTGGGTAAGGGCACACAGCCAGCATACGACCTTGTGAGAAGCAAAGTGTCAAAGCTTACAAAGGACAGAGAATTGTACGAGGACATCAACACCTGCGAGCAACTGCTTATTGACGGTTCACTTGTTGCGGCAAGCGAAAAAGGTGCCGGCACAATTAATCTTTAATAATAATTTTAGGAGATAGTTTAAAATGAGAAACCTTGATATTGCACAGGCGATGACTATAAAGCTTGATGATATCCTACCGGAAATGCCAAAATTTCAAGAGGGTATCAGGAGAGCACCGGACAGAGGTTTTACTCTGACGAAAAAACAGACGGAGGTGGCACTTAAAAATGCCCTTCGTTACATTCCGGAAAAATTCCATGCACAGCTTGCACCGGAATTTTTGGAGGAGCTTAGAACAAGAGGTAGAATTTACGGTTACCGTTTCCGCCCCGAGGGCAGAATTTACGGCAAACCAATCAGCGAATACAAGGGCAATTGCATAGAGGGCAAAGCTTTCCAAGTTATGATAGACAACAACCTTGACTTTGAAATTGGGCTTTATCCTTACGAGCTAGTAACCTACGGAGAGACAGGGCAGGTGTGCCAAAACTGGATGCAGTATCGCCTTTTGAAAAAATATCTTGAGGTTATGACAAACGAGCAGACCTTGGTAATCGAGTCGGGGCATCCGCTGGGTCTGTTTAAATCAAAACCCGAGGCACCAAGAGCTGTTATAACCAATGGTTTGATGGTGGGTATGTTCGACAACTCAAAGGATTTCCACGAGGCACAGCAGATGGGCGTTACAAACTATGGACAGATGACAGCAGGCGGCTGGATGTACATAGGGCCACAGGGCATTGTTCACGGAACCTTTAACACGCTGTTAAATGCAGGCCGTCAAAAGCTGGGCATCCCACAGGATGGAGATTTAGCAGGAGTGCTGTTTGTGACCTCCGGTCTTGGCGGCATGAGCGGTGCACAGCCTAAGGCAGTGGAAATTGCAAGGGGCGTTGGCATTATAGCCGAGGTGGACTATTCGAGAATTATGACAAGACATGACCAAGGCTGGGTCAATAAAATCACAGGCAGTGCTGAGGAAGCTTTCCGTATGGCGAAGGAATATATGGACAAAAAAGAGCCTATTTCCATCGCTTATCACGGCAATATAGTCACACTTTTGGAGTATGCGGTGGAGCACAATATTCACATTCCATTGCTGTCCGACCAAACCTCCTGCCACGCAGTTTACGAGGGTGGCTATTGTCCACAAAACGTGAGCTTTGAAGAGAGAACACGCCTGTTGAAAGAGGATCATGAAGCCTTTGTTAAGATGGTAAATGAGACACTTCACAAGCACTATGCAGCCATCAAAACACTGGTAAAACGTGGCACATATTTCTTTGACTATGGCAACGCATTTATGAAATCGGTATACGATTCCGGCATAACGGAAATTGCCAAGAACGGCCATGACGAGAAGGACGGATTTATCTGGCCCTCCTACGTTGAGGATATTATGGGGCCAACCCTGTTTGACTATGGCTACGGGCCATTCAGATGGGTGTGCCTAAGCGGTGATCCAGAGGATTTACGCAAGACCGATGCGGCGGCAATGTCCTGCATTGACCCCAACAGACGTTCACAGGATAGAGACAACTATGTTTGGATTAGAGATGCAGAAAAGAACAAATTGGTAGTGGGCACACAGGCTAGAATTTTATATCAAGATGCCTATGGCAGACAAAAAATTGCCCTTAAATTCAACGAGATGGTTGCAAATGGCGAAATTGGGCCGGTTATGCTTGGGCGTGACCACCACGATGTCAGCGGCACCGACTCACCCTTTAGAGAAACCTCCAACATCAAGGACGGCAGCAACGTGACAGCGGATATGGCAATTCAAACCTATGCAGGCAATGCAGCTAGAGGTATGAGCCTTATCGCACTGCACAACGGCGGCGGCGTTGGCACGGGCAAATCAATAAACGGCGGCTTTGGTATGGTTCTTGACGGCTCAAAACGTGCGTCCGACACCATCGCAAATGCAATGCTATGGGATGTTATGGGCGGAGTTGCACGACGCAACTGGGCAAGAAACGAACACGCTATCGAGACATCTATCGAATATAACAAGCTAAACCCAACCACCGACCACATCACAATTCCATATCTTGCAGATGAGGATCTCATCCAAAGAGAAGTGGAAAAATTATTCTAATAATGGTATAATTATAGGGGCAAGGAGGCTATATGCCAACCTGTCCCTATAGTTTACAAAAGCGTATTTTAAGCAGGGTAAATTGATTTGTCAGGAGAAAATTAATGGAAAAAATGATGATAATAAATGCAAGCGAATTGGTGACTTGCAGTGGTTTTAAAGCAAAAAAAGGCACAGAGATGATGGATTTGCACATCATTGAGGACGGTGCAGTGTACGTTGAGGACGGAAAAATTGTGGATTTAGGCACAACGGCAGAGGTTCTTTCACGTCATAGCAAGGAAAATTGCCAAGTGTTTGACGCTAAAGGCAGAGCGGTTTTGCCGGGGTTTATCGACTCACACACCCACCTTGTTTTCGGCGGTCACCGTGCGGACGAGTTTAATTGGCGGCTGCGTGGAGACACCTATATGGAGATTATGGAGCGTGGGGGCGGCATTGCAAACTCTGTCACCGCCACACATTCTGCCACAAAACAGGAGCTTACCAAAACGGCATTGAGACGTCTTAGCTCTATGCTGTCCTTCGGGGTCACCACAATAGAAGCGAAAAGCGGCTATGGGCTGGATTTTGACACGGAGATGAAACAGCTTGAGGTTATGCAGGAATTAGAAGATTTACAGCCTGTAGAGATAGTAAAAACCTATCTTGGGGCACACTCGGTGCCAAAAGAATATAAAGGCAGAGAAAACCAGTGCGTGGACAATATAATAAATAACGTGCTGCCAACCGTCAAGGAAAAACATTTGGCAGAGTTTGTGGACATCTTTGTGGAAAAAAATGTGTTCTCGGTGGAGGATGGCAGACGGCTGTTAAACACCGCTAAAGAGCTGGGCTTTAAGACCAAGATACACGCTGACGAGATGGTGTGTCTAGGGGGAGCAGAGCTTGCGGCGGAGGTTGGAGCCACCAGTGCTGACCATCTTTTGCAGGCATCGGACAAGGGTATATCCGATATGGCAAAGGCAGGGGTTGTGGCAACAGTGCTGCCCTGCACCGCTTTCAACCTAAAGGAAAACTATGCACGGGGCAGAAAAATGATTGACGAGGGCTGTGCACTCGCCATTGCAACGGACTACAACCCCGGCAGCTGCTACTGCGAAAACCTTGCATTGGCGTTTTTGCTCGCCACCTTATATATGGACATCCGTGTGGAGGAGGCGGTCACCGCAATCACAATAAATGGTGCGGCGGCTATAGGCAAAGAAGGGGAGGTAGGCAGCATAGACATAGGCAAACAGGCAGATTTTGCTGTGCTGGAATACCCAAGCTACAAGTTTATCCCTTATCATATCGGCACAAGCAGTGTGCAGACGGTGATAAAAAAAGGCAAGGTAATTTTTGAAAGGTACAACGATTAGTTTTGAGCGTAGGGTGAAAAACACCCTTAACAAAAACATTATTATAAAAATGAGGAGCTAAATTTATGGGCTTTAAATCAGACATTGAAATTGCACAGGAAAGTGTAATGCTGCCAATTGGCGAGGTCGCCAAAACCCTTGGACTAAGCGAGGACTCCATTGAATATTACGGCAAATACAAGGCGAAAATAGATATAAACACTCTGGGCGAAAAAAGCAGCAAGGCAAAGCTTATTTTGGTGACGGCAATAACCCCAACACCTGCCGGTGAGGGCAAAACCACAACGGTTGTAGGCTTAGGGGATGCACTTTCTAAAGTAGGCAAAAAGACGGTTATAGCCCTGCGAGAGCCGTCCTTAGGCCCTGTTTTTGGGGTAAAAGGCGGTGCTACGCTCAAGTTGTGCCAATGGAGGACATCAACCTTCACTTTACAGGGGATTTTCACGCCATCGGTGCTGCCAACAACCTGCTGGCGGCTATGATAGACAACCACATTTTTCAAGGCAACGCACTGGGCATTGACTGCCGCCGCATAACTTGGAAAAGAGTTGTGGATATGAATGACAGACAGCTGCGCAGTATCACCTGCGGTCTTGGTGGCAAGGTCAACGGAGTGCCAAGAGAGGACGGCTTTGATATCACGGTTGCATCGGAAATTATGGCGGTGCTCTGCCTTTCCAACGACATAAAAGAGCTAAAGGAAAACCTTTCAGCTATGATAATCGGCTACACAAGAGAGGACATTCCTGTTACAGCAGGGCAGCTAAACGCTCAAGGGGCACTGGCGGCACTGTTGAAGGACGCAATAAAACCAAACCTTGTGCAGACCTTGGAGCACACTCCGGCATTTATCCACGGAGGGCCTTTTGCCAACATCGCCCACGGCTGCAACTCCATAATAGCCACCAAAACAGCTATGAAATTAGCGGACTATGTGGTGACGGAGGCAGGCTTCGGTGCTGACCTTGGAGCAGAAAAATTCATCGACATAAAGTGCAGAAAATCCGGCTTAAAGCCCGATGCAGTGGTGATAGTCGCCACGGTAAAGGCACTTAAAATGCACGGTGGCGTGCCAAAAACAGAGCTTGGGGCAGAAAATACACAGGCACTGGAAAAGGGTATGGAAAACCTGTTAAAGCACATTGAAAACGTCACAGAGGTGTACGGCTTGCCATCGGTTGTGGCGATAAACCGCTTTCCCACAGACAGCGAGGCAGAGCTTGCATTAATCGAGAAAAAATGCACAGAAAAAGGGGTTAATGTAAAGCTTTCTGAGGTTTGGGGCAAGGGCAGCGAGGGCGGCATAGAGCTGGCAAAAGAGGTTATACGTCTAGCGGAAACTTGCGAAAATAATTTCAAATTTGTGTATGAAGAGGACAGCTCCATCACTGAAAAAATTGAAGCTGTAGTAAAAAAAGTGTACGGCGGCGATGGGGTGGAGATAACCCCAGCCGCTAAAAAAGAGATTGACAAATTGACAAAGCTGGGCTTTGGCAAGCTGCCCATCTGTATGGCAAAAACCCAATATTCCTTCTCGGACGATGCCACAAAATACGGCAGACCCACAAACTTTAAAGTCACCGTTAAAAACGTGAAGGTGTCGGCAGGTGCAGGGTTTATAGTGGTTTTGACAGGGGATGTTATGACAATGCCGGGGCTGCCTAAAGTCCCCTCCGCCGAAAAAATTGACCTTGACTGCAAGGGCAATATTTCAGGACTTTTTTAAAAGGAGAGTATATATGAAATTAGTATATTTAAAGGTAAATGAGTTTGTGGACATTTTGTCCTCCGATGCACCGGCACCGGGTGGTGGGTCTGCCGCAGCACTTGAAGGGGCGCTTGGAATTGCCCTCACAAAGATGGTGGCGGCACTTACCATAGGCAAGAAAAAATATGCAGAATTCGGGCCGCTTATGATGGAAAATCTGTCAAAGGCAGAGGAATTAAAGCGAGAATTTGTGGAAGTTATCGACCGTGACACCGAGTCCTTTAATGCAGTGAGTGCAGTATTTTCCATGCCTAAAGAGACGGAAAAGGAAAAACTTTCACGCAAAATGGCGATGCAAAGAGCACTTAAAGGCTCAACAAAGCCACCCTTTGAAATGATGGAGCTGTGTCTTGCGGCACTGGAATTAACCGAGACGATGCTGGGAAAATCCAACCAGTCCGCCGCTAGTGATTTAGGCGTTTGTGCATTGAGCTTAAAAGCGGCTGTTCAGGGGGCGTGGCTAAATGTACTCATAAACATCGGCGGAATAAATGATGAGGAATTTGCAAATGAATACCGCAAAAACGGAGAGGAAATTTTAGAAAAAGCTTTGCCGTTGGCAGATAAAATTTACGCAGAAATTTTAAAGCAAGTATAAAATCAAATGAATATAAAAGGGCAAAAACCGTATTTTTGAATGTCGGTTCTTGCCCTTTTTTGTTATATTTTGATGTGGAATTTCCCTAATAAAACCGTGCCTTGAAAGATATGGACGGCGCAAAATTCAAGCTATATATCTAAGCTGCTATATAGCTTATCACAGAGCTTTTGGGTGTACAGCTTATGTGCAAAGGCTATTGCACTGTTGCGCACAAGCAGACGCTCGGGCTTGTCCGTCTGTCCGCTGTCGGGCAGCAAAACCTGATTGTTAAAGGTTCGTTTCAGTGCGTTTTCCAGCTCGGCACACAGATAGTCATATGCGACATCTATGGTGTAGCTAGAGTTTTGAACGGCAATTAAATGTCCGATTTCCGTTATTGAATATATCTGCTTTAAAAAACATATTACAATTAAATAGGCAATATGCTCCCTTGAGTACCGCTTTTTACAGGTCGGGGGGATTACACCCTGCTTCACATAGTTGTTCACCATGGATGTTGTAAGCGGTTTTTCCCCCTCCACATCACACACAGGCACCAGC
>JAVWUR010000025.1:0-22354 GCA_036667055.1 Oscillospiraceae bacterium
AATATCAAATATTTAAACCTTTTGGCAAAAGAATTTCCCACTGTTCAAAAAGCGTCGGCGGAAATTATAAGCCTTGAGGCACAGCTGAAATTGCCCAAGAGCACCGAGATGTATATGAGCGACATCCATGGCGAGTACGCAGCTTTCAGCCATATTTTAAACAACGCCTCGGGGGTTATAAGAGAAAAAATAGATGTGGCACTGGAGGGGATAACCACTCCCGAGCAAAATGCCGTCTACGCCAGTTTAATCTACTACCCTGTGCAAAAGCTAGAGGAGATTAAGCAGACGGAAAAGCGCATGGACGAATGGTATCGCATAACCCTTTACCGCCTTATCGACGTATGCAGGCACGTTGCCAGTAAAAACACTAGACAGTGGGTGCGTCAAGCCATACCCGAGGGGTATGAGTTTATAATAGACGAGCTGCTCCACGCCCATTTCGAGGATCATAACAAGGAGGCATACTACAACCAGTTTATCTCTGCCATCATCGAAACACAGACAGCCGACCAATTTATCGTGGCACTGTCCAAGGTGATAAAGCGTCTTGCCGTCCATAAATTACATATAGTGGGGGATGTTTATGACAGGGGAAACCGCCCCGATATTGTCATAGACAAGCTTATGGAGCACCACTCGGTGGACATTCAGTGGGGCAACCACGATGTGCTTTGGATGTGCGGCGCAACCGGCTCACCTTTAGGGGTGGCAAGCGTTATAAGAATTTGTGCTAACTATAATAACTTGGAGGCACTAGAGGACGGCTATGGCATAAACCTGCGTCCCTTGGTGCTTTTCGCCCAAAAAACCTATGGGGAATGTCCGGTGTTTATGCCCAAGGGCGGTGCTAAGGATGATGATGACGACAGGATTGTGGCTAAAATTCACAAGGCGATTTCCGTCATAATGTACAAGCTGCAATGTCAGGTAATTCAGCGAAACCCCAGCTTTGATATGCAGGACAGGTGCCATATTCTCAACATTGATTACCAAAAGGGCACAGTGATGATAAAGGGCAGTGAGTACCAATTAAAGGATTGCGATTTTCCCACCATCGACCCCAAAGACCCGGCAAAGCTCACCGACCAAGAGCTGGAGGTCACACGCAAACTGTGCCGCAGTTTTAAAGAAAGTGAAAAATTGCAGCACCACACACGGTTTTTATATTCCAAAGGCTCTGCCTACAAGGTGGAAAACGGCATATTGATGTTCCACGGCGTCATCCCATTAAACGAGGACGGATCTTTTCGCACCGTGTCCTTTGGGGGCAAGGGCTACTCGGGCAAGGCGCTTATGGACTACTGCGACACCATGGCACGAATCGCCTACTTTGGCAAGGAGGGCAGCCTTGAAAAACGTATGGGGCAGGATTTATTGTGGTATATGTGGTGCGGCAAAAACAGCCCTATGTTTGGCAGAAGCAACATGACCACCTTTGAGCACACACTTTTGGAGGATCCATTATTGTCGGTGGAGGGCAAGGACCCTTACTATATGTATCAAGAAAATTCTCAGGTGGCGGATAAAATTTTGGCGGAGTTTGGCTTGTCCGGCTCTAAATGCCGAATTATCAACGGCCATGTGCCGGTAAAATCCAAAAGCGGCGAAAACCCCATCAAGGCAGGGGGCAAAATCATCGTAATAGACGGCGGCTTTTGCAGTGCATACCACAACAAGACAGGCATTGCAGGGTACACAATGGTCTATTCTTCAAGGGGATTGTCGCTCCGTGCACATCAACCCTTTGAGAGCTTGGAAAAGGTAATTTTTGAAAACACCGACATCCAAAGCAAGGTAAATGTCTTTGAAACTATGAAAAATCGTATGCTGGTCGAGGACACCGACCAAGGAAAAGATGTAAAGTCTGTGATAAAAGACCTCAAACTATTGATACAAGCCTATCAATTAGGTATAATAAAGGAATACAAAAATAATTAAGGGGGTCTTTCAATGAAGAAAGCTACCACACTCGCATATCTGGTTGCCACTTTGTTCTTTGTGGCAAACGCAATTTCATCTAGGTTAAACTTAAATCCGCTGTATCCGGGCACAGCGTTTTTCTACTGCATAATGATTTCCGTTTACGTTGGCATATGGGCACTGTCCAAGGCGGGCAAGCTTGTAATGACACGGCGTGAGGACGGGATGATGTCCGTGGATTTTGAGCGCAAGGCATCCTTCCCAAAAGCGCCTGTAATATTAGTTGCCGTTGTATGGGCAGCTTATGCTATAGTCACAGTCGGCTCCAGTGTAATCTTTAATGTCTCGGCGTTCCGTGACCAAATGCCCGATTATAAGGTGGGCAACTTTGGCGAGGACATTCAAGTTATCGACACCACACAAATCCCAATTGTGGACAAGGACTTAGCGGCAAAAATCGCCGAGAAGAAATTGGGAGAAAAACCGTCACTAGGCAGCCAAGTTGTGCTGGGAACACCTACCGTGCAAACGGTGGACGGAAAATTGGTGTGGGTTGTGCCACTTCAGCACTCGGGCTTTTTCAAATGGATAACCAATATGCAGGGGACACCCGGCTACATTGTAGTGTCGGCTACCAACCCACAGGACGTGGACTATGTGGACACCTACAACATCAAATATCAGCCAAACGCCTACCTGTTTGATGATTTGACCTTCCATACACGTTACACAGCGGCGCTCTTTACCGGCACCACCGATTACAGCTTTGAGCTGGACGATAGTGGAAAGCCACACTGGGTTATCACAACCTATAAATATACAAGGGGCTTTGCACTGCCCGAGGCAACAGGCGTAATTGTTATGGATGCACAGTCGGGCAAGAGCACAAAATACGCCTTGGCAGATGTTCCGGCGTGGGTAGACCGTGTTCAGCCGGAAGAATTTATCATCCGTCAGATTAGCAACAAGGGCGAGTATGTCCATGGCATCTTCAACTTTTCCGACAAGGACAAGTATAAGCCATCACAAGGCTCTATAATAGTATATAACAATGGCAGATGCTACCTGTTTACAGGGGTTACATCGGTGGGTGCAGATGAAAGTGCCATCGGCTTTGTCATGGTGGACATGGTTACAAAAGAACCTATTATGTACCAGATGTCCGGCGCTACAGAGTATGCAGCACAGCGCAGTGCAATGGGCAAGGTGCAGCAGTACGGCTACTATGCGTCCTTCCCACTAATAATAAACTTTGACGGCACACCAACCTATTTTATGACCTTGAAGGACGATGATGGGCTGATTAAACAATATTCCTATGTTTCTGTAAAAGACTTTTTGGTGGTGGGTGTAGGTGAAAGCGTCACCGATGCCAAGTTAAACTACGAGAAAGCCCTAAGACAAAACCCTGGCTCCATCACAGCGGAAAATTCCGATAAAATCAAAAAAATCACGGGCAAGGTGGCTAGAATTGCACAGGAATCTGTGGCAGGTCAGTCCATGTACCGCATGATTTTAGAGAATAAAACAAGCATGCTATTCAATGTTCAAAGCACAGTTAGCGAAGAACTGGCAATCACACAAGCGGGGGACGAGGTTTCAATTTCCTATCACGAGGGGGCAGCGGCAATAAGCGAAGTGACGGAATTTGACAACCTGACATTTAAACAAGGAGAGTAAAAATGAGAGTTTTAAATTTCGGTTCCTTAAATATCGACAAGATTTATACGGTGGAAAACTTTGTGCAGCCGGGGGAGACAATCTCCTCCCTTAACTATCAAGTGTCCTGCGGCGGCAAGGGCTTAAACCAGTCCATTGCCATGAAAAGAGCCGGAGTACAGCACCTGTACCACGCCGGCAAAATCGCCAAGGACGGCAGAATATTGCTGGATGTCTTGGAGGAAAATGGTATAGACTCCCAGTTTGTAATGCGGGATGGTGAGTACACAGGGGAAGCCATTATCCAAGTCGATTCATCGGGGCAAAACAGTATTATTTTGTATTCCGGCGCAAACGGAGAGATAACAAATGGCGAGGCGTGTGCGGTGCTGTCCCACTTTGAAAAGGGGGATAAGCTGCTTTTGCAAAATGAAATTTCCGGCCTTGATTATATTATCAGAACCGCCCATGCTAGGGGTATGCGGATAATTTTAAACCCCAGCCCCATCACACCGGAGCTTTTGCGTATGCCACTAGAGCTGGTGGACTGCTTTATGATGAATGAGATTGAGGCGTTTGAACTTTCAGGAGAAAAGGATCCCGACAAGGCAATTGAGGTGCTAAAGGCAAAATATCCATACGCAAGATTTGTGATAACCTTGGGTAAACGTGGGGTCAAATATTATGATGGGGAAAAAACCTATTACAATAGAACCTACAATGTAAAGGCGGTTGACACAACAGGCGCCGGAGACACCTTCACAGGGTATTTTATGGCGGGCTTTATCAAGGGTAAGCCCTCGCAGGAGATTATCGCAACTGCTGCTAAAGCGGCGGCGATGTCGGTAACTAAAAAGGGCGCAACGGAGAGTATTCCAACCATAGACGAGGTGGAGTGTGCCCCATTGGAGCTGTCAAGCGTATCACTGTAATAACTTTATAAGCGGCTTCCTTTGTTGGCGACGTAATATTTGCTCGGCAAAGGGAGCCGTTTTTTTACAACAATGAATAGCTAGGGCAAAAAAAATGGTAACAGATGTTGAAAAAAATCTTATTTTGGTGTAAAATATATACTGTAAAATACTTTTGGCTAAATATGTAAAGGTTAAATGCCAAAAGGACGGCAGAATTGGGGAAAAGGGGAATAGATATGAAAAAAGAAGAAGTAAAGCAAGAGATAGATGAGCGCCTGTGGCTGACCGTCAAAATTAAGGAGCAGTTGTTTTCCATTGACAGCAACTATGTACAGACTATTTTTCAGATGAACGATAAATATACAAAAATGCCCAACTGCAACCCCAACATTAAAGGGATAATAAAGATGCGTGATGATATTATCACCCTTATCGACCTGCGTTCCCTTCTAGGAATAGAGTCACTGGAGGAGGAGGAAAAACGGTTTGATGATATGCTGGAGCAGAGAAAAAATGACCACATTCATTGGGTGGACGAGCTGCGCCGCTGTTTAAATGAGGAGGAGCCCTTTAAGCTTGCCACCGACCCTCACAAGTGCGCCTTTGGCAAGTGGTATGACAACTACCATTCCGACAACCAGACGGTGATGTTTCATTTGAAAAAGATAGATGAGCCTCACAGGCTGCTTCACGAGACGGCGCAGAAAACTTTCGATTGTCCAAGAGATTGTGAACATTGTACAAGAGGGGAATGTCAGCGTATTCACCTTGATAAATGTGCCACAGAATATATGCCAAAGGTTTTGGAGCTGCTGGATGAAGCTCGGAAAGTCTTTGAGGAGAGCTACCGCAGAATGTGCGTGGTGGTGTCTTACGGCGGAGTGCTCAGAGGGCTTTTGGTGGACGGCGTGGATGCGGTGCAGAAATTGACGGTTATATCCGATTCCTCCGACATCTATAAAAATAATGATGTCGCCTTGGTGTCTCATATAGCCCAGTCCCCCACAACAGGCGACCAAATACTTATGCTCGACCTAGATGCAATTTTAAAGGAGATAAACAGCAGCGCAGGGAGAAATAATAGAAAGTAGCCTTATTTTTACACAAAAAACAGACCTCAGCGCCCACTACCTAATCGGTTAAAGTGGGCAAGGGGTCTGTTTTAATTTTATTCCATCAAGGATATTTTACCGTATATTTTTTCACCACCGTAAAGGTGACTGTCTCTCCGTCTATTTTTTCACCACGGTAAAGGTGACTGTCTCTCCGTCTATTTCTTCACCACGGTAAAGGTGACTGTCTCTCCGTTTATATCCCATTCTTTCGTAAAGCCCTCTGCCTTTGCAAATTCTAAGGTGCCAGCGAGAACATTTTCCATTATCTCCTCCATATTGTCCTTTGCAATGCGGGCGATGGTGTCGTTGCCCTCAATATACACGGCGATATGGTCTAAAACCTCAAAGCCTGCGTCCTTTCGCATGGTTTGCAGCTTGGAAATTATCTCACGGACAAAGCCCTCCTCCAAAAGTTTTGGGGTGATGTGGGTGTCCAGTGCCACAATTACATTGTTGTCCGACACGCTCTCAAAGCCTTCCGTCTGCTTTGTTTCCACCAGCAAATCCTCCGCCGCCAGCACAATATCCCCCTCGGGGCTTGCAAGGACAAGCTGTCCGTCACGGTCAAGTGCCGCCTTTGCCTTTGCACCGTCAAGTGCTGCCAATAGCGTGCGGATTTCGCCGATACGTTTGCCGTATTTCGGGCCTAAGGTTTTTAGCTGTGGTTTAAAGCTGTAGGAAAGATACCCTGAGGCATCGGTGATTTCCTCCACGCCCTTCACGTTCAATTCCTCTGCCAAAATCGCCTTGTAATAGTCATTCAGCACACGGTCTGCTTTAAAAAACATCTTTGCCAAGGGCTGACGGTTTTTGATGTTGGAGGTGTTTCGGGCACTTCTTGCAAGGGTTGCTACCTCCAAAACAAGGCTCATATCCTTTTCTAATTCTAAGTCTATAGCGTTTTCGTCTGCCACAGGATAGTAGCACAGGTGCACACTTTCCGGTGCTGTCTTGTCGGTGGTGCGAACCAAGTTTTGGTACATCTGCTCGGACATAAAGGGTATCATTGGTGCTGCCACCTTGGCTAAAGTCACAAGGGCGGTGTACAAAGTCATATAAGCGTTTACCTTGTCGCTCTCCATGCCCTTTGCCCAAAAACGCTCACGGCTGCGGCGAACATACCAGTTGGACATATCGTCCACAAATTCCTGTAACACTCGTGCCGCATCGGGTATGCGATAGTTTGCAAGGTTGTCATCTGCCGCTTTTATCATACTGTTCATTCTCGACAGCAGCCATCTGTCCATCACAGGCAGAGCTTTGTAGTCAAGGGTGTAGTTTGAGGGGTCAAATTTGTCGATATCTGCGTATAAAATAAAGAATGCGTACACGTTCCACAAGGTGCCCATAAACTTACGCTGATATTCCACCACCGCTTTATCGTGGAAACGGTTAGGCAGCCACGGGGCGGAGTTTGCGTAGAAATACCACCGAATAGCATCAGCACCAAAGGTGTTCAATGCGTCAAAGGGGTCAACTGCATTGCCCTTGGATTTTGACATTTTTTGTCCGTTTGCGTCCTGAACGTGCCCTAAAACGATTACATTTTTAAAGGGTGCAGTGTCAAAAAGCAGGGTGGAGATGGCGAGCAGCGAGTAAAACCAACCTCTGGTTTGGTCAACCGCCTCGCTGATAAAGTTTGCAGGGAATTGTGCCTTAAATAAATCGGCGTTTTCAAATGGGTAGTGATGCTGTGCAAAGGGCATACTCCCCGAGTCAAACCAGCAGTCGATAACCTCCGGCACACGCACCATCTGCTTGCCGCACTCAGGGCAGGTGATGGTTACAGCGTCGATGTAGGGGCGGTGCAGTTCGATTTCCTCGGGGCAGTTGGGAGACATTTTTTTAAGCTCCTCAATGCTGCCGATGGCGTGGCGGTGTCCGCACTCACATTCCCAAATATTTAAAGGTGTGCCCCAATAACGGTTTCTTGAAATGCCCCAGTCCTGAACATTTTCCAGCCAGTCACCAAAACGTCCCTTGCCTATGCTCTCGGGAATCCAGTTGATGGTGTTGTTGTTTTTGATAAGGTTTTCCTTAACATCCGTCATCTTGATAAACCAAGAATCCCGTGCATAGTAGATTAACGGTGTGTCACAACGCCAGCAGTGGGGGTAGCTGTGCTCAAATTTCGGTGCGGAAAATAATAGACCATTGTCCCGCAAATCCTGTAAAATTTTAGGGTCGGCATCCTTGCAGAAAACTCCCGCCCATTTTGTTTCCTTTGTCATTTCGCCCTTGCCGTCCACCAGCTGAACAAAGGGCAGAGAATACCTTTTGCCTACCACAGAGTCGTCCTCACCAAAGGCAGGGGCGATGTGAACAACGCCGGTACCATCGGACAGGGTGACAAAATTGTCGCAGGTCACATACCAGCATTTTTCTTTCGGGGTGACAAAGTGGTATAGTGGCTCATATTCTTTATATTCAAGGTCGGTGCCGATAAAGCTTTCCAAAACCTCGTACTCATTTTCGCCCAAAACCTTGTCGCACAGTGCCTTTGCCAGATAGTAAACTTCCTCTTTTGCGGCAACCTTAACATATTCCTCCTTGGGGTTTACACATAGTGCCACGTTGGAGGGCAGTGTCCAAGGGGTGGTTGTCCACGCCAAGATGTAGGCGTTTTCCCCCTTCACCTTAAATTTTGCAATGGCGGAACGCTCCTTTATATCCTTGTAGCCCTGTGCCACCTCGTGGCTGGACAAGGGAGTGCCGCACCTCGGGCAGTAGGGCACAATTTTAAAGCCTTTATACAAAAGACCCTTTTCCCAAATTTCCTTTAAAGCCCACCATTCGCTCTCGATAAAATCGTTGTGGTAGGTGACATATGGGTTTTCCATATCCGCCCAAAAGCCCACCGTGCCGGAAAAATCTTCCCACATTCCCTTGTATTTCCAGACGCTCTCCTTGCATTTGTCAATGAAAGGTTCAAGACCGTAAGCCTCGATTTGCTCCTTGCCATTTATGCCGATTTGCTTTTCTACCTCCAGCTCAACGGGCAGACCATGGGTGTCCCAGCCTGCTTTTCTCGGCACATATTCCCCTTTCATGGTGTGGTAACGAGGAATCATATCCTTGATAACACGGGTCAAAACGTGCCCGATGTGTGGCTTGCCGTTTGCTGTGGGGGGGCCGTCATAAAAAGTGTAGGTGGGGCAGTCCTTACGCTCCGCCATACTCTTTTCAAAAATCTCGTTTTCCTTCCAAAATTCCAAAACTTCCTTTTCTCTAGCCACGAAGTTCAAGTCGGTTGGCACTTTTTTGTACATTGTAACATCCTCCAAATAGTTTTGTATTGAGAGCATTGTAATGGGTGTAGTGAAAATAAAAAAGCCCTTGCCCTATAATTAAACAGGACAAGAGCTTGTAAAGCAATTGCTAAAACCACCTATTTACATACTGTCATATGTTTTCTTTGTAACGGAAGAAACCCGTTGAGACTTAATTATATACATTATATATGATATATTTTCTGCCCCACAGCTCGAAAGTGATGTTCGCCTTTAAAGTACTCTTATGTGGCTCACACCGCCCCACACTCGCTTTTAATTTCCCACAAAAAAAGGTTACTGTCTTTGTCAACGCCTTTATACCTTATAAGGATATTATATTTTGCCACAATTGTCAAGGCATAATAGGGCTAAAAGTTTGAGTTTATCAAAAGAATTTCTGTGGGTCAAGGCTCACGCCGTCCTTTGTCAGTTCAAAGTGCAGATGATTTCCCGTGGAGCTGCCGGAGCTGCCCATCTCGGCAATTTTCTGCCCCGATTTCACCTCGTCCCCCTCTGCCACTAAAAGCGTTGAACAGTGTGCGTACAGCGTGGACATTCTGTCACCGTGGTCGATGATAATGTAGTTTCCATCCCCCGTTTCGGAAAGCTGTGAGACGGTAACAGTGCCGCTTTTAGCAGCATAGATGTCTGTTCCAAGCTCTCCGGCAAGGTCAATCCCATCATGTGCCGGATATGTGCCTACATATCCTCGAGTTATTGTTGTGTCGGCGGCTGTGGGGTATAGCAGCGTTTTTGCTGTCACAGTGCTTTCATTGATAGAAGGGCTTTGTGCCGTCACAGAGTTTTCGCTAGGGGCTGGGCTTTGTGCCGTCACTGAGTTTTCATTGGGGGCTGGGGCTACCGACACCGGTTTTTGCCGTGTAAATGCCCCTATGCCAACAAAAGAAATCACCGCCACAAAGACAGCTACAACCAAAAGGGTGGGCTTTTTGTAGTGCAACACATTTTTTATGCGGCTTTCGGGGGCGTTTTCCCCAAAAAGAACAGTGCCGGAATAGCAGGGCTTTTTCTGGGCTGCAAAAGCTAAAAGCTGTAGTGAATAATCTTTTTTTATGCCGCAGCCAAAGTGATTTAGTACCTGCTCGTCACAAGACATCTCCATATCACGGCTCATAAGAGAAAAGCTTAGCCATACCAAGGGGTTGAACCAGTGGAGAATGGCAACGGCGAGAAACAAGGGCTTTATAATGTAATCAAGGCGTTTTATATGGATTTGTTCGTGTTTTATTATATATTTTCGGTCGCTGATTGCCAGCTGAGTGGGCAGATATATCTTTGGATGCACTAGACCCAAAATAAATGGAGTGTCAATGGCATCACTTGTGTAGATATTTTCAGTTTCATAATGGGAATGTTTTACCTTGTCGGAAAGCATTTTCAGCTTTAAAAATGACTGTGCCATTAAAAAACAGACCACTACAAACCATAGATAGCTTGTCATTACCTTTAAATTGATTGGGTTGCCGTGGGTACCGGACGCTATAAGACTGTCTCTTTGCGTGCTGTCCATTATATTTTGTGCAGGGGCGTGCTGTCCCTGCCTAGTTCCAATATCCTTTGTCAATTCACGCAGGGTAAATTCTTCACTGGTGACTAAATTTTGAAGGGGTGGGGGCACAAGTGCCGTTTTCGTTTCAAAGGCGATGGGGCAGATAAGCTTGATAAAAACTAACGCCCATAAAGCGTAGGAAAGTGCCTTCGCTTGCTTTTTTAGTAGCAGCCGCAGTGCCAGCACTGCAAAAATCACCAGTGTAGAGGTGATGGACATTCTGAGCACCACATTAAAAATATTTGACATAATTATTCCTCCTTGTAGGCGTCAATAAGCTGTTTTAGCCGCTCTGCTTCACGGTCGGACAGCTTTTTGCCGCTCATAAACGCAACAAAAAACTGTGGCAGTGAGCCGTCAAAGCTGCGTGTAATAAGCTCGGCACTTTCGAACCGTTGAACCTCTGCCTGTTTTACTAAAGAGGTTATGCAGGAATTTTCGTTTGACACAATCCCCTTGTCGCACAGCCGTTTTAGCACCGTGTAGGTGGTGGATTTTTTCCAATCCAATTCCTTTTCGCACTGGGTGACAAGGTCTTTAGAGGAGATTGGCTCGTTCTGCCATATGATTTTAACAAAGCGATATTCACTTTCCGGTAATTTTAAATCTTTCAATTGTAGCACCTCCTGTTGGCAATAAGCTTTAAAGGTAATAATAAAGGGATAAGGGTGACGGTAACAAGGCAAGCCTAGTTTGGTCTATAGCTGTAAACCACCATAAGCCTAGTTTACACTTGTAAACCAAATTTGTCAAGGGTTTTCCAAAAGAAATTACCAGCCGAAAAAACAATATATAATTTTAACAAGTTTTTATCCAAAAGTTATTGACTTAGCCAAAATTTATGCTATAATATTAAAGCAGTTACAAAATATAAAGTGCTGGTTTCTGCGAAACGCCGCAATAATATGCGCCATTAGCTCAGTTGGTACACATATGGTTCTTAATGAGCGTAGCGAATTTAGAAACATAGCGTGCCCTGCACAATTTAATATGCGCCATTAGCTCAGTTGGTACACATATGGTTCTTAATGAGCGTAGCGAATTTAGAAACATAGCGTGCCCTGCACAAACTTAATATGCGCCATTAGCTCAGTTGGTAGAGCAACTGACTCTTAATCAGTGGGTCCCCGGTTCGAATCCGTGATGGCGCACCACAACAAAAGCTTACAAACAGTATTGTTTGTAAGCTTTTTTGTTTTTGCAGAAAAATCAAACTGTTAGTGACGTGCTAGTAGTTTATACTTTTTGGGAATTTTTACCTAAAACTTTCATCATTTCTATTGACTTATTTTTACAGTAATGTATAATAAAAATATAGCTTATTGATATTTTGTATCAATAAATTTATTAGTGTTATAAACGGCTTACAGTTTCTATTTTCTGTTAGCTATCACAACGTAACTCAAAAAAAAGGAGGTCAAGGCATGAAGAAATATGTATGCACCATCTGCGGCTTTATTTATGATGAAGCTGTGGGTATCCCGTCCGCCGGTATTCCGGCAGGCACCAAATGGGAGTCACTGCCCGACAACTGGGTCTGCCCCTTGTGCGGTGCTCAAAAGTCTGAGTTTAAAGAGAAAACGGACGCACCTGCCCCTGTGAAAGCACCGGTGCAAGCGGTTGAGGAAGATTTGAGAGAGGTGTCCTTTGCAGAGCTTAGTGCCATCTGTTCAAACCTTGCTCGTGGCTGCGAAAAGCAGTATCTTGCCAAGGAAAGCGAGCTTTTCACCACCCTTGCAAACTACTATAAGGGCAAAAGTGCAGTGCCATCGGGGCAAGATTTTTCTAAGCTGTCAAAGCTGGTACAAGCAAACCTTGAGGAAAGATACCCTGCGGCAAACGCTACCGCCCAAGCCATACACGACCGTGGAGCACTAAGAGCGTTGGTATGGAGCGAAAAGGTCACCCGTATGCTGTCATCTCTGCTCAAAAGATACGAAAGCGAGCAGTTTGCTTTTGCACAAAACACAAATGTATATGTATGTGAAATATGCGGTTTCATCTTTATCGGGGACGTTCCGCCGGAGATTTGTCCGGTGTGCAAGGTGCCTAGAATGAAATTTGCACAGATACAAAGGGGGGAATAATATGCACGCCGTTAGAAATATAAGGTTATGTACAAAGGATTGTCTGTGCTTGTATGTCTGCCCAACAGGGGCATCCGACACAGAAACAGGTCAAGTTGACCCATCAAAGTGTATCGGCTGTGGTGCTTGCGTAAAGTCCTGCCCCTCCCATGCACTGTCAATGGCTCCCGATGAATACCCACCACAGCAGCCCAAGACGCCACAGGTTAAAAATGCCATGCTGGCACTTGCCAAGAGCAAGACGCAGCAGGAAAAGCTGGCTCTATCCTTGGCACAATCGGCGAAAAACCCAGTTGAAAAGCAGCTTGCAGAGGCTATGGAAAAATCAAACCGCATTATGGCGGAGGATATTCTCCGTGAGGCAGGCTTCATGATTGCACAAAGCGGCAACAGCTATGACTTTTTAAAGGGGCTTTTAGCAGAAAAGCAGGAGGATGATTTCCCAATAGCTGCGGTTAAAGAGCTTTTATCTCTCCTTAAATTCAACGAAAAGCCCACCGAAAAACCAGCCGACACCATAGGCGAGGAAAAATGGCGTTGCACCATCTGTGGACACATTCACGAGGGTGCTCTCCCCACGGATTTTGTCTGCCCCATCTGCGGTCAGCCCCCATCAATGTTTGAAAAGATTTAACAGGGCATAAAATAACAAGCTAGAATACACATAAAAACAGTGGAACCTCACCCAAGGGATTCCACTGTTTTGTTGTATAAATATGTCATGTAAGTTACTGCACAATATTATTGCTTTTCCTTCTTTTTTTCTTCCACCATTTTTGAGATGGCATCAAGGTCATCCGCCGAAAGGTCACAGCAGTTCAAAAGGCAAGCGAAGGCATTTTTACCATTGCCGTCAAAAAATTTATCAATAAATTCCTCCGTGCTGCCAAGCTGTATATTCTCCTCGGGCACAAGGGCGGTGATGATATATTTAGGATAACTGCGGCTTATCATACCCTTATTCTCAAGGCGGGTTAGCGCTATATAGGTGCTGCTCTTTTTCCAGCCCTTTTCAGCCAACAAATGCTTGCTGATTTGGGATGCATTTATGCCCACATTCTGCCACACCAGTTTCATAACTGTGTATTCAGACTCGGTCAATTTTACAAATTCCATAATCGACTCCTTTCGAGTTTTATCAATATAAAATAACAAACATATTATAATCTATTATAATGGTTTTTGTCAATAAAAAAGATAAAGTTACACAAAAAAATGGTGGGGGACAGCAGTTGCCGTCCTCCACTGTATTTTTTAGGGAAAATCCACCTTGTGACAAAAGGGTTAAATCATCTTAGAATCGGGGTCACGTTCGCTGAAAAGCGCCGGAATACTGCATATTGCGCTTATGCCCACAAGGGTGTACACCACCCGTGCAAACAAGCTGGCAGAGCCGCCAAAAAGGAACGCAACAAGGTCAAAGTTCAGCACCCCGATAAGCCCCCAGTTTATTCCGCCAATAATTAGAATACCAATACATATTTTGTAAAACATACTAAAAGTCACCTTTCTTCTCCATTGTAAGCATTAAAACATCAATGTTTTAGCTTTAGTATGTTACAGGTGGGGCTAATTATTCAAAAAGTCGGTGAGCAGGGCGGCGGCACCATCGCTAGGGTAGAAATTTTTTGCCCCAAGAAGGTTGATATGGGTTATGGCGGCGCCCTCAGGACAGCAGGAGCGCTTGAATTGGCTGTGAGCAAATCGGGTGTAAAACATCTGTAGCTTTTCCTTTAGATAGTTGGGAGAAAACTCGCCGTCAAACACTTGCTGTGCCTTTTCAAGGGTTTCCATAGGGGAAAGCTTAGCGCCTACAAAGCAATATATATAAAAATCAATAAGCTTATAGGGGGCGAGAACCTCCTCTGTTCGCTGGCAAATTTCGCCGCCGTCACTTGGGATAAGCTCGGGGCTTATGGGTATTGCCAAAACGTCAGCGACAGCCGTAGATACGCTTTTAAACATATCTAGCTCCGTAATATATGGGAGCATGGTGCGCATAACGGTTTTGGAGATACAGCAGTTGACATTGTAGCTTGCCATCTGGTCACCACCATAGGTGGAAAAGCCCAAAGCCTCCTCGCTTAAATCCCCTGTGCCAACCATCAGCCCATTGCACATATTTGCCAAGGTGAGGGCGTATAGGGTTCTCATTCTCGCTTGGATATTTTCATAGGCGATATCGGCGGTTAACCCGTCATGGTGCAAGTCAAAGAGGGCTTGGGTGCAGGGGGCATTTATATCCATACTCTCAAGGGGCAATTCCAGCTTTTTGCACAGCTCAGCCGCTAAATTTTTGGTGATACTGCCTGTGCCAAAGCCGGGCAGAGTGAGTATGTGCAGACCGCCCCTGTCAAGGGACAGCATATCAAAAGCGTTGACACACACCAGTAGCGCCAAGGTGGAATCCAGCCCTCCGCTAAGGTTTAAAACCAGATTTTTACAACCGATATTTTCCATGCGCCCTGCAAGAGCCGCCGACTGCATATCAAAAAGCTCTAGGCAATACGCTCTCTCGTCCACGTCCCTTGGCACCAAAGGATTTTGACTGAAATTTACGGCAAAATCGGCAGAGATGGGAGGGCATTTTGCCACAAAGAGTGAGCGGGTAACCTCCACCTCGTATATTGACCCAGCGCCTTGAAACCCACGGTAGTCATAAAAAAGACCGCCACCGCCCTTGGTAATCGCCCCCACACAGGGGGTGTAAAAATGGGGGTGGGTGCTGTAGCCGTTCCCCCCAAGACATAGCACAAAATGCACGCCCTGTGCACAAGAGACGGCAGTTAATAGCTTGTTTAGCAGGAAAAGCTCTCCGGCGACAGTGGGCTTTGACCAGTTTAGGATAAACAAATCCCCCTTGTCCCGCAGCCGCCTTATATCCCCCAAAAACTCGCCCTTGTCGCAGTAGGCTAAAACCCCTATCTTGTCCAGCTTAAAAGCCTCGTTTGGCACCGTGTGCCCTTGGTAGGAAAAAAGGCTCTCAAAGCCGTTGTCCGTCAATCGGTCACATAAAATCCGTATGCGAGACAGCCAAATTCCACCGCAAAGCTTGTCCACACAGTCATTGTAAAGCTCTTTTATATAGGCGGCATCCTCTAAAATCCCCAGTGGTGCGCCCAGTAAAAACCCTTGCGGGAAAACGATAATTTCACATTTTGCGGCGAGTGCCTTGGATAATTCACCCTGTGCCGCTTCAAAATTTTTGCGGATATCCATAGGTACTGCCTTAAATTTAGCAGTGTAAACTTTAACCATAATTACCTCTTACCTCTGTGCCAAGCAGTTAAATTGCTGTAAAACTGCCATAAGATTGCCGGACTGCCATAAGATTGCCAATTAATTAACATTGAATTACCAAGCAATGAGTATATTATACCTATTGTAGTGTAAAAATTCAACAAAAAAATTGCTATCGCTTGTAAAGCGCCAATAAAGATGATAAAATGTATGATTAATATATAAGCTTATTATACGCTTAAAAGGGGGATTGTAATTTTGGAAAAGTTATTGCATTTAATTGAGACACAGCCTATGTTGACCTCGGAACAGATGGGGGCGATGCTGGATATGACCGCCCAAGAGGTGGAAAGCACCATAGCACAGCTCACCAAGGACGGAATAATCAAAGGCTATCGGGCACTTATCGACTGGGAAAAGGTGAGTCAAAACCACGTTAAGGCATTGATAGAGCTGCGAGTGACACCAAAAAGGGGCAGAGGGTTTGACGAGCTTGCCCAGATAATTTCCGATATGGAAGAGGTGGAAGCGGTGACATTAATCAGCGGCGGATACGATTTACTGGTGGAGATACGGGCAAAAAGCTTTCAGGAAATTGCTATGCTGGTGGCGAAAAGGCTGTCCCCCCTGGACGATGTAAATGGCACAGCTACCCACTTTGTGCTTCGCCCCTACAAGACCGCCGGGGTGGTTTTCAATCAGGAGGGTAAGGACGAAAGGGGCTTTGATTTCCTGTGATTAATTATGACGATTTGTTAAATGAGACACTAAAAAGCGAAAAGCCCTCGGGGATACGCCGCTTTTTTGACATAGCCAAGGAGATGGACGATTGCATTGTCCTTGGTGTGGGAGAGCCGGATTTTAAAACCCCGTGGTCTATACGAGAGGCAGGCATACGCAGCTTGGAAAAGGGCAGAACCTTTTACACCTCCAACAGTGGACTGCCCGAGCTTCGCAGTGAGATTGTAAAGTACCTGAAAAGGCGGTTCAGTGTGGACTACACCCTGGAGGAAACCATGGTCACGGTGGGCGGCTCGGAGGGGATAGACGCCTGTATGCGTGCGGTAATTCGCCCAGGGGATGAGGTTATCATCCCCATGCCAAGCTATGTGAGCTATGGGCCAATGGCTCGCCTTGCAGGGGCAAAGGTGGTGGAAATTAACACTAAAGCAGAGAACGGCTTTCGCTTAACCCCACAGGAATTAAAGGCGGCGATAACGGACAAAACAAAGCTTTTGGTCTTTCCCTACCCGTGCAACCCAACAGGGGCGGTGATGCGTAAAGAGCACCTAGAGCAGATAGCACAGGTGCTGCGTGGCACGGACATCTTGGTTATGTCCGACGAAATTTATGCGGAGCTTACCTATGGGGATTGCCCCCACGCAAGCATAGCCGCCATTGAGGGCATGAAGGAACGCACAATTTTAATCAACGGCTTTTCCAAAGCTTACGCCATGACAGGGTGGCGTTTAGGGTACGCCTGTGCACCAAAGCCCATCTTGACACAGATGCTAAAGATACATCAATATGGCATAATGAGTGCCCCTACCACCAGCCAATATGCAGCGGTGGTGGCACTTAGCCAATGCGATGATGCCATAGAGGAAATGCGTGGACAATATAACCTGCGCCGCAAGTTTTTGACGGCGGAATTAAAGCGGATAGGCTTGCCCTGCTACGAGGCAGAGGGGGCGTTTTACGTCTTTGCCGACATACGCAGCACAGGGCTTTCCAGTGAGGATTTTTGCGAAAAGCTGCTGTATGGCAAAAGGGTGGTGGTGGTGCCCGGCACCGCCTTTGGAGATGCAGGGGAGGGCTTTGTTCGCATAAGCTATTCCTATTCCATCGACCACATTGAGCAGGCGATTAAGCGTATGCAGGAATTTGTTGAGGAAATAAAATAGATGTCAAAGGTGCTTATAAAAAGGACAGCCGATTATACCGAGGAGACGGTGTACAATTCCATAAAATATGTTATGGAAAAGCTGGAGGTGCAAAGGGCAGTGGCAGGCAAAAGGGTGCTTTTAAAGCCCAATATGCTGTCAAAACAGCCCCCCTCCAAGGCGATAACCACCCACCCTCAAATTTTGGCAGCTGTGATAAAGGTGCTCCTTGAATGGGGAGTGCCCCCAAAAGATATGCTCATAGCCGATTGCGGCGGCGGTACAGCCTCGGTGGCACTGGCACAAAGCAGCTACAACGGCTGCGGCTTTACTAAGGTGAGCGAGGACACGGGAGTGCCCTTATACACCAAGGTAGAGACGGTGAGGGTGAAAACTGACGGGGCTATAGTCAAGGAGTTTGAAATTATAGCACCGGCGGCACAATATGACGTGATAATCAATCTTGCAAAGTTTAAAACCCACGCTATGACAGGGATGTCAGGGGCGGTAAAAAACCTGTTTGGCACAATCCCCGGTTTAAAAAAAGCGGAATTTCATATGCGTTTTCCCCAAAAAGAAAGCTTTGCCAAGATGCTGGTGGATTTGTGCCAGACAATAAAACCCTCCTTTACAATTGTAGATGGGGTGGTGGGTATGGAGGGGGACGGCCCCTCCGGCGGTGTGCCAATAGCCCTAGGGCTGATTATTGCAGGGGAAAACCCGTACTACATCGACCATGTGATGTGCGGTATTATGGGCTTAGACCCTATGTCTGCACCGGTTATGCAGGAGGCGATAGAGCGAGGGCTGTGCCCCAAAATATTGCCCCAAGGCACGGTGGAGGGGGACACGGAGCTGTATAAAAAATGGGAGGGCTTTGTGCTGCCAAAATCCTACAGCGTCAATTTTGCTCAAAACCTGCCACGGGCAATAAGCTGGGCGACACCTGCCGTGGAAAGGCTGATTGCACCCCGTCCAAGGGTGGATAAGGCTAAGTGTATCGGCTGTGAAAAGTGTGGGGAAATCTGCCCACAGCAGGTGATAACCATGGAAAAGGGCAGGGCACATATAGACCAAAAGGGGTGCATAAAATGCTTTTGCTGTCACGAGATGTGCCCTGTAAAAGCGATAGAGATAAAAAGATTTATACTGTTTAAATAACAACTAAAATGGAGGTTCATCACAATGGAACAAAACAAAAAACGGGTATTCAGCGGAATACAGCCAACAGGGACATTTACACTGGGAAACTATATAGGGGCTGTGAGAAACTGGCCGCTTTTGCAGGACGAATATGACTGTGTCTATTGTGTTGTGGACCAGCACGCACTGACGGTAAAACAGGTGCCGGCGGAGCTTCGCCGCAAAACCTATGAATCGGCGGCACTGCTATTAGCCTCGGGCATAGACCCAAATAAATCCTTGGTGTTTATCCAAAGCCATGTGCCTCAGCACGCAATGCTGTCATGGATTTTGGCGTGCAACACCCAGTTTGGAGAGCTTGGGAGAATGACCCAGTTCAAGGACAAAAGTGCCAAGCACTCGGACAATATAAATGCAGGGCTGTTCACTTATCCTGTCCTAATGGCGGCGGATATTTTGGCGTACAATGCGGATTTAGTGCCCGTGGGTGCCGACCAAAAACAGCACGTTGAGCTGGCAAGAAACATAGCACAACGCTTTAACCAAAACTATTCCGACACCTTTGTGCTGCCAGAGCCGTATATCCCAAAAATCGGGGCTAAGGTTATGAGCTTGCAGGAGCCGACAAAAAAGATGTCAAAATCTGACGAAAACCCCAAGAGCTACGTCCTGATGACCGACCCTGCGGAGGTTATTATGAAAAAGTTTAAGGGTGCAGTCACGGACAGCGAGGGCATCGTCAAGCTGTCCGAGGAAAAAGCGGGGATATCAAACCTTATGGGTATCTACAATGTTATGACAGGCAAGGGCTTTGATGACATTGAAAAGGAGTTTGAGGGCAGAGGCTACGGAGAATTTAAAGAGGCGGTTGCACAAAGCGTAATCGACACCCTAGTGCCATTGCAAGGGGAGTATGCCAGAATTTTGGCGGACAAAACCTACCTAGAAGCAGTGCTAAAGGACGGCGCACAAAAGGCACAGCACCAGTGCGACAAGATGATAAACAAGGTCTACCGCAAGGTGGGCTTCGCACAGTTTTAGATAGACGAATTGGAAAATCACACCAAGGGTGATGGCATAAAAGGTCAAGGGCATGAAAAGGCAAGAGCATAAAAGGTCAAGGGCATGAAAATGTAAGGGCGTAAAATAGAATATTGAAATTAAAAGCAGCTATCTAGGCGAAATTTTGCCAATAGCTGCTTTTGCGTTTTTTGCACCCCACTATAGACTGTGGTTTTGCTGTTTCTTACCATGGGTTTATCCAAGGGGGGATGTGGGGGCTAAAACCGCCATTTTACAGGGTTTTGGGGCGGTTGACAGGCGGAAAATTTTCGGTATTATGTTAGTGACAAGCCAAAGTTTTTATTGAAAATTTTGAAAGACACCACAGCCTTGAAAGGGGTAAAATTATGAACACCATATACAGCTTTCCCATGCCGAAAAATGAAAAGGTGAAAAGCTATTCACCCAATTCTCCCGAGCGAGCACAGGTTATGCAGGAGCTTGCGGCATTTAGCGACACCATCACGGAGATACCACTGATTATCCACGGCAAGGAGGTATTTTCCAATAGGGTAATAGACATCACCGCCCCACACGACCATAAAAAGGTGATAGCCCGTGTCCATATGGCAGGAGAAAAGGAACTGGATATGGCGATAAAATCCGCCATGAAAGCCAAGGAAAGCTGGGCTAATCTGTCCTGCGACCATCGTGCGGCGGTGTTTCAGCGGACAGCAGAGCTGTTAGCTACCAAATATCGCTATAAAATAAACGCCGCAACTATGCTGGGACAGTCGAAAACCGTCTACCAGTCGGAGATTGATGCCGCCTGTGAAATGATAGATTTTCTGCGGTTTAACACCTATTTTATGAGCGAAATATATTCCACCCAGCCCAACCGCACCGCAAGTGCCGTAAACAGGATGGAATATCGCCCCATGGAGGGGGTAATTTTGGCAATCTCACCCTTCAACTTCACCTCCATCGGTGGCAACCTGTGCTCCTCACCTGCACTTATGGGCAACACGGTGCTGTGGAAGCCAGCCGAAAGTGCCATCCTTTCAAACTATGTGCTTATGCAGGCATTTTTGGAGGCAGGTCTGCCCGATGGAGTGATAAATTTTGTGCCCTGTGAAGGGCCTAACCTGACACAGGCGGCGATGGACAGCGGCACACTTGGGGGCATACATTTTACCGGCTCCACAAATGTGTTTAACACCATCTGGAAATCCGTTGCCAATGGCATAGAAAAGCTTCGTGAGTACCCTCGTATGGTGGGGGAGACAGGGGGCAAGGACTTTTTGTTCGCCCACACAAGCTGCGACCACCAAGCACTTATAACGGCACTTATCCGTGGGGCGTTTGAGTACCAAGGGCAAAAATGCTCCGGCTGTTCCCGTGCCTATCTGCCAAAATCCGTCTATGAGGCGGTAAAGGACAAGCTGATAAGCGAGACAGAAAGTATCAAGATGGGCGACCCTTGCGACACCCACAATTTTGTAAATGCGGTCATTCACAAGCGTGCCTACGACAACATAAAAGGGTATATTGACCGTGCTAAAGCCTCAAAGGACACAGAGCTTTTGTGCGGCGGTGAGTGCGATGACAGTGTGGGCTGGTACATACGCCCCACAATTTTCCTAGCAAAAACCCCCGATTGCGAGACAATGCGTGAGGAGATTTTCGGGCCGGTGCTCACAATATATGTGTACGAGGACGAGGAGTTTTCCGAGATGTTAAAGGTGTGCGACAAAACCTCCCCCTACGCACTCACCGGCTCGGTGTTCGCAAAAGACAGATTGGTTATCGAAAAGATGCTAAAGGCACTCACCTACTCTGCCGGAAATATCTACATAAACGATAAAACCACAGGGGCGGTGGTGGGTCAGCAGCCCTTTGGCGGCGGCAGAAAGTCGGGCACCAACGACAAGGCAGGCTCCAAGCTTAATCTGCTGCGGTGGGTGACGGCAAGGACGATAACGGAAAATTATCACCCAGCCACCGATTATCGATATCCTTTTATGGAATAGATAATATATATATGTGACCAATAAGTGTGAAATTTTTGTGAAATGCTTTGGAAAATAGGTGTAGTCAAGGCTAGCTTGACACTAGACCGTGGTTTGCAGGCAAAAATGGAAATGAGACTAAGCTTTTATAAAAACCTGTCGATATAATAAATCAAGAGGATATAAAACGAGAGGCGGCGAGCTTATGGATTATGTGGAAAATAGGACAGCAAGAGATTTTTTGTCGGACAGTTTGGGCGAGACAAAAACAGATGCAGTACAGGTGGTGTATTCCATTGACGACGAAAAGGCAAACCACGAGCTGCAAAGTAAGGTGGGTCGCATTGCAAACACAAAGCTAAACACGGCAGGGCTGCCCTCGGTTGTGTCGGAGGATAGCGTGAATTTTTCTCAGGTTAAAACGGGCACCTACACTTCAAAAGGGGAATTGGTGACGGAGTTTATGCCAAAATTAAACTTTTTGGCAAACGCATAGATAATAGTTCCCACTTTAAATTCAATAGATATAAAACAGAG